>CAZTVU010000017.1:11509-15188 GCA_964617025.1 uncultured Planctomycetales bacterium | reverse complement strand
TGGCGGCGGTGGACGAGCCGGTGGTGGCGGGTATCGCGGCGGCGGGGGCGGGGGCGGGTACCGCGGCGGCGGCGTCAGTCGCCCGTCGTATTCCGGCAGCGGAAGCGTACGTTATTCGGCTCCGCGGCCGGCCACGCCGTCGTACTCGCGCCCGCCAACACCTTCTTACGCGCGGCCGAGCAGGCCCAGTGCAGCGCCCCGGCCGTCCGGCGGCTCATCGATCGCCCGGCCGACGGCGCCCGCGTATCGGCCAAGCACGCCCATAGGCACACAGCGGCCCGCCGGCGGTGCGGCCGGGGGCGGATCCAGCTTCCGGTATACCATTCCCACCTACAAGCCGCCGAGCAGCGGCTCCATCGTTCACGGCGGGAGTGTCACTACGCCGGGCGGCGCCACGATCGGCGGCGTGAGGGGGCCGGGGGGTGGCGGCGCGGCAGGTGTCGTGGGTCCCGGCGGCGGCGCCGCCGCTGCGGTTCGAGGCCCGGGGGAAGCCGGCGCCGTAGGCATCAGGGGCCCTGAAGGCGGCACAGCGGGTGCCGTTCGAGGACCGGGAGGCGGAGTGGCTGCGGGCGTTCGCGGGCCCGGAGGTGCTGCCGCCGGCGCGGCCCGGGGACCGGGCGGATACGGCGTCGCCGGGGCGCGGGGACCCCACGGCAGTCGGGTGATCACGAATCTCCCCGCGGGCGCGATCAACTATCCCTGGCGCGGGTCCGACTACTGGCACGTGGGCTTCGGCTGGTGGACTCCCTGCTGGGTCGGCGACAGCCTGTACTACAATTGGGCGTATCCTCCAATCGGCTATTACTATCCGACGCTGCCCGAGACGTACAGCACGGTCGTTATCAACAACAGCACGTACTACGAGTCGGACGGGGTGTATTACCAGGAGGGCGAACAGGACGGGAAGAAGGGCTACGTCGTCGTGGAGGCCCCCGTGACGCCCGAAGAACCCGCCGGCGGCGAGGCGGAAGGCGAGAACGCTTACAAGATCCTCAAGGGCATGTGTGACTACCTTGCCGGCTTGGAGAAGTTCAGCATCGTGGCCCAGACGACGACCGACGAGGTGCGGGCCTCCGGCGAAAAGGTTCAAGTCTCGGCCCGGCGCGTTGTCTACGTTGACCGGCCGAGCAGACTCGCCGCCGAGGTAACGGGGGACACCGGTGCGAGGAGGGCCGTCTACGACGGGAACACCGTCTCGATGCTCGATCGCACGAAGAACGCCTACTCGGTCGTGAAGGTGCCCAACACGATCGATGCCATGCTCGATGCCCTCGCCCGTGAATACCGGATCGTGCTTCCCCTCGGTGACCTGCTGTACAAGGACCTGTACGACCGTCTCGTGGCCCGGGAGACCCTGGGCCAGTACGTCGGACTGCACAGGATCGACGGCATCAAGTGCCACCATCTGGCCTTCTCGACGGGCCCCTCGACCTGGGAGGTCTGGATCGACGCGGGCGAGCGGCCCGTCCCCCGAAAGATCGCCATCGACTACGGACGGGACGCCGACCGCACGCGGTTCAACGCGGATATCACCGGCTGGAACGTGTCCCCCGTGTTCACCCCGGCGTCGTTCGAGTTCAAGCTGCCGGAGAACGCGAAACGAATCGATGTCGCGCCGAACACGGGGACCGGAGGGCGGTGAAGACCGGACTTCCCGGGGGCGCCGGCGGCGAGGTCACAGGTTCGGCGCACTTCGTTCGAGAATCGCCCAACCTGCGTCCGGGGCCGACTGCGACCTGTTTCGGGCGGTCGCGACGCGGCGACCGGGAAGCGACCGTCGGCGGCACCGATCGCGGATTTGCCGTTGACGTTCTGAACCGAGTGTGCGAGGGCCGAGGCCGGGCAGGAACGATTCCGGTGCCGACAGCCGCGAGCAACAAGCTTCCGCAGACGAGGGCCCTGTCGGGCGGGAAGAACCCGCGCCGCCTCCGGTGGCTGAGGATCGCGGCAGCGTCGCTGCTCGGCCTGCTTTGTGTGGGCATGACGGGCTGGGCCGCGCTGGCGGTCTACTACTCGAACCTGCCGGCCCGGCTGCGACCTGTCACGGCGGCGGTGATCGGTCTGGGCCTGATGGCACTGCTGCTGTTTGTCCGCCCGCGGCGGCGCGGGTTCCGGGTCTTCCTGGCCGCCTTTGCCCTGGTCGTCCTGTGGTGGCTACTGATTCCGCCGTCGAACGATCGTGACTGGCAGCGGGACGTCGCGGTGCTGCCGTATGCCGTGGTCGAGGGGAGCCGCGTGACGATCCACAACATCCGCAACTGCGACTACCGGTCCGAGACGGAGTTCGACGTACATCACTTCGACCGGACATATGACCTTGACAGGTTGCGTACGGCGGACCTGTTTCTTGTGTACTGGGGATCGCCGATGATCGCCCACACGATGCTGAGCTTCGGCTTCGAGGGGGACGAGTACCTCTGCATCTCCATTGAGACGCGGAAGGAGAAGGGCGAGGAGTATTCCGCCGTCCGCGGCTTCTTCAAGCAGTATGAGCTGACCTACGTGATCGCCGACGAGCGCGACGGGGTGCGGCTGCGGACGAACTTCCGCGGGGAGGACGTGTACCTTTACCGCCTGAGAGCAAAGCCGAGTGTCGTGCGCGCCGTACTGCTCGACTACCTCGAGCATGCTAACAGCCTGAAACAGCGGGCGGAGTGGTACAATGCCCTGACGAGCAACTGCACGACCAACATCCGGGGCCACGCCAGACCGTATGCCGCGTCGCTCTGGGACTGGAGGATCCTGCTCAACGGCCGCATCGACGAGATGGCCTATGAGAACGGCACGCTGGACCGCGCCCTCCCGTTCGCGCAACTGAAGGCCCGCAGCCGGATCAACGAGCGGGGCCTGGCCGCAGACCGGGATCCCGCGTTCTCGCGAAGGATCCGCGAAGGCCTGCCCGGAATGCCGTAGCGAACCCGAAGAATCGCTCCCCCCACCACGGAAACGAGCGTCCCGCCGGTGGCAGGATCGTCGGGGTACACCTTCCCGGCCTCAAGGCCGGTCCACGACCCGGCCGCCGGCCCGTGTTCGCCGTGTACCCTGCGGCTTTGGGCAACCCCCGACTCCCCCACGGGGAGCACCGTGCCGGGGTTGAAAGGGTCCCGGCCGTCTGTAGAATTGACGCTCCGGGCGCTACGCCGTCCGGTTCGCCGACCTGAGATGCTGGCCAAACGGATCATCCCCTGCCTCGATGTCGACAAAGGGCGGGTCGTCAAAGGTGTTCGATTCTTCGAGCATCGCGACGCCGGCAGCGTGAGCGACTGCGCCCGCCGCTATGAGGATCAGGGGGCCGACGAGCTCGTCTTTTACGACATTACCGCCAGTCACGAGGGCCGGGAGTTGATGGTGGACGTCCTGCGGGATGCCGCCGAGAACGTCTTCATGCCGCTGACCGTCGGCGGCGGGATCCGAACGCTGGACGATATCCGGGCGATGCTCAATGCCGGGGCCGACAAGGTCAGCATCAACTCCGCCGCCGTCAAAGACCGTAAGCTCATTCGGGAAGCGGCATTGCGATTCGGCAGCCAGTGCATCGTGCTCGCAATCGACGCCAACCGCGTGCAGCGAGAGGGGCGGGAGTTCTGGGAGGTCTACATCAACGGGGGCCGCGTGCCGACGGGCATCGAGGTGGTCGAATGGGCCCGGCAGGGCGAACGGGACGGCGCCGGTGAGATCG
>CAZTVU010000017.1:0-11458 GCA_964617025.1 uncultured Planctomycetales bacterium | reverse complement strand
TGGGGATTCCGGTCGTGGCGTCGGGGGGCGCCGGCAGCCCGGAGCACATGGCCGAGGTTGTGCTCGAAGGCAAGGCCGATGCGGCCCTGGCGGCCAGCATCTTCCACTTCGGCACGCACACGATCCAGGAGACCAAGAAGCTGATGGCCGACCGCGGCATACCGGTCCGGCTGTGAGCGAGAGCCTCGGAGTTCGGAGTGATCATGGACCCTGCAACCGTGATGCCGCTGGCGGACCTGCCTGAGATCGGGGGCTACATCAGCCTGTTCAAATGGGCGTTCGTCCTCGTGTGGTTCTTCCTCTGGCTGCTGTTCTGCCAGTGGGTGGACAAGGATACGGTGTACGTCAAGGCGATGTCGCGCTACACGTGGAACGGCATCATCCTGGCCTCCGGCATCGTCGCGTTTGCGGTGTGGCTGCTGGCCCCGTGGGAGGGCGGTCTGTTCGCCGCCGGCTGGGGCGTGTGGTTTGTGATCACGACCGGGACCTGCAGCATCTACGTCGTTCTGCGCAACCGGCTCGTGGCGCCCACGGCCCGGGTCTTCACGCCCAAGCACATCGCCGCTCAGCTCGGCAAGATGTTCGGCGGCAAGAAGTCGCGCGTCTCCGAGGTGATCGAGCGGGTCCCGGTGACCGGCGCCGACGGCAAGAAGGTCAAGCCCCCGGAAGACCCCGCCCTGTTTCAGCCGTACGAGACCGTGCAGAACCTGCTGTTCGACGCGCTATGGCGCCGGGCGACCGACGTGGCGCTGGCGACGGCCAACGACACCGTCCGGCTGATCTACCGGATCGACGGCGTGCCGAACGAGCGGCGCGACTTCCTCACCGCCGCACAGGTGCCGCCGGCAATCGACCTCCTGAAACAGATTGCCGGCCTGAACCGCGAGGAACGGCGCAAGCCGCAGACCGGCAAGATTCACGCCTCGAACCCGACCGCCTCCGGCACGAAGGTCGAGATCGAGGTGAAGACCTCGGGTACCAAGGCCGGCGAGCAGCTCGCCCTGCGAATCCTCACACAGGAGAGCCGCCTGCGGCTGGCCGACCTGGGCCTCCTGCCGCCGCAGCTTGAGCAGCTCGAGAAGATCGTGAAGGAGCCGTCCGGGCTGGTCATCGTCAGCGGGCCCAAGGGCGGCGGCGTCACCACGACCCTCTATGCCGCCATGCGCGCCCACGACGCCTTCATGCAGAACCTCGCCGCTCTGGAGCGGACGCCGCTCATGGAGCTCGAGAACATCACGCAGCACCGGTTCGACCCCACCCGCGCCGACGTCACCTACGCCCGCCAGCTCCAGTCGATTCTGCGGCGCGAGCCCGACGTCGTGATGGTCAGCGACTGCCTCGACCAGGAGACCGCCCACCTCGCGGCCAAGGCGGCGGCGGAGGGCAAGAAGATCTACGTCGGCATGCCCGCCCGAAACGCGATCGACGCCCTCAAGAAGTTCGTGCACCTCTGCGCGGACTCGGACCTGGCCGCCGCGGCCCTGAAGGGCATCACCGGCCAGCGTCTCATCCGCAAGCTGTGCGTGTCGTGCCGGGAGCCCTACAAACCCGACGCCGCCCTTCTCCGCAAGGCCAACATCCCCGCCGACAAGGCCGAGTACTTCTACCGGGCCCGCACCGAGCCCATGCTCGACAAGAAGGGCCGGCCGATCCTGTGCCCCAACTGCCAGGGCAGCGGGCACTTCGGCCGCATCGGCGTCTTCGAGTTGCTTGTCGTCGACGACGCCATCCGCGAGATGATCCGCACCGGGCAGCCGGCGACCAACATCCTCAAGCAGGCCCGCAAGAACGGGATGCGCGAGATGCAGGATGTCGGCATCCAGCTCGTCGTCAGCGGCGTCACGAGCATGAACGAAGTCATTCGCGGCCTTCGCGACGAGGAGCCGCCGCCCAGCGTTGCCCCCACCGCCGGCGGGCAGGAGAAGTGACCCATGTGGTTTTCCCTCTTCAGCTTTGCCCTGCTCCTGAGCATCGCCTTCTTTCAGGCCATTCAGGGGCTTTTCAGCGCGGTCATCATGTGCATGCTCACCGTCCTGAGCGCCGCCCTCGCCTTCGGCGTCTACGAGCAGATCTATCACAGCGCCCTGCTTACCTCGATGCCCGACAACGGCGAGGCCATCGCACTCGTCGGCGTCTTCATCATCGCGCTCGGCATCCTGCGGACGGTCAGTGACAACGTCATCAAGGGGAACATGGTGTTCCCCCTCTGGGTGGACCGGATCGGCGGCGGCGTCTTCGGCTTCCTCGCGGCCATGATCATCGTCGGCATGATCCAGATCGGCTTCCAGATGCTCCAGTTCGACTCGACGTTTCTCGGCTTCAGCCGGTTCGTCGCCTGTGCGGGCAACCGGGAGCTGGACGAGACCACCATCAAGAAGAAATCTCCGGAGGACGTCTCCTGGAAGCGCCAGGAGCTCTGGCTCAGCCCCGACCGGTTCACGGCCGAGGTGATCGGCACCCTGTCCGGCGGGGCCCTGAGCGGGACGACGCGGTTCCGCGAGGTCCACCCCGATTTCACCGCCGGCCTTCAGAACAGCCGCGCCGGCGCCCAGCGCGAGTCGCACCGCGCGGTTCCCGGCGTCGCCGACGGCATCGAGGTCGACAAGGCCGGCTACTGGCTCCTTCCGGCGGGCCGGCTCCTGCGCCCCAAGGTGGAGCAGGACCGCGCCGGCAACGACGTGTTGAAGGATGTGCCCGCCGAGGGCCCGGCGGGCGACCGCGAGTGGAGGGTCTATCGCATCTTCCTTACCGAGACCGCCCGCGATTCCGACGGCAAGATCCGCTTTCGCCCGCCGCAGGTCCGGATCGTCGGCCTGGACGCCGCGGGCCGGCCCGCCGAATACATCCTCAAGGGCATCCAGCGAGAGGGCAAGGACAAGAAGATGCGATTCGTCGAGCTCTTCCGCGAGCCCGTCATCGGCAAGGAGGAGACGTCCACCGTCTTCGCCGGCAGCCCGAGGCCCAAGGAGCCGTTTGATCTGGTTTTCGAGGTGCCCAAGGGCTTCCGCGCCCGATTCATTGAATACAAGCGGACGGCCCGCGTGGACGTCGCGATGCTGAAGGCCAAGTCCGAGGGCGAGATCACCGGCGGGCGCGACGGCGGGACGACCGACAGGGGCTCCAGGCCCCGGGCGGAACAGCCCTCATCCCCCGATGCCGAATCGCAGCAGGGGCCGGAGGCGTCGGCGGAGGCCCCGAACCGCATCCACGGCGTGTGGATCGGCGGCAGGCCCACCTTCCGCGACCGGCTGCCGATCAAGCTCGCCGGAAACGTCGCCGGGGCCGACATCCAGAACGGCAAGCTCGTCGGCGGGCACTTTCAGGTGGCGATCACCGAGGCCAACCAGACGGATAACGAGGCCGAGCGGCTTCCGATCGACATCCCCGGCGGCGAGCAGATGCTGTTCGTGCCGGTGAAGGAGCTCGACCCCCAGTCGTACCTCGGCCAGGCCCGCGGATTTGCCCAGCGGGCACTGCCCACCGTATCGCTGGCCCTGAGCAACGGGCGTGAGATCAAGCCGGCCGGCAAGTACGCCTTCGCGAAGATCGGCGGTCAGTGGTGGTTTGAGATCCACCTCCTCGATCCGACCGCCCGCACCGCGGAGGCCGACGTTCCGATTTTCGACAAGATCAAGCACGCGAACCTCGTCGAGCCGGACAGCGTGTACGTGTATCTCTTCGCCGTCCCCAGCGGCGTCCAGGCGACCCAGCTCATCCGCAAGGGCGCTGAGCCGATCGACCTGAAGCGGTACAACCTCATCGCCCGGTAGCCTTGGGCTGTCCCGCCGATCCGTATAGAATGCCGCGACTATGCGCGGCCGGCGATTCCAACATCGTCTCGCGGCGGAGATATACGTTCGACTCATCGTCCCGGCGGCCCGCGCCGCGGCGGCGCTGGTCATCGGCGTTGCCTCGACCGGCTGCGTTCAGGTCTCGCTGCCGCCCGACGCCCGGCTTGTTCCCCGACCGTTGCCCACGACGTTCGACGACAAGGACTGGGCGGCCGTCCTGCGCGGCTACGCCCGAAACGGTCTCGTGGACTACGACGGCCTCGCCCGCAATCGCGATGCGCTCGACCGCTACTGTGCGCTGATCAGCGCCATGGGACCCGCGACCGCCGCCGATCAGTTCCCGACCCGCTACCACCGGATGGCGTACGACATCAACGCCTTCAACGCCCTGATGCTCTATGCGGTGATCGCCGATCCGTCCCGCGCCAGCCTGTACGACCTCTCGATGCCGCCGCCGGAGACGGGCCTCACCTTTCTGCTGGACGGCAAGCCGACGACCCTGCGCGCGATCGAAGAGCGGCTGCTTGTGACCAGCGACAACGACGCCCGGGTGATCTTCGCGCTCTCCCGTGCGGCGATCGGCGGGCCGGCCCTGCGGTCGGAGCCCTACCGCGCCGAGTTCATCGAGCGGCAGCTCCAGGAGGCCGCCGCCGCCGCCCTCGACAACCCGCATCTGCTCCAGATCGACAACGAGCAGCAGGCGATCTTCGTCTGGCTGAACATCCTGGAACGCCGCGACGCCTTTCTGGCCTTCTGGCAGAACCGCCGCCGCAGCCGCACCCCGCAGCTCCTCAGCGTGCTGACCGACCTGGCCTCCGCGCGGCGCCGGCCCGCCCTCGCCTCCGCCATCGGCTACACCATCCGGCCCATGCCGTTCGACCGACGACTCAACCGCTGGACGCCGCCGTCCGGCACCGGCACCCCGCCGGGGCGGTGAATCCGCCGCCGGCTCGGACGTGGTCCGGGTCAATCGTCTTCTGGCAGCGGCCGGCCCTTCGTCTCCGGCGCCCAAAGAAGGGCGGCGAGGCCGAGAATGTAGATCGCGCTGACCACCACGGCCCCGACGCGGAACGGATGCTCGAACTCCAGGGCCGCCAGCAGCGACCGGATCTGGTTGCTCAGGAGCGTGACGGCCGCCGCCGAGAGCCGCGCGACGTTGTAGCCGAACGCCGTGCCCGTGGACCGGAAGCGGGTCGGGAAGATCTCGGGGAAGTAGACCACGAATCCGCCCATGATGCTCAGGTTGAAAAAGCCCATGATCGGCAGCAGCAGGTAGGCCCGCTCGGCCGAATCGACGGCGAGGAAAACCCAGGCGATCATCCCGAACGAGATCAGGAACGCCCCCGCAAAGGTTCTGCGCCGGCCGATGCGGTTCGCGATCGGCGCGAAGCTGAGGATGCCGAGGAAGCCGCCGATGTCCTGCAAGAGGCTGCCCCGGAACTTCACCGACGTGATGTAGCCGTCCAGGGCCTCCTTCGCCGCGGCCGGGAGGCTGTCGTAGGTGGGCGGCGTCAGCGCAGCCTTGATCAGTTCGGGCGTCCAGAACCCGACGCCCCACACACCCACGATGCCCGCCGTGGCCATGCACACCGCCACCAGCGTGTTCGTGCGCCAGCGGGGATGCCCGAGCATCCCGCGCAGGTCGCCGAGCTGGCGTTCGAGGTTTTCGCCGGCGGTCCGACGGGCCTGCTGCCAGCGCTCCGACTCGCGCAGCGTGCGGAGGACGAGCACCACGAGCATCGCCGGCATCGCGCCGACGAAGAACGCCAGGCGCCAGCCCTGCACGCCCTCAGGCCCCAGCGTGCCGGCGAGATACAATTGCGTGGGCCTGAGGATCTCCGACCCGACCGCCAGACCGATCATGTTCCCGAGCACCGACAGGGCCGAGAACAGCCCGAGGGCCGTCGAGCGCGAATGCTCCGGCATGGTTTCGGCGATCAGCGTGGCGGCGGCCGCGAACGCCCCGCCGATCCCGCCGCCCATCAGGAAGCGATAGAGGCAGAAGTCGAGCCCGCCGGTGGCCAGGCCGCACAGGCCGGTGAACAGCGAGTAGACGAGGATCGACGCCGACAGGGTCTTCACGCGGCCCCACCGGTCGCCGACGACGCCGAAGAACAGGCCCCCCACGGCCCAGCCGACCATCGTCGCCGCCGTCGCGTACATGCCGTAGTTCACGACGACCGGGTCGTTCTCCGGCCGATTCAGGAGCTGCGCGAGGGCGGGCGAGCGGACCATCGTGAAGAGCCGGGTGTCCATGCAGTCGAACAGCCACGCCATCGCCCCGACGGCATAGACCCACCACTGGTAGGCGGTGACCCCCTGGTACCAGCGAGGCGGCGGCAGCGCGGGTGTGTTCTGCATCGTGTGGTTTGTTCGAGCCATCGGGACGGTGCGATCACTATCCCGAACGGGAGTATCGTTCGACAACGCCCAGCCCGGCCGGGCGTCGGTTGCTCATTCTCCGGTCAGTGCCGCATGATACCGCATCACGCGTTCATGATCGCGATCCCGTGGGTTCAGCAGGGCGACGTAATAGAAGGAGGCGACGAATCGGCGCGTCATCGTTTCGAGGCCCCGTAGAGGTAGTGGTCGAGCTGCCCCGCGAGGTCAACGGGGAGTTGAACGGGAACCTGTTCGGCCGCCCGCGCGATCTGAAGCAGGGCTTCGCGGCTTGAGTGGGCGGGCTCCGACTCCGAAACCTCCTCCACCGTGACGCGCAGAACCTTTCCACCCGGTATCTCGACGGGCTCATCAGGCACGATCGCCGTGCCGTCCGAATGGGCCCGAAACGTCAGCATCGAAACACTCCCGTGAACGGACCGCCGCGCCGGCTGATCGCTCACTCTCGCATTGTACATCGTTGACCCGATCCGTTCATCATTCCGCATTCCTCGTTCCGCATTTCGACGTCATTCCTCCGGCAGCGGCTTGTCCTTGGTCTCCGGGGCCCAGATCAATGCGAGGATGCCCAGGAAGTAGAAGCCGCACAGGATCACCGCACCCCAGCGGAAGACCTCGCCGATCCCCGCCGCCTTGAGCGCATTCTGCAGCGGGGCGGCGAGCAGGATGATTACGGCCGTCAGGATGCGGGCGACGTTGTAGCAGAACGCCGTGCCGGTCGAGCGAAGTCGCGTCGGGTAGATCTCCGGGAAGTAGATCGAGTATCCCCCGAAGACGCTCAAGGTCACGAACCCCACCAGCGGCAGCATGATGTAGGCGTGCATCTCCGTCCGCAGCGTCAGGAAAACAGCCGAGACCACGAAGAAAGCCGTCAGGAACGAAAGTCCGAAGCTGATGCGGCGCCCGAATCGAGTGGCGATGATCGTGAACGCGAACATGCCGAAGAACGCGCCCACATCCTGAAGCAGCGTGCCGAGGGCCTTCACGTCGCCGATCTGCCGGCGAAGCTCCGCGGGCAGCTCCTGTCCGCGAAGATCGTCGGGGGTGAGGGCGTGGTTGATCAGCTCCGGCGACCAGAAGCCGACGCCCCACAGGCCGACGACGCCGGCGACCGCCAGGGCGACGCCGACCAGCGTGTGCCGGCGCCATGTCGGGTGCGTGAACATTCCCCGGATGTCGCCCATCTGCTTCTGGAGCTTGTCGGCGGCGGCGATCCTCCGGGCCTCCAGCCACGACGCCGGTTCGCGAATCGTCTTCATGATGAACACGACGAGGATGGCCGGAAGCACGCCGACGAAGAACAGCATTCGCCAGCCGGCGATGCCCGCCTCGCCGAGCGTCCCTTCCAGGACCCGGACGTCCGGCTTGATGACGTACCGGGCGCAGGCCGAGGCGGCGACGTTGCCGAGGGCCGAAAGGGCCTGGAACATGCCGAGAGCGAACGCACGTGCGTGCGGCGGCATGGTCTCGGCGATGAGCGTGGCCGCCGTCGCGAACGCGCCGCCGATCCCGCAGCCCATCAGGAACCGCCAGATGCAGAAGTCCCACCACGACGTGGCGAGGCCCGACAGCCCCGTGAAGATGGAATACACAAGGACGGACGCCGACAGCGTCTTGGCGCGGCCCCACTTGTCGCCGACGATACCGAAGTAGAAGCCGCCGACGGCCCAGCCGACCATCATCGCGGCGGTCGCGTAGCCGCCGTACCGGCTGACGTCCTCGTGGACCTGCGGCAATCGCGTCACATCGGAGAGCGCGGGCGCACGGGCCAGCACGAAGATCCGTTGCGACATCGTGTCCATGAGCCACGCCAGGGACCCCACGCAGAGGACCCACCACTGGTAGCCCGACAGGCCCTGGTACCAGCGTTTCTTCGGCTCGGAAGGGACGGCATTCGCTTGGGTCATCGATCCGATCCTCGCTATCGGGGTCTCGATTTCGGCGCACCCGCCGTGCGGCACGCGGGATACTAAACGCCGTCGGTGCACATGGCAACGACGGAAAAGCACGAGAACGAAAAAGCGAGAAAGCGGAAAAGCGAGAACGGCCTCCGGCGCGGCTGGAATCCCACCGCGCGGCGGGCGGCTTTTGCGGGCCGGCAGCGCCGCGAATCGCCGTTCGTCGCCGCGCGCTTGACGCCGCACCGGACGCCTGCGATTCTAAGGCCGCGACCTCCTGAGGATGCGCTACGCGTGAGCACGATCAGCTTCGTCATTCCGCTCAAGGACGAGGAGCAGACGCTCGATACGCTCTGCGCCGAGATCTTCGAGGTCGTCGACCGCGACGGCCGCGAGGCCGAGGTGATTCTCGTGGACGACGGCAGCACGGACGGCTCGTGGCAGCGGATCGTCGCGCTGGCGGGACGGGATCGGCGCGTCCGCGGCCTGCGCCTCCGTCGGAACGTCGGCAAGGCGGCCGCCCTCTCCGCGGGGTTCGCCGAGGTCCGCGGCGATATCGTCTTCACGCTCGACGCCGACCTCCAGGACGACCCGCACGAGATCCCGCGATTCCTCCGGCGGCTCGACGAGGGCTGGGACATGGTCAGCGGCTGGAAGCGCAATCGCCACGATCCCTGGCACAAGGTCTGGCCCAGCCGCGTCTTCAACCGGATGATCGGCGCGCTCACCGGCCTGCGCCTGCACGACCACGTCTGCGGCTTCAAGTGTTGCCGGGCGGAGATCGTGCGGCAGGTCGACCTGTACGGCGAGATGCACCGCTTCTTCGCCGTTCGCGCGTTCGCCCTGGGATATAGGGTCACCGAGATCGATGTAAACCACCGCCCGCGGGAGCACGGCCGGTCCAAGTACGGCATCGAGCGCTTCATCAAGGGCCTGCTCGACCTGCTGACCGTCTGGTTCACGATGCGGTTCGACCGCCGTCCGATGCACTTCTTCGGCGCGATCGGCATCCTGCATCTGCTGGCCGGCGGGCTGGTCTGCGGCGTCTCGCTCGTGGAGGCCGTGATGGGCCCCGCGGTCCTCGGCCGGGCGTTCTGGATCGGGGTGATCATCAAGCTGCTTGGTTTGCAATGGCTGGGGGTGGGGCTGGTCGCGGAGTCGCAGCTCACGCGGACGGCCCCGCGCGGGCCGGGGTATCACGTCGCCGAGCGGGTCGGCTTCGACGAAGTCCGGGAGAAGAGGTCATGACGGATGAACCGGGCGCCACGGTTACCGGCGGCGGCGCCGCGCGTTCGCCGGCGGCCGGGGCGGGTTCGGAGCCGATCAGCGCGACCATGACAATTGCGCTGACGGCGATCCTCACGGGCGCGATCGTCTCGGCCCTGATTCTCCAGACGTCGCCGACGCTCAGCCCGAACGACACCTCGCGGTGGAACGCCGTCTGGGCAATGGTCGAGACCGGCCGCTGCTCCTGGGTGGGCGACAAGCCCTGGTGGACGATCGACCGCTGCACGTTCGACCCGATCGACACGCCGGCCGACGGCAAGAAGGCCCGCTGGTACTCCAGCAAGCCCTATTTCCTGCAGGTGGTGCTGGCCGGCATTGCGTGGCCGTTCTGCCGGTGGGGCGGTCTTGACTTCCAGGAGCACATCGGCGTTGTCGGGCGAATCATCCTCATCCTGGTCAACGCCGTCCCGCTTTCGCTGCTGATCGTCCTCTTCGGGCGCTTCATGCTGCGGCAGGGGGTGCGCGGCTTCGCGTTCGTCTTCTCGCTGCTGGCGGCGGCGGGCGGGACGTACCTGACCGCCTGGTGCGTCACACTGAACAACCACCTTCCCGCGGCCTACTGCGTGTTCTTCATGATGTATGCCCTGTGGGTCGCGGCGACGCGCCCCCGCGCGGGCTGGGCGTGGTACGCGGCGATCGGGCTGTTCGGCGGCCTGGCCTTTGCCTTCGAGGTGCAGGCGGCGGCGGTCCTGGGGCTTTGCGGCCTCTTCCTCGCGCACCGCTGGTGGCACGAACGGGACCGCGCGATCCTCGCGTATGTGTCGGCCGCCGCCCTGCCGATCCTCGCCTTCTTCGTGACCAACCACCTCTGCACGGGTCTGTGGCTGCCGTTTCAGTGGACGTTCCCGCGTTTCTATGATCCGTACTGGCTCCGTCCGACCGGGCTTGACGCCCTCCGCGAGCCGAAGCCGCTGTACCTCTTTCACCTGACGCTGGGGCATCACGGCTTCATCTCGCTGACGCCGGTCTTTCTGGTCGGCCTCGTCGGCATCGCCCGCCACCTCGGCGACCGAAGCGACGCCCTGCGGCCGATCGCCGCGGTCATCCTCGTCGGCAGCCTCGCCGTCATCGCGTTCGAGACGATCATGACGCACAACTACGGCGGCACCTGCGAGGGGCCCCGCTGGCTGTTCTGGCTGATCCCGATGTGGCTGCTCATGCTTCCGAGCGGGGCCGAGCGGCTCGCGCGGTCGGCCGGCGGGCGGGTCGTCGCGGTGCTGGTCCTGGCCGTCTCGATGTTCTCGACGGCGTATGCCTCGCGAATGCCGTGGTCGCGGTCGTGGCTTCACGAACTCTTCGCCCTCGCCGGCCTCGTCGACTATTGACCCCGGCCGCGCGCGAACCGTCGGCCGCCTGTTGACCCGCACCGGCCGGTGTGGTGAACTGCGCGGATGCGATCCATCGCCGCCGATCGGAGAGCGTTTTTCAGCATCCTCCTGATCGTCCCTGTGGGCGGTCCGGTGCGGCCGCAGACGGCCGTCGGTGCGGAACCGCAAGCGTGCCCGCTGGTCGCCGACGGCAAGCCCGCCTGCACCGTGGTGCTTCTCTCGCCGCGGGAGTCCGATCTGCTCGTGATGCGGGCCGCCGGCGTCCTGGTCGATACGGTTCGCCGCTGGGCCGGCGCGGACCTTCCGATTCGCAAGCCGGGCGGGGCGACGGCGCCAGACATACCGGGCGGCCCGCTCGTCGTGCTGGCCACGCCGGATCGGCTCGGCGGCTTCCTCTCGGCGGAAGAGATGGCGGGCGGTCCGCTTCGACGGGTCGCGTTCCTCGACGATCAGGGGTTCGCCTGCACCACCCTGGAGCGGCGGGGCGTGCCGCGCGTGTTCGTCGTCGGGCGGACAGCCGCGGGCGTCTTCCAGGGCGCGGTCTACCTGCGGGACTTCCTCATCGACGGCACTCGCGAGAACCTGCGGATCGACCCCGCGACGGTGGTGAGGTCGCCCCGCCTGGGCGGCCGCGCGGCCTACACCCTGACCATCTGGGGCCACGAGGCGCGGTACACGGCCGCGGACTGGGAGAGCGTCTTCAACAGCTTCGCCCGCGACGGCTTCGACCGCGTGTACTTCTGGCTTTCGGGAC
>CAZTVU010000016.1:16052-42264 GCA_964617025.1 uncultured Planctomycetales bacterium | reverse complement strand
TGCGACGCGGACCGCCACATACGCCGCCGCATCGTCCAGGTTGACCCACCCGAACTTCTCCCCCCACGCATAGCCGCGGAAGCGGCCGGCCGCGCGATCGAGCCGCGCCCGCTGGTCGCCCTTTTCGGCCGTGTCGAAGTTCAGCCAGCCGGCGTTTTCCGCCCAGGCGTAGCCGGAGAGATCGCCGTTGGCGGCCACGTTGACGCCGTAGTCCGATCCGTCGACGTTGCCGTAGGCGGCCCCGCCGCCGGGGCTGCCGTCGCCGACATGGATCCAGCCAATGTTCTCCGACCAGATCCAACCGGAGAGATACGTCGAATGCAGGCGGACGCCCTCCTGCGCGTCGGCCGCATCGCGCCAGTTGAGCCAGCCGACATTCTCGGCCCAGGCGAACCTGTTCGCCGGATCGATGGTGCTATCAGCAAGAACCGGCCCGGCCAGCGCGACGACGGCGGCCGAAATCAGCCCGTATCGCTTCATTGCCCGATCCTTGCGCAGCCGGCCTCGGCCGACGGCTACCGCACGTCGGCAATATCGACCCGCCGGCCCGTTCTCGACGACTCGTACCCGGCGATCGCCACCGCCAGCGCCGCCGCGCCGGCGTCGATGCCACACCCGATGTCCACGCCCGTGCGAAACGCCTGCACGACCTCCTGCACCTCGATGCTCCAAGCGCCGTCGTTGGCCTTCTTGTCCACGATCTTTTTGACCATCTTCGTCTTGGCCTTGAGATCGGGTGTGATCTTGCCGGTCGTCAGCGTCACCGTGCCGGCATCGGCGTAGTCCTCGACAATGTAGCCGTTGTCGCCCATGATCTCGATGCCCTGGAAGCCGGCGGGGCTGGTCCATCCGGCCTCGATGTAGCCCAGCGCCCGCGTCTTGGCGAACTCCAGCAGGAGGACGGCGTTGTCGTCCACCTGGACGTCCTTGCGAAGCGTGCGGGTCAGCGCCTGGACGCTGCGAACCGGCCCGAGGTGCCAGAGCGCCTGGTCGATGGCGTGGATGGCCATGTCGAACATCGCTCCGCCGCCGGCGAGCCGGGGCTTGTAGAACCAGTCGTCCTTCGCCCAGCCGGGCAGCGGACCGGCGTGCGCCAAGCGCACGCGAATCATGTACGGCTCGCCGATCACACCGTCCTTGAGCAGCCGTTGAATCACACGGTTGCCGTGCTTGAACCGATGCGAGAATCCGACGATGAGCCGCCGTCCGCTCTCCTTGATCGCCTTGCGGATGTCTTCGATCTCCTGCATGGTCAGGGCCGGCGGCTTTTCAAGCAGGACATGCGCGCCGGATCGCAGCGCGGCGCATGCCTGCTCGGCGTGAAAGCGATTCGGGCTCGCGACCGAGATGACGTCGAACTGCTCGGCCTTGAGCATCTTCTCGTAGTCCTTGTATGTGCGCAGGCCCTCGCACAGCTTTTCGGCCTCCTTGCGGCGTTCCGCCACGGGATCGCACGCCGCCACCAGCCGGACCCCCTCGCATTTTGCATAGCCGGGCAGATGCATGTGCTGGGCAATCGATCCGCAGCCGATCACACCGGCCTTCCACGTCGTGGGCATGACAGGTCTCCTTTGCGGGCGATACGCATCGCGCCCCGCCCGCCCGACGATGCCTCGAACCGGCGGGGAGGCGCGACTTCGGTCATTATACCGGGATGGACAACGACGCCAAGCAGAGCCACACTACCGGCATGGCCGAGCGGCTGCTGAAGGCGGAGCATGTGCGTGTGGAGTTCGGCGATGTTGTTGCCGTGCGCGATCTCTGCCTGGAGCTGCACGGCGGCGACCTGCTCGGGCTCGTCGGCCCCAACGGCGCGGGCAAGACCACCGCCCTGCGCGCGATGGCGGGGCTCCAGCCGCTGACGGCCGGGAGCGTAGGCGTGCTCGGCCACGATCTGACCGAGCGCGGCGAACTCGCCCGGCCGAACGTGGGCTTCGCCTCGGACACCCCGCCTCTCTACGACAAGCTGACCGTGCAGGATTTCCTCTCGTTCATCGGCATCGCCTACGGACTCGGGGCGAGCGAGATCGACGAACGCATCGGCTTCTGGCTCGACCAGCTCTGGCTGAGCGAGCGGCGAAAGGATCGCATCAAGGGCCTGTCGCGCGGGATGCGCCAGCGGCTCGCCGTCGCGCGTACGCTGCTGCCGAACCCGCCGGTCATCCTGCTCGATGAGCCGGCCGCGGGCCTCGACCCGGCCGGCCGGGCGGCCTTTCGTCGCCTGCTGGGCAGCCTGCGAAATCAGGGCAAGGCGATCATCGTCAGCTCGCACATCCTTTCGGACCTGCACGAATACTGCACGCACATCGGGATCATGTCGCACGGCGAGGTGATCCGGTTGGGGACCGTACAGGAGGTCGTGAACGGCGCGCCCGGGCAGCGGTGCCGCTACCGCCTGACGCTGGCCGGCACCGTGTCGGACGCGGCGGCCCGGCTCGCGGCGCTGGGTGATCTCGGCGGTGTGCAGATCGGCCACGACGACGCCGTGTTCGAATACGCCGACGACCGCGAACAGGCGGCGGCCCTCCTGCGGAGGATGATCGCCGCGGGCCTCCCGGTCGCGTCGTTTGCCCCGATCCCGCCGGGGCTGGAGGAGGCGTACCTTCGCAGCGGGGTCCGGCAGGTGGACTGAGGCACGCGGCAGGAGCGAGCGAATGATCGCGGGCGCCTTCTCGATCAATCCGTTGCTGTGGGTTCAGTTCCGGCTCGCCGGAGGGTGGAGGACCGCCTTGACGTTCGCGATCGGCTACGGCGCGCTTGCCGGCGCGATCGCCCTGGTCACGTTCCTGGGCGATCTGGGCATGAACGCGATGAGCGTCGCGTACGGGTGGCTGGTCGTCCTCACCATGCTGCAGACGGGCCTGCTGGTGCTCATCGGCACCGCCGCCGTCCGCCGCGCCATTCTGAACGACTTCACCAGCGGCATGATGGACTCGCACCGGCTCACCCCGATCTCCGGCCCGTCGGCGATGTTCGGCTACCTGATCGGGCCGAACCTCGGCCTGCTCGTGATCATCGGACTGAACGCGATCATCGGCCTGCCCCTTTGTGCGGTCGGCGGGTATTCGCCGCAGGACTGGCTCGTGGGCATCGTGATCGAGCTCGCCTTTGCGTGGACGCTCTGGTCGCTGGCCGCCGTGGCCGCGATGGCGACGCGCGGCACCGCCAACGTCGTGGCCTACCTGGGCATCGGGGCCTTCATCGGCGGGTGGCTCGTCGTGACGATCGTGCCGGGGCTCGGCGTGCTGGGCCTGGGCGTCACCGCGGTGTTTCTCAGCTTCCTGCCGGGCGGCGGGCGCCTCGTGAGCCTCGACCTGGCCGAGGTGGCGGCGATCATGGCCGGGCAGATGATCCTCGCAGCGACGTTCTTCTGGGCCGGCGCCCGGAAGTACCATCGGCCGGAGCGCCGGGCGTTCTCGATCCCGGCGGCCATGGCCCTGCTGCTGGAGTGTGCGGTCCTCGGCGGCGCGGGGATCGTGCTCTGGCGACTCTACTACACCCTGGTCCGCGAGCTTCCCCGCACCGAGGTCTGCACGCAGGTGATCGCAACACTGACGGCCCTGGCCCTCCTGGCCCTGCTGCCCGTGTCGGCGGCCGTGCACGCGCGTACGACGTGGGAACGCCGGCGCCGCCTGGAACCGCAACGCGCCGGCCGCCGCCCGGTCTCGCCGATTCTCTGGGCCATCGCATGCGCAGGCGTAATCGTCATCATCGTGGCGGCCTTCACGGAGATGCTCGCGAACATTGACGTAAGCACCTTGTCGGCGTACGGCCGGGGCCGGCGAATCCCGCGAAGCTGGATGACCTTCGCCCCGACACCGCGGCACGCGTGGTGGATCTCCTTCGCGATACTCGCCGTCGGCCTGATCGGCCCGGCCCTCGTGCTCTGGCCGCCCTATCGGCGAAAGGCCTCCGGGGCGGTGATCGTGGCGGCCTGGCTGGTCCTGGTCTGGGTCGTGCCGCCGCTGGCCGATCTCGTCATCAACACGCAGTTCGTGCAGGAGCCGGATATGCGCGTCACGTGGTTGACGGGCTGTTCGCCGATCGGGGCACTGGTCCTGCTGTGGCGCGTGCCGGGGGTATCGCTGATCCCCGGCCTGGCGGTGCAGGCGGCGCTCACCCTGCCGCTGTGCTACCTGATCGCGCGGCCGCCACAGCCGGCCCGGCGCCCGCACGAAGCGCCTCCGCCGACCGCCATGCCATAGAGCAGTCCGGCGACGTTATGCGAGGACCTCGACGACGCTGTTGCCGTCCAGGACGATGCTCGTGATCTCGCCGTCCGCCTTCTTCAGCCGGAGGCGCGGCAGCCACAGTCGCCCGTCGCGTCCGTGGGCAAACCAACTGCCCGTGGGCTCATCGGTCCGACCGAGAATCTCGCCCTCCACCGTCGTCTCCCATACGCCCGCGCGGCCGACAATCCGCTGCACGACCCGCACCTTCCGGCCGGGGGTCAGTCCGCCGGTGATCGTGGCATCGCTCATCGTTTCGCTCCTGTACCCCGCCGGGCCGTCATGTCCGGGCCGAACCCCGCACGGGGATCGACACATCGAGCCAGATGGTCGGCCCGATCGCACGGACGCGGGCGTCGCGCATCGCCGCCGGCAGCAGCACGACATCGCCGCGTTGCACGGTCACGCCGCCGTCGCCGTGGGTGATCTCCGCCCGGCCGTCCAGCATGATCCAGACGGCCGGTCCGCCGTACGGCAGCGGGTGGTCGGCCCCGTCGATCATGCGCACCTTTTCAATGACAAACTGCTCGCACGCGACCAGTCGCGTGACCGTCTTCCACACGTCGGCCGAATGCACGCGAGGCGGATCCGGCTCCGCAGACGCATCAAAGTCGATGCACTTCAGGGCCTGCTCGACGTGGAGTTCGCGCGGGCGGCCGGTCGCCTCGTCCACGCGGTTCCAGTCGAAGAGGCGGTAGGTGGTATCCGACGGCGTCTGGACCTCCGCCACGAGCACGCCCGCCCCGAGGGCGTGGATCGTGCCGCTCGGAAGATAGTAGCTGTCGCCCGGCCGCACGGGAATCCGCCGCATCAGCCGGGCCACGTCGCCGTCGTTGAGCGCTTCGATGAACTGATCGCGCGTCACCCCGGGAACGAACCCGCGGTAGATCGCCGCGCCGGGCTCGGCGGCGATCACGTACCACGCCTCGTTCTTCAGGTGGGCGTTGGGCTCCACCGCCGCCACGTGCGGCGGAGGGTGCACCTGCACGCTGAGGTCCTGGTCCGCGTCCAGGAACTTCACCAGCAACGGGAAGCGGCCCTGCACCGGCCGCACGCCCCCCAGCAGGCTGTCCCCCCACGTTTCCATGACGCGGTGCAGCGTGTGCCCACGGCAGGGCCCCTCGCGCACCACGGACTCGTTGCCCGGCAGGTCCGATAGTTCCCACGACTCGCCGATGTGCTGGCCGTCCGGCAGCGGCTTGCCGAGGATGTCGGCGATGCGCCGCCCGCCCCAGATCTTCGGCTTGTAGATCGGTTCAAAGAGAATCGGATGTACGTTCATGGGCAGTTCGTTGATACAGAATGCGTACTCGGGGGGAAAGGGTCTAGGGTTTGGGGTTTAGGGTTTGGGGTTTTTGGAACGAAGCATCGCAACGAATCCCGCCCCAAAACCCTAAACCCCAGACCCTATCCCGTCCCCCTGCGCTTTCGCGCAATCCACTTCCTGAGCCCCGCCAGCGTCCGCGTGTTGAGCACGGACTCCTTTGTCACCCAACCCCGCCGTGCGGTCCGGACGCCGTATGGCATGTAGTCCAACTGCTCGATGCGGTGGGCATCCGTGTTGATGGCCATCATCACGCCGGCGGCGGCGGCCTGGCGCGCGTGCGTGTCCTTCAGGTCCAGGCGGTGCCATGAAGCGCTCAGCTCCAGGGCCGTGTGCGTGTCCGCGGCCGCCCGAAAGACGGCGTCCATGTCGAGGTCCATCGCCTCGCGTTCGCCCAGCAGACGGCCGGTCGGGTGGCCGATGATCGTCACGTACGGGTTTTCCATGGCCCGGATCGTCCGGCCCGTCACCCGGGCCCGGTCCTGTCCCATACCCATGTGGATGCTCGCCACGACGAGATCGCACTCGGCCAGGACCTCGTCGGGAAAATCGAGCGATCCGTCGCCGAGGATGTCGCACTCGCAACCCGCCAGGACCGTGATGCCCTTGAGCCGCTTGTTGAGGGTGCGAATCTCCTCGATCTGCCTGAGCAGCCGGTCCGCCGACATCCCATTGGCGATGACCTCGGTCTTCGAGTGGTCGCAGATCGCGATATACTCGTATCCGCGCTGCCGAGCCGCAGCGACCATTTCCTCGATGGTGTTCCGGCCGTCGCTGTGCGTCGAGTGCATGTGCAGGTCGCCGCGGATGTCGCCCGTCTCGATCAGCACGGGCAGGGCGGCGGCGTTCTCGATCTCGCCGCGGTCCTCCCGAAGCTCCGGCGGGATCAGCGGCAGGCCCAGCCTGGCGTAGATGCCCGCCTCGTCCCGGCCGGCGATCGCCTTCTCGCCGTCGAACAGCCCGTACTCGTTGAGCTTCCACCCCTTTCGGGCGGCCAGTTCGCGCAGCCGGACGTTGTGCTCCTTGCTCCCCGTGAAGTACTGAAGGGCCGCGCCGAACGACTCCGCCGGCACGACGCGGAGGTCCACCTGAAGCGCGTCGCCCTCGGGCGTGTCCACGAGGACGGTGGCCTTCGTCTCGCCGGCCGCCCGCACCTCCGCCACGGCCTCCAGCGAGGTGAACGCCGCGATGATCCGCGCCCCGTCGTCTCCGGAGCAGAGCAGATCGACATCGCCGATCGTCTCCCGCCCGCGGCGGAGCGACCCGGCGATCTCGACGGTTCGGACCTTCGCCGCCGCCTTAAGCGCCTCGACCAGCTCCGTCGCCATCGGCCAGGCGACTCCCAACGGCGTGCGGCCGGCGCTTCGCTCGAGAAACTCGATCCCCGCGCGGATGTTCTCCACGCTCTTGGCCCCGAACCCCGACAGGGCCGCCAGCTCGCCCGATGCAATGACCCGCTTCAGATCCTCGATGCCCTCGACCCCGAGCTTCCGCCAGGCGGCCTGCACCTTCTTGGGGCCCAGGCCCGGGATCTGCAACAGGGCCGGCAGCCCCTCGGGGATCGACGCCAGGAGCTCCTCGTGAAGATCGATGCGACCGGCGGTCAGAAACTGCGTGATCTTCTCAAGCGTGCCCTTGCCGATGCCGGGCACGTCCTTCAGCCGGCCGCCGGCGAGCAGATCCGCGACGTCCTCCGTGAGCCCGTCGAGCGCCCGGGCCGCCTTGCGATAGGCGTTCACGCGGAAGGCGTCCTCGCCCTTGATCTCGAGCAGGTCCGCGATCTCCGTGAAGATGTTCACCAGTTCCCGGTTGGCCATTGCACGCCCGCCTGCCCGCATTTCGATTGACACCTCGGCCGGGCCGGCCCTATGATACCGTCCCGCCGCCGGGAGCGGGAAACGGCGGCCGCGACACGTGGAACCTCGCGACGCAGCTTCCCTGCCATGCCGAACGACGCGAACGCGGCGACTCGATCCGCCGCAGCGCGATTGATCGCGGCCGGGAACGCCGTGGCGGTTCCCCTCCGGCGGCCGAAGGACGATGGCGTTGACCGGGAGACTCGATGGGCAAGACACTGGCCGAGCTGGCGTCCTGGTTGACCGCCCGCGGCGTGGCAACCCGCGTGGACGGCGACGGCGCCGTCACCATCGAATCCGTCAACACGCTCGATGATGCCGTTCCGGGCGAGATCAGCTTTCTCGCGAACCCGAAGTACGAGCGGGCGGTCGGCGAGACGAAGGCCTCGGCGGTCGTCGTCAAGGAGGACTTCTGCGCGCCGCGGCCGATGAACCTCCTCCGCACCCGGGACCCCTACGCCGCCATCACGATGCTCATCGTGGAGATCCACGGGTATCGCAAACACCCGCGGTGGGGCGTGCATCCGCGCGCGAACGTGTCGGACAAGGCGCGGATCGGCGAGGACGCGAACATCGGCCCCGGGGCCTGCATTGACGACGACGTCGAGATCGGACGCCGCGTGACGATCTATCCCGGCTGCTACGTCGCCCGCGGCAGCCGCCTCGGCGACGATGTGGTGCTCTATCCGAACGTCGTGATCTACGACGACTCGATCCTGGGGCACCGCGTCGTGATCCACGCGGGCTCGATCATCGGCGAGGACGGCCTCGGCTACGCCCCGCTGAACGGCAAGTGGTTCAAGATCCCGCAGGTGGGCCGCGTCATCGTGGCCGACGACGTCGAGATCGGCGCCAACTGCACGATCGACCGGGCCACGCTCGGCCAGACGGTCATCGGCGCCGGCACGAAGTTCAGCAACCTGATTGCGATCGGGCACGGCACCAAGATCGGCGAGGACTGCATGTTCGTCGCCCAGGTCGGCCTGGCCGGCTCCGTGACGGTCGGTCGGCACGTCACCATCGCGGGGCAGGCCGGCGTCGTCGGCCACGTAACAATCGGCGACAACGTCACCGTCGGCGCCAAGGCCGGCGTGACCAACGACGTGAAGCCGGGGATCACGGTGCTCGGGCAGCCGGCGGTGCCGATCCAGGACTGCCGGCGCCAGTTGGCCCTCGTGCAGCACCTGCCCGAACTGAAGCGCCGCGTGCAGCGACTGGAGGAGGAGATTCGGATCCTGCGACAGGCGATGGAGGCGTCGGGGCAGGGGGAGTCGAGGGTGTAGGGTCCGGGGTTTGGGGTTTTGGGGTGGCGCACAGGCGAAGGGGCGGCGGTTCTGCGGCGCAGCCGCAGGTTCGCCCACCCGCCACTTCCGCCCCTGCACGGGCGACGGGAAGCTCGGCGACGGCGACGACCGCATCACGGGACACCGCCGCAACCTTGCGGGCGCATCGAATGGACGACTTGTCAAAGACGGATCACGCGGAACGGATCGGCCTCATCGCGGGGGCCGGGCGATTTCCCTTTCTGGTAGCCGAGGGAGCCCGGGCCGCGGGCTGCCGCGTCGTCATCGTCGCGCTTCGCGGGCTGGCCGATCCCGGGTTGCGGGAGCTGGCCGACCGCTTCTACTGGTCCGGCGTCGTGCGGCTGGGCCGGTGGATCCGGGTATTTCGCCGCGAGGGCGTGTCGCGGGCGATCATGGCCGGCTCCGTCCGAAAGCGGGAGATGTACGGCCGGTTTCGGCTGTTGCGGTATCTGCCGGACTGGACGACGATCCGACTCTGGTTCTTCGTCGCCGCCGACAAGCGAAACGACACGTTGCTGCGCTGCGCCGCCGATGAGATGCGGCAAAGGGGCGTCACGTTGACCAACAGCATCGAATACTGTCCCGACCACATGGCCACGGCCGGCGTCATGACGCGGGCGCAACCGTCCGCCGCCCAGCTCCGCGACGCCGAGTTCGGATGGCACATCGCCAAGGAGATGGGCCGGCTGGACGTCGGCCAGTCGGTCGCCGTGATGGAGCAGGAGGTCATCGCCGTCGAGGCGATCGAGGGCACCGACGACATGATCCGCCGCGCCGGCGCGCTGTGCCGCCGAGGCGGCTGGACGCTCGTGAAAGTCGCTAAGCCCAACCAGGACATGCGATTTGATGTCCCGACGGTGGGCGTGGACACGATCGCGAATCTGCGGGCCCATGGGGCACGGATGCTCGTCGTCGAGGCGGGCAAGACGCTGATGATCGACCGCGAGAAGGTCATCGCGGCCGCCGACCGCGCCGGAATCGTCCTGCTCGGGCACACGCCGTAGGACACTCCCATCGTCTACCCGAAAGCCAGCGCTCGGTATCCTGCAGGCGGTTCCTACCCAAACAAGGTGTTGAAGACGGCCGGATTGATTTTGTAGATACGTTCCGCGAACTCGTTGACATAGAACATGTCCGGCGAAAAACGCTGGGCGCGGACACGAATCGTGAAGTCCGGCTTCTCGGGGTCAGGTAGAGGACCAGGCCGATGCCAAACAGCATGCAGAGCGCCTCCAGGCGGCCATAATCCTCTTCGGAAATAGCGGCCGGCATAACCACGTATGACTTTGAGGAGAAGAGCCGATACGCGGCAGCCTGACCAAAGGCAACCACCGGCTGCTGGGCATCCAGCTTGACCTCAGCGGAGATGATTTCGACATCGAACTTGATCCGGTGCGAGGCAAGGGGCTTGTAAACCCCTACGACATCGGGGGTTCCCCATTTCGCACGCAGCCCCGCGCCGCCTAACGCCACGGCAACGGTCGCTTCATCCAGTTCGCTGCGAAGCCAGTTGGCGAAGGGTTCATAAAAGTCTTCCTCGGCCGCGCGCGCGACAACCGCAGATGCTCCGGACTGATTGCTTGGCACCGCAGACGAAGCCGCGACCGCCATGAACAAGCCTCGACTCGGCTTGGATATGACGTCGGGGAATCGCGTTGCCAAGTCCCAAACGGCGCCGTGAATCGTGTTCCGCGGCGTTTCCGGGGACCGCGAGCCGATTTGCTCCACCAATCGGCTGTACCGAATTCCGCCCGGGCTCTCCCGCACGATTTCCTTCGCAAGATCTCGAATCTGATTAACGTTAAGCTTGCTCATACCGTGCATAGTATTCGCGGGCGCAGAACCCTGCAATGAATTCGTTCAGTCGAAGAACCGCATTGGTGTCGGCAAGAACACGGACTGAACCTTACCGATCCGCCGCGACAGCTCGCTCGCCGTGGCCACGCTTGATTGGCTTACGCGTCTCATTCAGGTTGCCGGTCGCATACCCCTTGGCCGTCTCGGCGCGGCAGCGCTGCTCGATCCGATCCGGCTCCTCACCGAGTTCCTTCACCAGGGCCGCGTGCATTCGGTCGATCCGCTCCTTCTGGGCCGGGTCCCGTGCGAGGTTCCGAAACTCGCCCGGGTCGGCCTTCAGGTCGTACAGCTCCCGTTCGGCCGGATGCTTCTCATCCGGCGGGCTGTGGTATACGTACTTCCACGCACCCATGCGGATCATGGAATAGCCCGAGGCGATGTGGTGGGCGTAGTACTGGCTGACGGCCACGTCCTTCCACTCCGCCTTCGGGTCGTCCATCCACGCGCAAAGCGACGTACCATTCCAGTC
The DNA here is from genome assembly GCA_964617025.1 of uncultured Planctomycetales bacterium. Classification (GTDB taxonomy): domain Bacteria; phylum Planctomycetota; class Phycisphaerae; order UBA1845; family PWPN01; genus CAZMVY01. Next base: position 31,225 of record CAZTVU010000016.1, on the reverse strand, counting down.
GGCCGGGGTCTTCGCCCCGCCCATCTCGGCGATCGTCTGCACAACATCCACGAGCGCGCAGGCCCCGCCACGCCGCTGGCCGCCCGGCCAGCGTTTCGGCCAGCGGACGATCAGCGGCACGCGGGCCGCCGTGTCGTACAGACAATTCTTCCACCACAGACCGTGCTCACCGATGTTCTCGCCGTGGTCGGCGGTGTAGATGATCGCCGTCTCTTCGGCCAGCCCGCTACGATCGAGGGCATCGAGCACCTTGCCGATCTCCTCGTCCACCCACTGCGTCAGGCCGTAGTAGAGCTCGCGGCCCTTCCGAACCATCTCCGGCGGGACGTCCGTCACGCCAAACCCCGCGCGCAGGTGCTTGTAGTTCAGCGGCAGCGAGTCGAGATGCCCCGGCGGGATCACCGGCATGGGCACCTTTCCCCGGTACGCCGCCCAGTAGGTTTCCGGCACGATGAGCGGAAAGTGCGGTGCGAGGTAACCGGCCAGCAGGAAGAACGGCTTGTCGCCCGGCTTGCGCTTGGAAAGAAACTCGATCGTGCCGGCCGTCACCGCCCGATCGTGGCGCATGACGGAGGACTCATCCGCGGTGCGAAACGCCGCGAACCGATCCGACAGCTCTTTGCGGGGCCGCAGGTCGTCGGCGTCGCGACGACTTCCCCGGCCGGTCATGGTACCCAGGTTCGTGCCGGCGGCACCGATCTCGGCAAAGCCGTACCGGTGCGATCGGTCGTAATGCATCTTGCCGCACAGATACGATTCGTAGCCCGCCGCGTTCATGATTCTTGCGATCGACGGATAGTCGTCGCTCGGAAGCCGGCAGTCGTTGTTCCAGGCCCCGACGCGGCTGATGTACTTGCCCGACGTGAACGACAGCCGGCTCGGCACACACAGCGGCGAATTCGTGTAGGCCGCGTCGAACGTGATCCCCTGCGCGGCCAGCCGATCGAGGTTCGGCGTCCGGACGATCGCGTTGCCATAGCATCCGGCGACGCTTGCCTTGTGCTCATCCGACATGATGACAAGGATGTTCGGGCGCTTCGCATCCGCCGCCCCCGGCGCCGCCGGCGCAAAGGCCGCCCACAGTGTCAACATCCCGACAATAAGGACGGCCGAACCCCACCGTCCAGCCATGCGGCGGCAATCCATGGGGAGCACTCCCGAAAGGATGACCGAGATTCGACGCACCGGCACGAATCGTACCCCGGCACCCCCAACCGGGCGAGTCGAGCTTTCATCGCGCATCGGCCGCGCCGCCCGCGCACGCGGAGCCGGCTCGTATCGAGGCAGCCGTGTCTGTACAAACCGGCGAGGTTGAAACGCCGGCAAAGCGTTCCGGGCCGACACGGCCCGGCTCCTTCTCGCTCTTTCGCCTCCGCGCGCCACAACCACGGCATCACAGATGGTACGGATACCGCTGCGGCACGCTGAGCATCCGATTCGCCTGCTCGTCGCCGACCACCCGTTCGCGCTCGCCGTCCCATACGAGTCGGCGGCCCAGGAGGTAGGAAAGGTTTCCGAGGTTGCACAACGTCGCGACGCGGTGGCCGATCTCGATGTCGACGGCCGGCCGCGTGCCCTCGCGGATCGCCTTGAACCAGTCCGCCTTGTGGTTCATGTTGAAGTCGTCGTACTCGGCCGTCCGCGGGATGACGACGCCGCCCGGCGGCACCTGAAACTCCATCGCCTTCGGGTCCGCCGGCCTGTACGCCCCCTCCCATTCCAGCACGAGCCGCCCCCGGTCGCCCCAGAACACGTTGCCGAACTCCGACTGGCCGACCTTCTCGCCCGGCTGGCCCCAGACGAGCTGCCAGTCCGGATCCTTGAAGGTATACACGACGTCCATCGTCACGGGGCAGTCCCACAGCCCCTTCGTCGGCGGCGTACCCCGCGCCTCCACCGTGTACGACGTCTGCGCGTCGGCGTTCATGCACCACAGGATCGTGCTGAACTGATGCGCCCCGCGGTCGCGGATCTGCCCGCCGCCCGACTCCATCATCCAGCGGAACGTACCGTGGCAATACCGCCTGTTGTACGGCCGCCACCGCAGCGGGCCCAGCCACAGATCCCAGTCCAGCTCCGGCGGTGGGTCGCTGTCGGGCACGGGGTTCTCGTCCGTCGGCGTCTCATAATGCCAGCAGGTCACCCGTGTGACCCGGCCGACAATCCCGTTGCGAATGGCCGTGCACGTCGCGTGCGCCCCGCGGGCGGTCCGCGCCTGCGCACCGACCTGCACCGCCCTCTTGTACCGCCGGGCCGCGGAGACCATCGCCCGACCCTCCGCGATCGTCACGGACGCGGGCTTCTCCACATACACGTGCTTGCCGCACTCGCAGGCGTGGACGGTCTGTACGGCGTGCCAGTGGTCGGGCGTGGCGATGACGACGGCGTCGATGTCCTTGCGCTCCAGCACGCGGCGGTAGTCCCGATACGCATCCACGCCGGGGCCCGCCAGCTCAACCGCCTGCGCGAGCCGTTTCTCGTCCACATCGCAGACGGCGGCGACCTGCACCCGACCCTCCCGCTGAAACTCCAGCATGTTCTTGAGATGCACCGTCCCCATCCCGCCGACGCCGATCAGGCCCACCGTCAGGCGTTCGTTCGCGCCGGTGCCGGCGGCCCGCACGCGATGCGACAGCATGTACGGAAAACCGATCGCCGTCCCGACGGCCTTGAGAAACGACCGCCGCGTTGCCGAGCTCACGTGATCCGTCATCGCCGGGTTCCTCATTCGCAATCCGCAGACCGTTCGCCCGCCGGCCATATCGCCGCCGGCCCAAACGCTGCCATCCACCGCGCATTCCAGGAAGCCGACGAAGGCGTCGGCGCTACCGGTGCCCTCACCGGCCATGTCTCCCTCGCACAACGACCCGCATAGTAAAACCCAAAGCGGCCTGGCACCGCAACCCAAAAACGCGCGCCTTGCGCGCATGTTTCGGTGTAAGGGACTATCCCCTCGTCGGCCACTGATCGGACGATCCGCGAGAGACGCGCCGTCCCCGCGCGCAACCCCTTATAAACACGCGATTTCGCTTTCACCGCCCGTCCGGGGCGCGAGCCGTGGAGCGGACCACCGACGACGATACCCATAGTGGAAAGGTTGGTGCAGAGACCATGCCCAACAAACGAAGGCGAACGCATCGCCCGACCAGACGACCCCGCCCGCAGAACCCGGGGGTAACGCGGTACCACGGCCGCACGGTCGTCCCCAAAATCGACGCGTGCGGCAGGCTTGTTGCCGCATTCCGGTGTTGTATAATCCCCGCAAGCCCTGCCGCCTTGGAAGGACGGGCAGGCGTCATGCCGTCTTGTCATGGAGGATTCCGTCGTGAAGGCACTCGCACATGGTTGCATCCTGATCGCGGTTGTCGGGCTGGTTCTCTGTCCGGCGTGCAAGAAGCCGGAAGAGCCGATCTCCCCGATCCCCGAGCCCAAGATCGACCCGAACAGGCCCTTGCCGCCGGGCCAGATGGCCCTCCGCAAGATCGGCCCCGAGCGATACCCGGACTTCAGCTCGGGCTTCGTCAACAAGCCCGGCCTCGAGGACTCGATCCGGAACAGCCTGAGCTATCTCAGCAAGCCCTCCAGCAGACAGTACTTCCCATACCTGGACATCACGCACGAGCGCGCCGTCGCGAGCTGCCGCGCACTGCTTGAGGTCCTCGAGCAGGCCCAGTCGCCCGCGCAACTCGACCAGTTGATCCGCGAACGGTTCGAGGTGTATCAGTCGGTCGGATGCGATGATCGGGGCACCGTGTACTTCACTGGATACTATCGGCCCATCTTCGACGCGCGACGCCAGCCGGACGCACAGTTCAAGTATCCGCTCTATCGCCCGCCTCCCGGTCTCGTCAAGGACAAGGACGGAAACGTGCTGGGCATGAAGACCGCCGGCGGCGACGTCATCAAGTGCTGGACCCGCGGCCAGATCGAGGCGCCCAACTCGCCAATGAAGGGCCACGAGATCTGCTGGCTCAAGGACCGGTTCGAGGCCTACATCGTCACGGTCCAGGGGTCAGGCAAGCTCCGCATGGCGGACGGGTCGTACTTCGAGATCGGCTACGCCGCCAACAACGGGTACGAGTATACGTCCGTCGGGCAGGCCCTCATCAAGGACGGCGTCATCCAGCCGGAGCAACTGTCGCTCCGCGGACTGATCGACTTCTTCCGCCAGCACCCCGAGCAGATGGACCGCTACCTGCCGCTGAACAAACGATACGTGTTCTTCCAGGAGCGCAGCGGCGGCCCGTGGGGCAGCCTGAACGAGCCGGTGACGCCCTACCGCTCGATCGCGACGGACAAGTCGATCTTCCCGCGGGCGTGCCCGGCGTATATCGTCACGCAACTGCCGACGCGGACCGGCAACGAGATCACAAACCAGCCGTTCGGCGGCTTCGCGATGGACCAGGACACCGGCGGGGCGATCCGCGCGGCGGGCCGTTGCGACATCTTCATGGGGACCGACGACGACAAGGGCTCGGTGGGCGAGCTGGCCGGCCGCGTGTTCAATCCGGGCCAGCTCTACTACGTGTTCGTGAAGCCGGGCGGGACCGCCACAGCCGCCGCGCCGCCGGCTTCGCAGTGAGCGCCGGGGCGTACGAAGACCGCCGGCAGGGAGCCGTCGCAGACATGAGTATCGGCAGGACCAGGACCGTCCGCCTCGCATACGGCAAAGAGGGGCTCAATATCGCGGTGCCCGAGTCGGCCGTGGTCATCGAGCCGAAGTACGTACCGGGCCTCGCGTCCGAACCGGAAGCCCTGCGGGATGCGATGCGCAAGCCGATCAACAGCCCGCCCCTCCGCGAGATCGCGAAGGCCGGCGGGCGGGTGACGATCGTCCACACCGACATCACCCGCGCAACGCCCAACGAGCGGATTCTGCCCCCGCTGCTGGAGGAGCTCGAAGCGGCCGGCATCCGCCGCGACGACATCACGCTGCTCAACGCGCTTGGCACGCACCGCCCGCAGACGCGGGCCGAGCTCGAAACCATGCTCGGCAGAGAAGTCGTGGCCAACTACCGCTGCCTCCAGCACGACGGCAACGACGACGCGAACCTCGTCCACCTGGGCCGGACGACCTTCGGCCACGACGTCCGCGTGAATCGGCACTTCGTCGAGGCCGACATACGCATCCTCACCGGCTTCATCGAGCCGCACTTCTTCGCGGGCTTCTCCGGCGGGCCGAAGGGCGTGCTGCCGTCCATCGCCGGCGCCGAGAGCGTGCTCAGCAACCACGGCGCGAAGATGATCGGCCACCCGAAGGCCACCTGGGGCATCACCTACGGCAACCCGATCTGGGAGGAGATGCTCGAGGCGGCGAAGATGACGCGGCCGAGCTTCCTCCTGAACGTCTCGATGAACCGCGACAAGCAGATCACCGGCGTGTTCGCCGGCGAACTCGAGGCGGCCCACCAGGCCGGCACGAAGTTCGTCGCGGCCGCCGCCATGGTCCCCGTGCGCGAGCCGTTCGACATCGTGATCACGAGCAACTCGGGCTACCCGCTCGACCTGAACCTCTACCAAACGATGAAGGGCGTTTCGGCGGCGTCGCAGGTCGTGCGGCCCGGCGGCAGCATCATCATCGCCTCGCAATGCTGGGACGGCATCCCGGACCACGGCCACTACGGCAAGCTCCTCCGCGAGGCCCGGAGTCCCAAGGAGCTCCTCGACCGGGTGAACTCGCCGGGCTTCGCCTCGCCCGACCAATGGCAGGTGCAGGTGCAGGCGATGTGCCAGATGAAGGCCGACGTCTACGTCTACGCCGACGGACTGAGCGACAAGCAGATCACCGAGTCGCTCCTGCGCCCCTGCCGCCGCATCGAGGACACGCTGGAAGAACTGCTCGCGAAGGGCGACGGCCGACAGCCGACCGTCTGCGTCCTGCCCGAAGGACCGCTCACGATCGCATACGTGTCCGCGTGAACCCGTCAAGACGTGTCAACGTCGCAGCCGTCGAAGGGCTTCACGCCGCGGCATCTCGCGCCGCACGGACGACCCGTTCCAGGCAAAGGGGAATCAACCCCGCCCCGATCGGGCGACGCCCCTATGCCCTCATCCTCTGAACCACAAACCGGGTGATCCATCGCCATCACCAGCCGTCGTCATCGTAGTAATCGTCGTCGTAGTAGTAATCGTCGTAATAGTAGTCGCTGTAATAGTAATCGCCGTAGTAGTAATCGCCGTAGTAGTAGGCATCCCACGCGTAATCGAAGTAGTACGGATCGTAGTAGACGTCTTCGTAGAACACGTAGTCGTCACACTCGCCGTAGCATCCGGAGTCGTAATACCCGTCGTAATAGTAGTCATAGCCCGCGAGCGGCCCGGCGCCGCCGAACAGCACCTCACAACCCGCCATCGCCGGGACGACGGTGATCACCAGGAGCACAGCCGCAAGGCCGCGATCATTGACGAAACCCGGTATGTGCCAACGAAATGCACGGCTCATAGGCCACCGGCCCTCAAGGGCCGCGTACGCCCGCGAGCCGACGTGTGCCATCGCAGGTAACGGCCCTCAATATGGTGGACACAAACGCGGCAATGACGTTAGCCCCCCGCGCAACGCTGCATCGAAAACCTCGGAATATGGCGGCTTCTCTTCGAGCGGCGTGGAGGCAGCCGCCGGTTGCCGCCCGATAACGCCGTGGGCTGAGGCTCAGCCCGATCCGGGCCGTGCATGCGGCGCCATCTCGGCGAGATGTCCCGCACGCCCGGAGGGCGCAGTGACCGGTCGCACCCTCGGGCGCGGCGTCGTCTGTCGGCGCTTCCGGATAATCGTCCGCACCAGGTCCTTGACCGTACGCACCTCCGGCGGCAGGCGGGGTTGGGAGCGGATGTAGAGCCATATGGCGACGCCCCAAAGGCACGCCCAGATGCCCAAGGCGCCCTCGAACGGTGCTTCCCCTCGTCCGAAGAGCTCAATCAGGATGCACATGGGAATCCTAAGACCCAATGGAGATGCCAGCGTCCCGGCGACGAGCACGGGCAGGCAGCCCTCTCTCGGCCGACGCCCCACCCAGACGCCGAAACGGATCTCGATCGACTGCAAGAGATCGCAGTGCCGGCGCCGGGGAATCACCGACTCGAGCTCGGTCTGCGGCTCTACCGGCGCACGGTCCCACTCACGGTCGGCGTGCAATCTCGCCGCTCGAAGGAACAACGGCATGCGCACAAGATCGCGAAACACGCCTTGTGACGCGCACCAATCCTCCTCGTAGCACGGCTCCTCCCAGAACGGCTCTCCGCCTTGAGCCTTCCAGATGCAGCGAACCGTCTCACCGACAAGTTCGTTCGGCGCGTTGAAGTCGCCGTCATACCTGCAGAGGACGTCCGACACGAATCCTCTCACGTCCGGATCGTCCAGCCCGACACAGCGGCCGAATGCGGGATTGGCGAAATCCGTCCAGTTCGAATCCCATCGCAACGCCGCAGCCTCCGTCCCCAGTTCTGTGGTCGCACGTTGCCGCAACTCGCCGAACACGTCCGCCATCGTCTCGACGCGGGCATTGGTCGGGAGGTGCGGTCCGATCCGCTCCGCGAGCGCGGCCACCGTGGAAACCTGCGCGGCGGACGCCTGCTCGGGAAGCCCCAGCTCCCGGCGTGCGGCACGGATCAAGGCAGGGAGCGTCGCCGCATCAACGGCATCCTGATGCCGTTCCACTGGCGCAGCATCTCGATAAGCGGCTGGAGGCCCTTCTCGGAAAGCGGGGGCGCAATCATTGCTGGTTCCCTCGCTCGATGGCCGCACACTGCCTACGGAGGCTCGGCCGCGTGCAGCAGACCTGGCTCGATGCCGTGCTCAACCTCGTAGCGGGTGAGCTCCTCCACCAACTGGTTGACATATGCCCGAAGCGAACGCCGGGACAACGCGCGCGCGACGGAGTTCTCTCCCGGCTGAGCATCCCGCCTCGACAACATGTCCCGCGCAGCAACCAACTTCTGCCGCGTCAGCTCGTACTCGGTTTCCGACGCGATACTCATTTGACCACACCCTGTCCGAGCCATCCACCATCAATTATACCCCTCGCAACGACGAGGCGATACGGATGCGAATCGCATCCGGAGTTCCTCGTAATACGCCAGCGTCTCGCGGGCGACCTGGTCCCAGGACCGCCGACGGCCGACCGAAGCGATGTGGTCGCGGTCCCAGGGGCGACGGAGGGCGGAGATCAGCGCGTCGCGCAGGGCGTCCGCGTCGCCGAACGGGACCAGCGTGCCGAGCTCGGGCGAGTGCACCAGCTCCGGGTTGCCGCCGACGGCCGTCGTGACCACCGGGGCGCCGGCGCACAGGGCCTCCTGGATCGCGTTGCAGCAACCCTCGCTCCGCGTGGCCAGGGCGAAGCAGTCGGCGGCGTTGAGCAGCAGGTTGATGCGGTCCTGTCCCTGGCGGCCGATCAGCCGCACGGCGTCGTCCAATCCGCGCTCGCGAATCCGCGAGACGAGCATCGCGGGGTAGTCGCGCTCGGCCGTCGGGCCGCCGACCAACAGCAGCCGCACATCGCCCGCGGCCGCTCGGACGGCCGGCAGGACCTCGACGAGCCTGTGAAACCCCTTGAGCTCCTGCAGGTGGCCGACGCTGACGATGTAGCGCGGCCCCTCCGGCAGCCCCAGCAGGCGGCGGGCCGCGGCGGCATCGATCCGACGGAAGATCGAATCATCGACGCCGTTGGGGATCACGCGGATGTCGAGCGGCCGGCCGGCGACGTCGATCGCCGCATCCCGCAGCGACCCCGCCACCGCCACGATCCCGTCCGCCCGCCGCAGCATCGCCGCAATCTGCGGACGACGCAGCCGGTAGCGGATTTGAGAATGCAGCTTGCCTCGAAGCGTCACACACACCGACACGCCCATCGAGCGGGCGACGCGGACGGCCCCGACGCCGTCGGGGTACTCGAAGTGGGCGTCGATCAGGTCGAACGGAAACGACCGCCGCAGCTCGCAAGCCGCGCGCCGCAGGCACCGGGCGAAGAACAGCCCGTCGAGGCACTTCGCCACGCCCGGGAAGTAGAACATCCGGGGATACGACGCGGAAGGAACATCTCCTTCACCGGCCGCATCCGCCTCCGCCGCGGCCGTCGGAACGCCCTTTTGGACGGGAAACCACGGCTGCGGGGCGATGACGCGGACGTCGGCATACTTCGCCATGTGCCGCAGCCGCTGCTGCACGAAGATCCCCTGCGCCGGCGCCGCCGGCGTGGGATAGACCATGGTGGTCGTCAGGATCCTCATGTGCGCGAGGCGGACAGAAAGATCCAAAGGGGAAAAGTGAGAAAGTGTCAAAGTGTGGAAAGGGATCGAGCGGGCGATCGGCCTCTTTCTCCCTTTCTCATTTTTCGACGTTCCCACTTTTCATGAATTTCCTTCCCCAATGCTCCAGCATCAGCAACGACCAGATGATCGGCTCCATCCAGCGCATGCCGCTCGTGTGGCGGCGCCACATCCGCTCGACCGACGGCATGTGCAGCCACTGCCGCACGCACGCGTCCGGACCGAACAGCAGGTCCTCGACCATCGGCCGCAGCGGCCCGCGGAACCACTCGCCCAGCGGCACCGAGAAACCCATCTTCCGCCGGTCGACGATCTCCTCGCCGATCACCGGCCGCATCACCTTCTTGAACAGGTATTTTCCCTCGCCGTTGTGCAGCTTGAGCGACGGCGGGATGCGGGCCATGAACTCGATGAACTTGTGGTCGAGAATCGGGGCACGGACCTCGAGCGCGACGGCCATGCTCGCCCGGTCCACCTTGACGAGGATGTCGTCGCACAGATACGTCTTGATGTCCACGTACAGGCTGCGGCTCAGCGGGTCCGGGGCGTCGCACTGGGCGAAATGCTCCTGCAGCACGCTGAACGAGTCGTAGTCGGGGATCGTCGCCAGCAGGTCGCCGCCGAGCAGCCGCCGCGACGCCGCCGGGTCGAAGAACGCCACGCTGAGGTAATGCCCGCGGTCGTCGTCGACGCTCAGGTTGGTGAACGTCGACTTCGCCCGGAAGATCCGGGGCAGCCAGTCGGCCTTCGGGTACACCCGCGCGAGCGCTCCGAAGACGTACTTGCGGACGGCCGCCGGGATCCGCGCACGGATCTCCCGCTCGCGCTGGTCGAAGCGATAGCGGCGATAGCCGGCCATGTTCTCGTCGCCGCCGTCGCCAGAGAGGGCCACGGTCACGTTCTGCCGCGCCATCTTCGACACGTAGTACGGCGGGATCGCCGAGTAGTCGTCGAACGGCTCGTCGTAGTGCCACGCGAGCTTCTCGACCACGTCGACCGCCTCCGGCCGGACGACGTAACGGTGGTGGTCGGTCTTGAACCGGGCGGCGACCCGGTCGGCGAAATGCAGCTCGTTGAACTCCTCCTCGTCGAAGCCGATCGAGTTCGTGATGACCGGCTTGTCGCTCAGGCCGGCCATCGTCGCGACGACCGCGCTCGAGTCGATCCCGCCGCTGAGGAACGCCCCGAGCGGCACATCCGAGATCAGCCGCAGCCGCGTCGCCTCGCGGAGCATCTCGACGAACTCCTCGCCGAGCTGCGTCTCGCTCTTCGTCTCGAAGCCCGGGAAGTGCAAGTCCCAGTACCGGCGGATCTCCGGCCGCCCGTCGCGGTACACCATCAGGTGCCCCTGCGGCAGCTTGTGGATGTGCCGGAACATTGTCTTGGGCGCGGGGACGTACAGATACGTGAAATAATCCTGCAGCGCATCCGGGCGGATTTCGCGCGGGACGCCGGGCACCGCCAGGATGGCCTTGATCTCCGAGGCGAAGATCAGCCGGCGGTCGTCGCAGTAATAGTAGAGCGGCTTCTTGCCGAGGCGATCGCGGACGAGGACGGCCTGGCGCTTCCGCTGATCCCAGACGGCGTAGGCGAACATCCCGCGAAAGTCCTGAACGGCGTTCGGCCCGTCCTCTTCGTAGCCATGCAGGATGACCTCGGTGTCGCTGCGGCTGCGGAACTGGTGGCCGCGGGCTTGTAGGCGGGGGACGAGGTCGAGGAAGTTGTAGATCTCGCCGTTGAACGTCACCCAGACGGTGCCGTCCTCGTTGGCCATCGGCTGGTGGCCGGCGGGCGACAGGTCGATGATCGAGAGCCGCGTCTGCGTGAGCATCGCGTGCTCGTCGGCGTAGATGCCGCGGTCGTCCGGCCCGCGGTGACGCAGGGCCTCGTTCATGCGATCGCCCGCGGCCCGTTCGTCCGGTCGAAGCCCGTCACGCGTGATGATGCCGGCGATACCGCACATGGGGGAAAGTGGAAAAGTGGAAAAGTGAGAAAGTGAAAAAGCGGAGGATCGCCGTGCGCGCCCTTTCTCCACTTTTTTCACTTTCTCACTTTCTCACTTTTCACTCCGCTCATCCTTTCGTAAAGGTCCGCATAGCGCTCCATCATGCTCTGGAGCGTGAAGAACGCCTCCACGCGCCGGCGGCCGGCGGCGCCCATCAACGCTCGTTCATCCGGGCGCGCAATCAGCCGCTGCAACGCCGCCGCCAGACCTTCGGCGTCGCCGGATTGTATCAGCAGCCCGGTTTGCCCGTCCACGACCATTTCGGCGTTTCCGCCCACGCGCGTCGCGACGACCGGCAACCCACACGCCATGGCCTCGAGGATCGCGTTGGACATGCCCTCTCGCCGGCTCGTCAGGGCGAAGACGTCGAACGCCCCTACCAGCGAGGGCACATCCGCCCGTCGGCCGAGAAACCGGACGTTTGCGTCGGTTCCGGTGCGCGCCGCCGCTTCGCGAAGCCGCGGCTCCTCCGGCCCATCGCCGACGAACGCGAGGATCACCCCGCCGTTGCCGCGCTCGCACGACGCGCCCGCCGAGACAGAGCCCGGCCGTGTCGGCCCGGGCCTGCCATTGCCGGCCTCGGGCTCGGCATTCGGTCGTTGCACCACCCGCGCGATTGCCTCGATCAGCAACTCGTAGTTCTTGATCGGGTCGAGCCGCCCTACCGCCCCAATCACCACGGCATCCGCCGGCCATCCCGACGCCGCACGCATTGCCGCACGCGCCGCCGCCGACAGCGGACGGAAGCGCTCGGCATCGACGCCGTTGTAGAGAACCTCGAAGCGGCCCGCGGGGATGCCCGTCTCGGCCGCGAACCGCTCGGCCGCATCCCGGCACACGGCACAGAGCCGGTCCGTCCAACGCGCGAGCTGCCGGCACGCCAGCGCCCGCGTGGGCGACATCCTCTGATCGGTGGTCCAGCCGTGGATGCTCCAGATCAAATGCCCGCAACCGGCGACAAAACGCGCGACGGCGGCATCCGGCCAGCAGTTCCAGTTTCTCGCGTGGATGACGTGCGGCCGATAACGGGCAATCGCCCGGGCAAGCCGCCACGTGGCCGTCGGATCGTGCCGCCCGGCCCGGAGTTCCGTGATACCGGCGCGTCGCTTGATTCGCCCGGCCAGCGGCCCGCTCCGGAGCAGACAGGCAATGTGATGCTCGAATCGCCCGGCGGGAAGGCCGTTCACGAGGTTGACGACGCCGTTCTCCATGCCCCCCACGTCAAGGCTCGGGATCACATGCAGGATGCGGATGCGGGTGGTCATCGAAAACTCAGATGCGGCGATGGGCCACGATCCGGGCGAGAAACCCCTGGGGCGATCGGCTACGGTTCGCGTTGCCGTGCGGCCGCCCGTTTGGCCACCCGCGCAACGGCTGCCGGAATCAGCTTCTCGAGAGACGCCGTCATGTCCGCCAGCGTTATTCCCCCCAGACCCGCCTGCGGCCGTATCACGATGTCGTACCCGGCCGGCCACAGAGACTGCTTCAGCCGGAACGCCTCGCGGACCAGCCGCTTGAACCGGTTGCGATGCACGGCCCGGCCGAATCGGCGGCTCACAACGACCGCCACGCGCATCGGCCCGCCGTCGTTGCCGGCCGCGTGGACGACAAGCCTCGCATCCGACGCGACGCAGCGGGCCCCGAAGACCCGCTTGAAATCGCGCTCCCGCCGCAACCGGCGGTGCCGCCCGAGGCTCAGCTTGCGGACCGGCGTGGTCATAGGGACTCGGCGACCCTTCGGGCGCGGGATTCTACGGCCGCACCGTCGAAAGCTCAAAGTGGCGGCGAATCGCATGCTCGATTCCCCCGGCCGCGTTCGTATAATACGCCCGCGATGAGGGATTTGTCGTCACAACCAGACTCTCCGCCGGACGCTTCCGAATCGGAACCGTCGGGCCGGGCCGCCGTCTCGGGCCGCATCGGCACCGGCCCGATCGTCTTCGGGCTTCTTGCCGTGGCGCTCTGGGCGTCGTCCTGGCTCCTGCCCGACAAGGCGCCGATCGCCGTCGGACGCGAACTCTGGATCGGATACAGCCTGATCGTCCTTGGCGACTCGCTTCGCGCTCTCGGCATCCTGTCGGCCGGCATAGCCGTTGCGTGTGTGTCGTGGCGGTGGATTCGGCCCCTTGAGGGAATTCTTTGGCGGTCCCGCCTTCGCCGGTTCCTCCTCGTGGCGGCGGGGCTGGCGACGCTGCCGGCCCTGTACACCGCCCGATTCGTCAACCACGGGCTTCCGAGCATCTCGGACGAGGTGGCGATGCTCTTCCAGGCACGCAACTTCGCCCGCGGCACCCTGGCCGCCAAGGCCCCGCCGCCCGAGCTGGCGCGGTTCTTCCGCTACGAATTCATCATCGAGGACCATCCACGGCGGTACGGGAAGTATACCCTCGGTCCCTCGGCGGTCCTCGTGCCCGGCGTGTGGGCGGGCATCCCCTGGGTCGTCAATCCCCTGCTGGGCGGCGCGGCCGTGCTGCTCTTCTATGTTCTGGGCCGCGAACTCTTCAACGACAAGATCGGGCGCATCGCCGCGCTGCTCGGCCTTCTCTCCCCGTTTCGCAGCGCGATCTTCACGATGATGATGTCTCACCCGGGCTGCCTGGTGCTGGCAACGCTCATGGCCGTCGCCCTCATCCGCGCGGCCCGAGACCCCGAACGCTACCGTTACTGGGCCGTCGCCGGGCTCTCGCTCGGCCTGATGATGAACTTTCGCGTCCTGACGGCCCTGGCCCTGGGCGGGATGCTGTGCCTCTGCGCGGCGGTCATGCTGCCCTGGCGTCGCCTGCGGCCCGAGGCGGTGCTGGCATTCGTGCTGCCGTTCGCAGCCGGGCTGGGCCTGTTCTTTGCATACAACCGGGCGATGACGGGCGACCTGTTCCTCACGCCGTTCGAGCGATACTCGCGAACCGATCGCATCGGCTTCGGCGACGACGTAAGCTCCGAGCGATGGGAGAGCTGGGATCGCGGGCACGATCTGAACAACGCCCTCAAGAACGTCTACCTCAATCTGGACGCCATGGCTGAGACTTTGACGGGCTGGGGCCGGGGAACGCTGGTTCTGATGGCCGCCGCCTTTCTCGTTCGCGGGGCCTGCGGCCGCCACCTCCTCTGCCTGATGGCGATCGGCTCCCTCGTCGTGGCGTATTTCTTCTATTACGCCTCCGGCAGCATCCCCGACCAGGCCCGCTACTGGTCCGAAGCGATGGCGTTCATGCTGCTGCTGGTCGCGGGCGGCCTGACGGCGCTACGCATCGTTCTGAGGGAGGGCTTTCACCGCTTCGGCTGGGATCTCGGCGACGTGCGCGCTCGAGCGGCCGTCTGGGCCGCCGCGCTCGGCCTGACGGCGTGGAGCATCGGTATCGCGTTTCCGCAGATGGCCGTTACGTTCGGACAGAGCGTCCTCGGCTTCGGCGGGCAGATGCCGAGCTGGGCCGAGGTCATCCGCCGCGAAAATCCGCGAAACGCCTTACTCTTCCTGCCCCACCGCGACGCACTGAACGACTTCACGTTCGGCGCGACGATGAACGCCCCCGATCTGGACGGAGACATCGTATACGCCCGCGACCGCCGCGACCGCGAGAACCGCCGCCTGATCGACCATTACCCCGGGCGCACCGTGTACCGGCTGGTCACCGACCCGGTGGAGCCGACGCGGCTGGTGCGTCTGTCGCCCTGACGGCTGCACGGGCGGTCTTTCACACCGGGCACAGCCGAACCGCTACAGGATCGGGCTTTCCTCCTTGCGCCGCAGCAGGAGGTAGAGGAAGAAGCCGCCGCCGATCAGGTTCGTGAGAACGCCGACGGGCAGTTGGCGCGACGAGCCGACGAGCACGCCCGTGCGGGCGACGGCGTCGCACACCGGCAGGAAGATCGCCCCGCCGAGGATACACGCCGGCAGCAGCAACCGGTG
>CAZTVU010000016.1:0-16042 GCA_964617025.1 uncultured Planctomycetales bacterium | reverse complement strand
AGGAACCGCATGATGTGCGGGATCACCAGCCCGACGAACCCGATCGGCCCGCACTGGGCGACGATGCCGGCTGTGATGAGCGAGGCCCCGAAGTAGACCCGCCGCCGCGCCCGGCGGACCTCCACGCCCCGGGCCGCCGCCACGAGGTCGCCCATCATCAGGAGGTCGAGGTCGCGGTGCGACTGGATCGCCACGGCCGTACCGATCAGGACGAAGATCAGGGCGTCGAGCGCGGGGTCCAGGCTCGCCACCTCGCACGACCCCATCAGCCACTTGATGATCGCCTGGATGTCGTGCTGGTTCGCCCGGAACATCGCCAGGACGATCAGGGCCGAGCTGACGAAGCCGATCGTCACGCCGGCCAGCAGGAGCGTACCGGTGGAGAAACCCTGCTTGAGCCGCGTGACGGCGTAGACGATCAGGACGCAGACGATTGCCCCCGCCAAGGCCGCGAGGCTCAATTTCGACACGCCCAGCACCAGGCCGCCGACCCCGTGCAGCATGCACCAGGCCGCCGCCAGCGACGCCCCGCTCGAGACGCCCAGCGTGAAGGGGTCGGCCAGCGAATTTCGGAACAACGACTGAAACATCGCCCCGGCCACCGCCAGACCCGCCCCCGCCAGCACGCCCATGCAGACCCGCGGGATCCGCAGCGTGGTCATGACGCGCCCGGTGTCCGCGCCCGGCCAGCCGATGAACGGCACAACGACCAGCGTCGCCGTCAGCAGGATCACAAGGACAACGAACGTGGCTCGGGTCTTGTTCAAGAGGTTGTTCCGCGTGCTTTCATTTGTTCAAACCCGCAAGTGCACCATTCTCCGGCTCGTCTGCTCGTCCCGGAACCACGTGAACTCCGTCTCGAAGAGGTCGCGGAGGCGGTCGGGCGTCATGCAGGCCTCCGACGGGCCGTCGAAGGCCACGCGCCCGGCCTTGAGGGCAACGACCCGCGCACCCAGCATGCCCGGCAGGTTCAGGTCGTGGCAGACGACCACGAGCGACTTGCCCCCCGCCGCCAGCTCGCGAAGCTGGCGAATCAGCTCCGCCTGGTGCCACGGGTCGAGCGCGTTCGTCGGCTCGTCCAGGAAGAGCGCCGGCGATCCCTGGGCAAGGGCCGTCGCCAGCCAGACCTTCTGGCGCTCGCCACCGGAGAGTTCGTCCGCCGTGCGATCGAGTAGGTCGCGAATGTCGCAGCGATCGATGGCCGACTCGATCGCCTTGCGGTCGTCCGCCGCCATCGGCGCCAGCGGGTCGAGGTGGGAATAGCGCCCCGTTTCGACGATATCCCGCACGCGAAAACCGAGGAATCCCTCATAGATCTGCGGCACATACGCGATTCGCCGGGCGATCTGGCGGCGGGACAGCCGCGCGATCGGTTCGCCGTCAAGCGTCACCCGCCCCGCGTCCCACGGCAGGAGCCGCAGCATGCTGAGCAGGAGCGTGGTCTTGCCCGAGCCGTTGGGCCCGACGATCGCCACGACCTCGCCCGCGCCGACCGCGAGGGACACGTCGCGCAGGACCGGCCGCCGACGGCGGCTAACGCTCAGCTCGTGCACCTCGATCCGCATGGCTCACCGCCACTCCGCCAGCGCCCGGGCCATCTGGGCGTAGACGCGGTTGATCCGCGGGCTGGGCACGAGGTCCGCCTCGGTGCCGAACGAGCGGACGGCGCGGTCCTGAATCGCCCGGACCGGCCCGACCGCCGACCAGGCCCGGTACACCTCGGCCATCGTCTCCGGCGACGCATCCGCCCGCGTCTCCAAAATCACGTCGGGATTCAGCGTCACGAGTTGCTCCAGCGAGAGTTCGCCGGACTTGGCGGTGACGACGGCATCCGCGGCGTTCAGGTGGCCCGTGCGATACAGCAACCGGGTCAGGAACAACCCCGGGCCGGCCACGAACACCGACGCCGGCGGCACGGGCAGGCTGGACTCGACGATGAGCACGCGACGGGCGTGGCGAGTCTGGGCGCCGGCGGTGATCTCGGCGAGGTCATCCTGCAATCGCTCAATCAGGCGCGCCGCGGTCCGCGGACGACCCGCGATCTCGCCGATTCGCCGAATGCCGAGGAAGATGCCCTCGAAACTGTCGTCGGTCACCTCCTCGAACGGCAGTTTCAGCGGCGCCAGCTGATCGCGGAGCCGAGTGCTGTTCTTCGTGATGAGGATGACGTCGGGGCGGAGCGTGACAAGCAGCTCGAGGTTGGCATCCACCAGGCCGCCGACCACCGGCACGGACCCGATCGCCGCCGGATGTGTGCAGTACGGCGTGCGGCCGACGAGCCGATCGCCCAGGCCGAGGGCGCAGCAGATCTCCGTCAGGCTTGGCGCGAGCGAGGCGATCCGGGCGGGGCCGTTCGTCCGCTCGGCGGCATCGAGCACGGGCGACGGGTCGGCGACATAGTCATGCGGAACGCCGGCCTGCGGCGCCGCCGGCCGCGTGGCGACCGGAGCGGTGACGACCTGATCGAGGCGCTGCCGCGCGATGCGGATCGCCATCGTCCCGCCGACGGCGAGCAGCACCACCAGCCATAAGATGCTGGGCCTCCTCATACGGCCATTCTACGCGGGCGTCCGAGGGGTACAATGGATCGCCCGACGCCGTACCGTTCGTAGGGTCACCGGCGACATGAGCAGTTCCCCATCGAATGATTCGCCGAGACAACGCCCGGACGGCCGCGCCAAACCGAGCCCTCATTTCACCCCTGAGTCGCGCCGGGGTTCGCCGTAGCGACGTTCGGGACAACCGAAAGGCCGAGCACACGATCCATCCGCGCGGAGATGTCGTCCAAGTCGCCGGAGCCTTCGTAGATGAGCGGCCCGTCGTACCAAGCGTGCCGCAGCGCCGCCATGACCGCGGGCCAGTCCACGTCGCCCTCGCCGAGCGGCCGGAAGCCGCCCTCGCTGCCGGCGCCGAGCTTGTAGTCCTTGACATGCACCCGGACGATCCGCCGCCCGAGCGTCTCGATCCAGTCCTGCGGGTAACCGTATTGCATCACGTTCCCGATGTCCAAGTACGCGCCGACCCAGGGCGAGTTGACGCAGTCGAGCAGGCCCCGAACCTCGACGGGCGAGAGCAGGAAGCGGTTCCACACGTTTTCGAGGGCAATGTGAACGCCGCGGGCCTCCGCCTCGGGCCACAGCGTGCGAAGCGCCGCCTGGGTGGCGTTCAGGCAGTCGGCATAGCGCCCGCGCGGCAAAGGCTCGTTCCATCGGCCCACAACGGCCGGCACGACCAGGACCGCCGGCGCCCCGATCCATTCTGCCCGCTCCAGCAGGGCGATCGTCATCTCGCGGGCCTTCTCGCGGTCGGCCGGGTTGCGCGAGCCGTAGTTGCACTGCCAGAACATCCCGCAGGCAAGCGAGGCCACCTCGAGGCCGGCATCGCGAATGGCCTCACCCAGGGCGCGGCACGTCGCCTCATCCGTATCAAGCCGAAGCTCGCCGGCCTCGGTCACGACCGGTTCGAAAGCCGCGAATCCCGCCGCCGCCGCCCGTCGGGCGGCCTCCCGCAAGGGCACGTTCGGATCGAACGTCCAGGCATTGATGCCTTTCCGCATGGCCGGGGATTATAAGGGCTTCAACGACGGACGCGAATACCGAACGCGCTCGGACGGGCAATCGATGGCGAAAGCGCCTTGGATTGAGCGATTGCCGGGTGTAGTCAGTACGGCACGCGAGAACGCCCCGCCGCGCACCCGAGGTCCCGGAACGGGGCGGGCTAGTACTTGCGGCGTTCGCGGGCCGGCGGGATGTTGAGCTGCTGCCGATACTTGGCGATGGTCCGCCGGGAGACGGTCAGGCCCTCGGCCGCCAGCGCGGCGGCGACGGCCTCGTCGCTCAACGGGTCCTGCGGATCCTCGCCCTGGATGATCTCCTGCACGCGGGCCTTGACACTGTCCCAACTGGTCGACTCGCCCTCGGCACTCTCCGTTCCGCCGGTGAAGAAGTCGCGCAGCCGGTAGATCCCTCGCGGCATCTGGACGTACTTGTCGGCCACCGTCCGGCTGATGGTGGAGGGGTCGCAGCCGAACTCCTCGGCGAGGGTGCTCATCCGCAGCACCTTGAGGGCCTGCGGACCGTGCTCGATGAAGTCGCGCTGCCGCTCCACGATGGCCTTGGTCACCTCGAGCAGACGGTCTCGCCGATAGTTGATGGCGTCCATCAGGGCTCGGGCGGATTCCAGGTTCTTGCGAAGGAACTCCCGCTCGGCCTTGTCGACGTTCGGCTCGTGGAGCATCCTGGCATAGACCGGCGAGATGCGCAGTCGGGGCGAGTTGCCCCGGGCGAGCCGGACCGTGTAGCCCTCGCCGTCCTCGGCGTAGTCGACGATCACATCCGGGATGATCGGGGGGGCCTCGCGGTCGACGACGAGGTGGCCGGGCTTGGGGTGAAGCCTGCTGATGCGCTTGACGGCCTCCTTGATCTCCTCGATCGTCCGCCCGGTCGCTTTGGCGATCGCGGGGTAGCGGTTCTTCTGGATGTCTTCCAGATGCCGCTGGATGAGGGCTTCTTCCAACTCAAGGTTTCCGGGCAGCGCGGCAAGCTGGATGAGCAGAACCTCCTGAAGCGAGCGCCCGCCGACGCCGGCAGGCTCCAGGCCCTGCACGCGCTCCAGCGCGCGTGTCATGAGATCGTTGGGGAGCGGGGGATCGACCTGCCGGGCGATCTCGGCAAGGTCGGTGCGCAGCCAGCCGTCGTCGTCAATCTGGTTGATGATCAGCTCGCCGGCCCGCCGGAGCTCGGGGTCGATCTCCTCAAGCGCCCACTGCTGCAACAGGTATTCCTGAAGGCAGATGGGCCGGCTGGCCGTGTTGGCCATGGCGTCCATCTTGGCGTCGCGTTCACCGGTCGGCGCGACTCGGCGCCCGTAGGGCAGGTCGCCGTCGTCCAGGCCGTACTCGCGCGACAGCCGCTCCAGCCGTGTGAACGAAGCCGCCTCGGCAGCGGCCTCCCTGTTCGCCGTATCCGGCTCCGTGACGTGCTCGGCGTGCGCGGCGTGGCCGTTTTCCACGCGCTCCAGCAGCGGATTACGATCCAGTTCCTCGTTTACCCGGGCCTCGAGGGCCGCCAGCGGAAGCTGGAGGATATCCATCGACTGGATGAGCTGAGGCGTGAGGCGCTGCTCCTGCCTCATCATCTGCGACGGTATCTGTGAGAGGAACTGCGACATCGTACTCCATTATAACAAACAACCGGCGTCCGTGCGTCCAGTGCCGCCCGGGCTGCCGGCGCGGACACGTCCGAGAAACGGAAGCACTCGGGCCCGTTACGGCAGGACGCCTGACGAGACCCCACGCCCCCAATCAGATGCCCGCGTTGCGTCCGGCAACGCCGGAAAGCGGAAAAACGAGAAAACTCCGATTGCATGTTGAGTTCACCGCTGCACCGCGAGCGTACTCGCGACAGGGCGTTCCGAAGGCGTTTTTCGGGTTTCTCGCCTCCTCGCTTTCCCTCCGTTGCGTCACGCAACGGCGGAGTAAAGACAGTATCAGCCCTTTTCCGCGAGAAGCTCCGCGATCCGCTGCTCCATAAGCTTCTCGCCCTCGGCCCCGCGCCAGTTGAGTTCGCCGTACCACCAGTAGCGAACATACCCCTTCTTGTCGATGAGGTAGACGCTGGGCCAGACGCTGTTGCCCCAGGCGTCCCACGTCTTCCGCTCGTTGTCGATGGCAATCGGGAAACGGAGGCCGTTCTCCTCCGCCTTCCTCTTTACGGCGTCCGCGTCGCGCTCCCCCTGCGTCTCCGGGGTGTGGATCCCGATAATGGTCAGACCCTTGGGGACCAGGGAGTCCTGCCACGCCTTGTAGGCGGGGTAGTTGTGGACGCAGTTGCTGCATCCGAAGGTCCAGAAATGCAGGGCGACGACCTTGCCTCGCAGGTCGCCGAGCGTCAGCGGCGAGCTGTTGATCCAGGCATCGGCACCGGCGACCTCGGGCGCTTTGAAAGGCGGAGGGGCAAGCCGCGCGAGGTTGAAGGGCCTTCCGATCATGGCGAGCCACTGCCGCTTCTGCTCGGTGGTCAGCAGGGCCTGGATCCGTTCGTGTTCCTCGGCCTGAAGGCGGGCGGCGGCCTTCTCTGCAGCCTGGGGCGAAGCGTCGTCGCGGGCGGTTTCGAGAACCTTTGCGCGGACATCACGCACGCTCGTGACGATCGCGCGGACCTGCCGCCGCTGGGCGTCGGCGAGGCGAAGCCGCTCGGCAATCTCGGGGCGCCGCAGGGCGGGCAGCCCCTGCGCCCGGAGCGTGATCTGATCGAGGCGCGTGCCCTGGTCGGGGCGCAGGATCGTGCGCAGACCCGCGTCCACCCGCTCGAGGATTGGGCGAATCCTGTCCGCGCCCCTGGCGGGCGGGACGTCGCGCAACGGCCACAGCGCGCCGTCAACCTCGTCCATCAGACGGCGGACGGCGGCCTTCTGCGCCGTCGTCATCTTGAGCTCGCTCTGCACGAGCGGGTCGCGCACCAGTGTTACCGGCAACTGTGTCAGCGGGATGAAGCCGTCCGGTTCGGGGGGCGGTTTCGCCGAGGGGCCGGATTCGGCAACCGCGAGTGCAACCGGAAGGACCGATGCCCACACCCGCGTCGCCGCGACGAGGCGTGACCAAACAAAGCCCTTGGGAGATTGGCGGTGCATAGGTGACGGTCCTTTTCACGAATCGCGAGCGTTCCGACGATTATAGCCGTGCTGAATCGGCGTCATGGCCGGTATGTTGTGCCGGTTTTTCACTTTTCGCGACAGCGCCTTATCATAGCTTGTTCCGAAAGCGTCCGGGGAGAAAGCGGCAAGGATTGTCGGATCGCCATGCGTGTTGTTTCTTGCATTCGAGACGTCGGCCCCGAGCTGTCGGGCGGCGTTCTGACCATAGGCAATTTCGACGGCGTGCACGTGGGGCACCGGAGTATTCTTCGCCGGGCATCGCAATTGGCCCGTGAGGTCGGCGGCCCGCTGGTCGTGATGACGTTCGAGCCGCACCCCGTGGCCATCCTTCGGCCGGATCGAAAACCCGCGACGCTCACGCCGCGCCGGGAGAAGCTGGCCCAGCTCGAAAACGCGGGGGCCGACGCGGTCGTCATCGCGGAGGTCGACCACGAGTTCCTTGCGATGACGGCGGAGGCCTTCGTGCGCGACATCGTCGCGGGGCTCTTCCGGCCCCGATGGGTGGTCGAGGGCCCAACATTCAACTACGGCCGCGACCGCCAGGGCAACAATGACGCCCTCCGGGCCGCGGGACGTGAATACGGGTTCGAGGTCTGTGTCGTCGAGCCATCGCAGATCGAGACCGGGCCGGGCCGCCGCGAAATGGTCTCCAGTTCGCTGGTGCGCCGCGCCGTGGCCGCCGGCGATGTTGAACTGGCGGCGCGGGCCCTGGGGCGGCCGTATGCCCTCGTGGGCAACGTGATCGAGGGCCGCCGGCGCGGGCGGCAACTGGGGTTTCCGACGGCGAATCTCGACGTCGGGGGTCAGCTTGTGCCGGCGGACGGCGTATATGCAGGATCGGCCCGGGTGGCGGGTGCGGAATACATCGCCGCGGTCAGTATCGGGTGTGCGCCGACGTTCGAGGCGACCGATCGGCTGGTCGAGGCGTATTTGCTGGACTTCGACGGCGACATCTACGGCGAATGGGCCCGGGTCGAGGTTCGCACACGAATTCGCGGGCAGGAGACGTACACGTCGGTCGAGGAACTCTGCCGACAGATTGAGCGGGATGTGGCCGTGGTGCGCGCCGTGATGACGGGCTCGACGCAAGAGGCGCAGCAGGCCCCGGCCTGACGCATAGGACGCCGTGGGGAACGGATGGCGATCGATTCCGAACAGTGGGTGCGAGCGGCGCGGGTGCTTGCCTCCTGGCGGCGTCCGCTGATCCTCTCGCACGTGCGGCCGGACGGCGACGCGATCGGCGCCATCATCGGGGTCAGCCGCATCTGCCGCGGCCTGGGAGCCGAACCGCTGGCGGCGATGTACGACGACCCGCCGCCGCGGTATCGCGACCTGACGGCGGCGGAGCCCGTGTGCCGCTGGCCGGGCCCGGCGCGAACCGCGAATGCCGACGGAATCGTAATCCTCGATACGTGCAGTTGGCAGCAGTTGGAGCCGGCGGCGGAGTTCCTCCGGCAATCGTCGCTGCCCCGGATCGTCGTCGATCATCACAAGACGCGGGACGCGATCGGCGGCGACGGCGGCGCGGAGGCGGGCGTGCTGTACTGCACGGACGACACGGCATCCGCGGCCTGCCTGCTGGTGCACGAGTGGGCACGGGCGGCAAACATGCCGGTCGATGCGGAGGCGGCCGCCGCGATCTTCGTCGGAATCGCGACGGACACCGGATGGTTTCGGTTCTCGAACACGGACCGGCGCACGCTGGCAGCGGCGGCGGACCTGGTGGAAACGGGGGTCCGTCCGGACCGGTGGTATTCGGCGATCTATGAGTCGGCCTCGCTCTCGAGGATCCATCTTCAGGGTGCGATGCTCGCCTCGGTCGAGGTGAGCGAGAGCGGGCGGTTGTCGTATGCGTCGCTGACGCGGGAGATGTTCGCCGCCGCAGGCGCATCGATGGCCGAGACGGAGGACCTGATCCAGGACCTGCAGCGGCTGGCGGGCGTTGTGGCGTCGGTGCTCTTCGTGGAGGACGCCGACGGCCGCGTGCGCGTCAGCCTGCGGAGCAAGGCGCCGCACGTGTGCGGCATCGACGTGGACGTGGCGGCAATCGCGGCCGCGCTCGGCGGCGGCGGTCATGCCCGGGCGGCGGGGGCCCGCCTCGCGATGCCGCTGGACGAGGCGAAGCGGCGGGTCCTGGCGGCGGTTCGCGAGGCGATGAACGGTCGGCTCGCGTGAGCGTCGGGATCGGCGGCGATCCCGCGATCGGGCTTCGCGAGGACGGTAAACCATGAAACCATCGCCGACGGCCCCGGAACCCTTCTCGGAGAGCGCGCTGATCCGCTGGCTTCATCGGAATCGCCGGGGGCTGTTTGCGGCCGCGTACGGCGTGTTCGTGTTTTATGCGTCGGTGCTGCCCTTCGACATGCGATGGTCGGTCGGCCGCGATCGCCTGGTGAATCTCGAGCGCATCCTGAACAGCCCGGACCGAACCGCCGGCGGCTCCGACGTGTTCGTCAACATCCTGCTGTACATCCCGCTGGCGGCGGGGGTGTGCCTCGCGGTTCGCCACCGCTTTCAGCAGTGGACCGTCGCCATGTTCGCCGGATGCCTCTGCGGCATCGCGCTTTCGGCCCTCGTCGAGCTGCTCCAGTTGTTCTCGAAGTCTCGCGTGGGCTCACCGGTGGACATCGTCACCAACACGATCGGCTCGGCCGTGGGCTGTATGCTGTCGCCGGCGATTCTCCTGGCGGCACGGACGATGCGGCGACGCCGACAGCGAACGATGGCCACCCAACCCCTGTGGCATCTGGCCGAGCTCGCTGTCGGCGGTCTGTTCGTGATGAGCCTGATGCCGTTCGATGTGCGGACCGACCTGGGCGAGATCCGGGACGGCCTCAAGGCCGCGCGATTCCGACCGTTCTGGCAGTTGTGGGAGACGGGGCCGGACGGACTACGGCTGCAGTCGACGGCGGATTTCTGGGTGGAGTTTTCGGGCGAGGCCGGCCAGTTTCTGTTGCTGGGGGCGGTGGTGGCCGTGGCCGCCGTCGCCGAGGCGCGGGCAGGCGCGCTTACGGCGCTGGTCGTGACGCTGTGGACGGCGGCGGCCGTGGCCGCGGTCGTCGAAATCGCGCAACTGTTCATCGCCTCCCGCGGCTTCGACGTCACGGATTTGATCGCGGCAGCGGCGGGGGCGACGGCGGGCGGGGGTTTCGGCATCGCCGTCGGCGCCACGGCGAAGCGGCGAAAGTGGCGATGGGACGGCGGCACGCGGCTCGTGGGCACCGCCCCGCTCGTTCTGGTCCTCCTCGGCGACGTCGCGTACCTCGCGGCCCGGGGCCTGGCGCCGTTCCGGTTTCATTCGCTGCCGCCCGACACGCGCATCCTGTCGGCGATCGAGTGGGTCCCATTCCGAAGCTACGCGGCGCACCTGACGCCGGCGCTCGTGGGCAACTTCTTCCTGAAGCTCGGACGTTTCGCCGTTCTTGGCATCATTCTGATGCTGATCCTTCGCCGAGACCGCACCACCTTCCGGCGGCGTTTGACGCTCACGGCCTTCGCGGCGGGCGTGTTTTCCGCGGCGATCGAGTTCATGCAGCTAGCCGTCGCATCGCGCTACCCGGACACGAGCGATGTCTTCATTGCCGTGATGGGGACTCTGGCCGGCGCCACCGGCGTCCAGTGGTACCTGGATGCGGTGAGCAACGCGCGCCGTCGCCAACGACGCGAGGCGATTCGAATGTCGGCGAGGGATTTCGCGCTGCCCGGCACGCCCCGCGATCCGTCGGCGGTCCGCCCGCACGACGGCCCCTCAGGCCCGTTCGGGGCCGGCGGACGGACGGCTACTTCGCCGCCGATTCATCCGGGGTGAACAGCTCGTCCACCCCGGCGGCCCAGTAGGGCCGCAGCCCCCGAACGCAGACGATCTTCGCGCCGTAGATTTCCAGCGCCCATCCGGTCGTGCGGTCATCCGAGATCTTCGCCTGGAGCGTGAGCGTGTAGGTCTTCGGATCCTCGAAATCGACAAAGCGCCGGACGCTGGCCACGGGGTTGCCGTCGGGGTCGTAGAGCGTCGCGCTGTGGAAGCCCTCGCCCGCGACCTCCATGTCCAGCCGGACCTCGGCGGCGCCTGGTTCGCGGTAGCCGTACGCCCTCGGATACAGGTCGGCCACGTGGACGAGAGCCGGGTCGTGCAGCGTGATGTGCGTGGACTGATCGTGGTGAATCTGCCACGCCTTCACCCGCGTGCCCGCCAGGCGCAGGCGGTGCCCCGACGCCCCGGCCGGAATGGCGAGCGTCGCGGCCTGGAAGAAGCGATTCGCGACGGCCAGGCCGTGCCGCTCGACGACCTTGCCGGACGGGTCCAGCAACTCGGCCGTGCCCTCGGCGGTGCCCTCCAGCACGACGAGCAGGGCGGCCGGGCCGCTCGACCGGTTGCGGATGAACAACTCCGCCCGGTCCTGGGCCAGGCGGAAGCCCCTCCAGCTCGCCGCGTCGGGGAGGACGTCGGGCGTGCGGTCAAAGAGCGGAAACAGCCCGTACTTCGCCGCCAGCCGCGTGAACTGCCACGCGTGCACCTCCTCGGAGACGCCGGAATCCCGCCCCATCAGGAACTCCATCGAGCTGATCCAGGTCCGCTCGAGCACGTCGAGGTAGCGGGGATCCTTCGTCCGCTGCGCGGCCCAGGCGAAGGCATCGAGCGTCCGGCACGCGTACTCGGGGTAGAACCCCAGCGTGCGCCGGGCGACCCGGAGGACCGCCTCGGCAAGCGCCTCGTTCCCGGTGAACCGGTGGACCGAAAGCATGCCGTTCATGGCGATGCCGTTGAAGAACGAGATGCGGTTGTCCCAGCGGATGTTGAACTTTCCGGAGGGCGCCTGGCCCGCAATCAGCTTGTCGCAGGCGGCGGCCGCGGCCTTGAGGTACTTCTCGTCGCCGGTGTGCTCGTACAGCGCCGACAACGCATAAAGCGACCAGCCGATCTGTCGTTCGTTGCCGATGCCCTGTGCCGCCGCGACGCGCGGCGCGAGCCAGTCGCCCGTCTCGCGCGCGGCCTCGAGCGATCGTCGCTCGCCGGTCAGAAGATAGTGAAGGATCAGGCCCCGGACGAAGACGTGTCCGAGGTCCGCCTCGGTGGTCGTGTGTTGCGGGCTGTGCTTCCACGGCCGGCCGTCGAAGTGGTCGATGTCGATGTCGGCCTGATGGCGGGCCTGCGCCTCGGCGGCGTCGAGGTACCACGTCTGGCCCGTCTTGAGGAAGTCGAGCAGGAAGTTGAAGGGCACATCGTACTCGAGGTTCGAGTAGGCGTTCTTGCCCTTGTAGGGCCCGCCCATGTACGCGTCGCCGAAGTCGCGCAGGCCGGTGGGCATGGATCGCACCCAGCGGCGTTTGGCCGATTCGCGGAGCAATTCCCAATATGGGAATCGCTCGACGGCCTCACGCGATCTCGGCAGCATGGGCCCGACGGCCTCCGTCCCGCAGGCCCACGCGGGGGGCACGGCGGCCCGGAGCGGATCCAACACACAGGCCGCCGGCGCCTCGGAGGCGAAGTCGAGCACGATCTCGTGCGTCTTGGCCAGCCCGGCCTCCCACTCGAACGGCTGTGCGCCGGCCCACAGCCGCACACCCGCCGCTTCGGGCGTGACGAACAGCGTCTTGGCGTGGTTCTGCCAGAAGTGCCGCAGGCCGAAGACGATCCAGCCCTGTGCCCCGCGAAGCGCCACCCAACCGGGGGCCCGCGTGCCGCCGGCGACCGCGCGCCCGTCGGCCGTGATCGCGTACCGAAGATCGTCGGGCTGATCCAGCTCGATCCGCTTGCCGGCCGGCACGGCCTGCGTCCCGCGGTCGGTGCCGAATACGGCCTCGCGCGGCGGCGTCGGCAAGGAGAGCATCAGCGATGCGTCGGTCACCTGCGCGACGGGCGCGACCTTTTCCGGGGGGTTCAGCCGCTTGGCGAGGTGCGTCAGCGTCAGGAGCAGGTTCACCCGCGGCGAGCCGGCGACGGCCTGGACCCGAAGGTCGTAACGGAACGGCGGGGCCTCGGGCCCTGCCCCGCCGAGCGAGCCTCGAAGCCGCACGCAACAACGGAGCGGGCCGCCGTCCTCGAGTTCCATCGTGTCCGCGGGCAGAGGCCGCAGGGTGACCGGCCGCTTCTCTCCGGCCACGACCATTTGCAGGCTCAGCCCCAAAGGCCCGGCGGCGGACGTCCCGGCGCGGTATTTCAGCTCGCGGATCAGGGCGTCGGGGGTCACGGCGAACGTCGCCGCGCCGGTGTCGATCTCGATGCGCTCGCGCGTCCGCGAGATCCGGATCGGCCTGCGCGGGGCGGGCGCCGGGTCGCCCCGCCGGAAGTCGATCTGATACGTCCGGCCGGCCCGCCCGGCGAAGTCAAAGAGCGCCCAGCGGGCCGTGCCGTCCTTCCACGAACTCAGCGTCCGCGTCTGTGCGGGGCAGGCCTCGCCGTCGGAATCGAGCAGGACGACGCGGCCGGGATCCTTCACAAGGCCCGCGGGAAAGGGCACGCCCACGCTCACCGCGCCGGCCTGGTTTGGCGCTCCCACGACCCGAAGGGGAACGGTGCCGGCCTTCAGGTACTCGGCGTATTCGACCTCGTAGGAGAGCTGCGCCGGCTCCCGCAGCGTCGCCTTGAGGAGGTCCTCGGCCTCGGCAAGCACCTTTTTCGGATCGTAGGGCGACGGCGCACCGGGGACATCCTGAACGCAGCGAAAGCCCAGGCCGTCGTGATCGCCGTACGGCACCAGCCGCGCCCGCTGTATGCACGAACCGGCGTTGTCGATTCCGTAGAAGTAGATGGCGCCGCCGCCGCGCATCACCTTGTACTGGCGACCGAAGTGAGGCGAACGGGCGGTCGTCTCCGGGTAGCCGGCATACCAGTCGGCCGTCCACTCCCACGCGTTTCCGCTCATGTCCATGCATCCGAACGGCGAGGCCCCCGCCGGAAGCTGGCCCACGGGGCGGAGCTTGCCCTCCTCGGCGAGGTTTCGCCGGGCCG
Source organism: uncultured Planctomycetales bacterium (assembly GCA_964617025.1). GTDB lineage: Bacteria > Planctomycetota > Phycisphaerae > UBA1845 > PWPN01 > CAZMVY01. Next base: position 2,439 of record CAZTVU010000016.1, on the reverse strand, counting down.
GGTCGTCGTCGTTGCCCCAGGGAAAGCGGCGCCCGTCGGTCCCGCGCGCGGCCTTCTCCCACTCGGCCTCGGTCGGGAGGCGCTTGCCCGCCCAGATCGCGTAGCGCATCGCGTCAAACCAGGAGACGTTCGTGACGGGATGATTCTCCTTGCCGGCCGGCGCCTTCGGGCCGTTCCACGTGATCGGCGGTGGGGCCCCGGTCGCGGCAAGGTAGCGGGCGTACTGTGCGTTCGTGACCTCGCAGCGGTCGATGTAGAACGCGGGCAGCGTCGGCTCATGGGGCGGGGTCTGGTCCTCGTTTCGGATCCGGTCGCCGGCCGGCGTCTTCTCGGGCGAAGCGCCCATGACAAAGCGGCCCGCCGGAACCAGCACCATCCGAGCGCCGTCCTTGCCTGTGATCGTCGCGACCGGGTTGCCTCGCGCGAAGCCGGCGGACCCGATGGCGCACGATGCGACACCGACGGACACCAGGGCTGTGAAACGGGATCGATTCATGCACAAACCTCCGGGGCAGGGATCAACAAAAGGTCCGGGCGGCCGCCCAGCGCCCTCCTGATTATCCGGTTCTGAAACGTTTTTTTCAAGCGCAGCCCGGTTCTACGTCCGAGGCGCCGCATCGCGCAGCGCGGCCTCGTCGATTTCCACGCCCAGGCCCGCGCCGGTCGGGATCGACACTCGGCCGTCCCGCGGGAGCAGCGGGGTCCTGAGAATCGTCTTGTTGGCGAGGAACTGCGGTCCGTTGAGCGCCGCGGGGTACTTCAGGTCGTATGCGGCGTACAGCAACACGGAGGCCGCCAGTGAAAGGTCGGGATCGGTCAGGCCGCTGCCCAGGAACATCAGCCCGTGCCGCAGCACCATCTCGATCTGCCGCCGTGCCTCCGTCAGGCCGCCGCAGCGCGCGGGCTTCATCGCCACGCCGTCGAGGAGCTCCAGCTTGATGAACTCCTCCAGCTCCGCGCACGAGACGACGCCTTCATCCATGATGATGGGCAGCGCGCCGAGCTTCTTCAGTTTGCGATACCCCGTCAGTCGGTTGGCCGGCAGCGGCTGCTCGAGCACCGGTACGCCGATGTCCGCCAGCTTCGGCGCGACCTCCAGGGCCGTCGCCTCGTCGTAGCCGCCGTTCGCGTCGGCCCAGAGGAACCCGTCGGGCACGAGCCGCTTGACGATGCGGCAGAGCTCCAGGTCGAACTTCGGATCCGGGGCCACCTTCACGTTGAAGTTCCGATAGCCGTGCCGCCGGCCCTCATCGATCATCGCCGGGACGTCATCGAGCGTCCGGGGATTCAGCGTCCAGCTCAGCGTGATCGCGTCGCAACCCCTTCGCCCCCAGCGCCGGGCGGCGGGCTGCCGGAGCAGCCGGCCCGTCAAATCGAACAACGCAAGGTCGATGCCGGCCTTGCAGATCGGCTGGCCTGTCGAAAAGGAGGGGGCGATCACCCGGTTCATGACCGCGTGAATCGCGTCGGTCTCAAAGGCATCCATGCCCACCAGCACCGGCGCGAGGTAGCGATCGATGGTGGTCTGCACGGTCTCGAGCGTCTCGTAGCTCCACTTGTGCGTGGGGACGCTCTGACCCCAGCCGACGGCGCCGTCCTCGGCGGTGATCTTCACGACCACGGTCTGCCGGCCGAGCGGTTCGCCGCGCGGCCCCTCGAAGAACTTGAACCGGCCGACGGTGGGGTAGGTGACCGGGAAGGTCTCGATTCGTGCGATGCGTGCGGCCATCTTCGGCTCGCTCCGGGAGGCGGAACAGAGAGCAAGGGTGCCGGCGGCGCCGGCGGCCCGCGACAGCAACTCGCGCCGGGACGGGTATGACACGGACAAGAGCTTACCGGCCGACGGCAACGGCGTACAGGGCGCCCGTCGATCGCCGCGCTATCGCAGCGCTTCGAGCACCGCCAGCGCCGAATCGACGCGGTTGAACGGCGGCATGATGTAGGTGCCCTGGACGAACGATCGGGCCCGGCGGAGCGACTCCCGGGCGATGGCGATGCCCTCCTGCCGCGCGGACTCGCGGTCCTCAAAGCGGCGCATCCGCTCGCGGATCTCCTTGGGCACGTGCATGCCGGGAACCTCGCGGTGGAGAAACTCCGCATTGCGATAGCTCGCCAGCGGCAGGATGCCCAGCAGGATCGGCACGCGCAGACGCTCCACCCGCCGGTGAAACCGCTCGAAGATGGCGAAGTCATATACCGGCTGCGTCAGCACGTACTCGGCCCCGGCCGCCACCTTTTTCTCCAGCCGGCTGATCTCCAGGTCGAGGTCGATCGCCCCGGGGTTCGCCCCGACGCCGATGTGCAGCCTCGTCGGCGGGCCGCTGAGCGGGTTGCCCGCGAGGTCGTGGCCCTCATTGAGCCCCTTGGCGATCCTCACCGCTCCGATGGCGTCGACGTCGTACACGCTGGTGGCGAAGGGATAGTCTCCCAGCTTGGGCG
>CAZTVU010000015.1:0-42520 GCA_964617025.1 uncultured Planctomycetales bacterium | reverse complement strand
GCTCGAAGGTGTTCCGCCATGCCCATCGATTCCGCTGGAAGGCGAAGGACGGCGATATGTTCTTCTCGCAGATCGGGCGGGAGCGGTACCTGACGCACCCGGAGGTCAGCGGCCTGGTCTGCGCCGAGTGCCTGATGTACCACAACACGGTCTGGCCCGAGGGGCGGGGCCCGATCCCCCCGCTGCACGTCGGCTGCAACTGCACCCGCACGCCGGAGGTGGACCTGTCGTTCCACGACTACGCGTTCTGGACGGAGGAGGCGGCGTTCGACGAGCCGGACCGGCCGAACGACGTGCTCCGCGCGCGGCTGAAGCGGATGACGCGGTACGAGATGGACCGGCTCTTCGGCAAGACGATCGCCGCGATGCTGCGGACGAAGCTGGTGGACGTCGGGCAGGTCGTGACGCCGACCAGCGGGCTCAAGACGCTCGACCGCGTGGTCAAAGAGACGCCGGGGCTGACGAAGGATGCCGCGCGGTCGGCGGCGGATGCGGATACGGAACGCCTGGTCCAGGACGGCGGAGGGGGTCGATCCGGAGCGCGCCGCAGGGCTCGATCCGGCAAGGGAGACGACGCGGCGCCGAAGGCGAATCGGTTCCCGGGGGATACGCGCGCTGAGGAGGAGTGGGCGGCAAAGAAGGGCGTCACGGCGTCGTATGCCGGTCGCGTCGACATCGCCAGGGCGGCGAACGACGTGATCGCCGAGCTGGAGTGGGCCGGGCACTCGGTTCCGGCGAGGATCATCGTATCACGCGAGGCATTCAAGGACCTCGGCGTCCGCGCGAGGTCGACACCGGCGCGAGCGATCGGGTCGGACATCCACATCAATCCCGATGCAGACTACTGGAGCCTGATCCCATCGCGACGGGAAAAGGCTGTCAGGGAGATTGCGTTGCTGAAGGTGTGGTCCAGTGCTGACGTACGGCATCCGATTCGGCATGAGGCAGGTCACGTATGCCATCGCCGACTCCTTGGAAGCCGAGAGGCATTCGATGCCCTCGCTGCGATGCGGATGCCCGGCGAGATAAAGGAAATGGCACGGACGTATGTCAGCGGTCGGGCAGCACGCGACAACCTCGAGTTCGTCGCGGAGGTCTTCGCCGGTCTCCTGGGCGGTAGAACCTTCCCGAGGAAGGTGCTAGAATACTACAGAAGGCTCGGAGGTCCGTAGCGTGCTCCTGATGCCCCGATGCGTCATTTGCAGGCATTTCCATCACAGGGTCGTTCCACCCATCACATGTGATGCATTTGAGGGCGGAATCCCGGACGAATTCATTCAGGGCGACAACGACCATTCGGAGCCGTACCCGGGCGATAACGGCATCCGGTTCGAGCCGATCGATGAGGAGAAGGAAGGCGAGCAGCACGAAGGCGGCGGGGAGAAACCCCGACCGAGAGGCCTGCCCCCGAAACCCTGAACCCGGAACCCGAGACCCGAACAACCCCAGGCCGGCGCCCGGGGCCCGGACGGGCCGTGCGCGGAAACGCCGGGCGGCGGCGTGAGGGCGGACAATTGCCCCGCATGGCCTACTGCACGATCGACGACCTCGAGGCGTGGATCGGCCCTTCGCTTCCGCGGTTGCCCGCGGCATCGGCGGGACGGTAAGATGTCGGCTCGACGTTGGAAGCGACGTTGGAGCACGGGTCGTCGCTGAGCCCCGGGCTTCGGAAGGGCGGCTTGCCCGAGCGGTGAGCGGCGGAGAAGCCGCCGCCAGCGCCTCGCGAGGAGCCCGGCTCCCTGCGAAGGGCTGGTATTCGGAGAGAACGCTTACGGAGGACAATGCGATGCACGAATCCACGACACGCCGTTCGTTCCTGCAGGCCGTTGGCGCCGGCGCTGCCGCGATGGGGTTGCGGGCGGCGGGCGCTGCGGAGGACAAGCCGATCCAGGGTTTCGAGGCGGCTCCGACCGATCCGAACGCATCGAAGGGCTGGAAGCCCGTCTCCGATCGAAAGGTTCGCGTGGGCATTGTCGGCTACGGCGTCTGCCGGTTCGGTGCGGCGTTCAGCTTCCAGGACCATCCGAACGTCGAGGTGGTGGCGGTCAGCGATCTGGACCCGGAAAAGTGCGCCGGCCTGGCCAAGGCGGTTCGCTGCGAGAAGACGTATCCGTCGTGTGAAGAGCTGGTCAAGGATGACCGCATTGAGGCGGTATTCGTGGCCACCGACGCCCCGAGTCACGCGCGGCTCTGCATCGAGGTGCTCAAACACGGCAAGCACGTCGCTTCGGCCGTGCCGGCCGTGTATGGCTCTCTGGAGGAGGCCGACAAGCTTTTTGAGGCCGTCAAGACCAGCGGCCGCAAGTACATGCTGTTTGAGACGTCGTACTTCCACGCGGATCTGTATGCGATGCGGCAGATCTACAACGCCGGCGGCTTCGGCAAGCTGGTGTATTCGGAGGGCGAGTACTATCACTACATGCAGGACCCGATCCCGTCGTACAAGGGCTGGCGCGAGGGCCTGCCGCCGCAGTGGTACCCCACGCACTCCAACGCCTATTACATCGGGGCGAGCGGCGGCAGCTTCACGGAGGTCTGCTGCATGGGCATGCCGAGCCGCATCCCGTGGCTGCAGGCCGCGAACAACCGTTACAAGAACCCCTTCGGCACCGAGATCGCGCTGTTTCGCACCAGTGAAGGCGGGATGGCCCGGATGGCCGTCAGTTGGGATTCTCCCGGCGCGGGGGGCGAAATGGGGCGCATCCGCGGCCAGAAGGGCTCGTTCTACGGCAAGTACGAGGGCCTCGAGAAGAATCTGCCGCCGACCCAGCGACCTCCGCTGCCGCCGCGCGTCGAGGCGGGCGGCCACGGCGGATCACACGGCTATCTGATGGACGAGTTCATCACGGCGATCCTCGAGGACCGCAAGCCGCTGATCGACATCGCCCAGGCCCTGAACATGACGGTGGCCGGGATCGTCGCCCATCAGTCGGCGCTCAAAGACGGCGAGCTGATGAAGATCCCGCAGTACAAGTTGTGACCGGTGGCGGCGCGGCGCTTCCCGGGGATTACGAAAGGCTTTCCGCTCGGCTATGGTGGCGGTATGCCGAACTCACGCACATTGCCGGCCGTCGGCGTCCTCGGCGCAGCGATCGCGGGCCTGCTCGGACTCTTCTCGGTCGTCGTCGCGGCCGAGCCGCACGGGCCGGTCCCGTTCCTGAACGCGAAGACGGTTTTTCAGACGAACCTCCCCTTCGATCCGCGATTGGCGATTGCCGTGGACGCCGTTATTGTCCACCGCCACGGCGACGACCTCGCGACGCTTCGCAAGGCCATCGGTTCGTGGAAGCAGCGCGGCTGGCCGGTGGGCCGGATGTTTTTCGCCGACTCCGACGCCGCCAACGCGTACTGGTCGGGCAAGTGGGACGGCACGCCGCGTCTCGATGAAGTCGAACGCAACGCCACCGGCGAGGTCATGCGGTGCGCGGGGATTCGCCCTTACATGCTCCCGACCGAGGGCTGGATACGGTATTGCGAGGAGCAGGTCCGACTGTCGGTCGAGGCCGGGGCCGACGCGATCCTGCCGGAGGAGCCGCTCGCGCACGTCTTCACCGGCTACGAGAAGGCCTTTCACGAACTGTGGGCCCGGCGGTACGGCCGGCCCTGGGAGCCGGAGAGCGCGTCGGCCGAGGCGCGGTTCCTGACCGCGCAGCTCAAGAGCGAGCTTTACCTCGAACTGGAGCGCCGGCTGGCGGAGGTGACGGCCGAGCACGGTCGTCGGCTCAATCGCCGCATCCCATTCATCATGCCGGTGCACGGCCTGTACAGCAACATCGCCTCGCACCTCGTCGCGCCGCTGGGTACATCGATCGAAACGCCCATGATCGACGGCTACATCGGGCAGGTCTGGACGGGGCCGGTCAACTGGGCCCTCGCCAACTACGATTCGCCGGAGAAGTCGTTCTTCGACTCCGCGCACGTCCTCTACGACTACTTCGCGCAGCTCGTGGCCGGCGGCAACCGGCGGATGTGGCTGCTCGTCGACCCGGTCGAGGACGACCCCCGGCACACCTGGGAGGAGTTCGAGATCTGGTATCGCCGGTGCGTCACGGCGATGCTGCTTTGCCCCGGGACGGTCATGTACGAGGTCATGCCGTGGCCGGATCGAATCTTCCTGCCCGGCTTCGAGACCGGCGGCAAGACGCCCGCGCCGGAGCGGTTTCGCATCCTGACGCTGTCGGCCACGCAGGTGCTTCAGGATGTGCCGGAGGGCAGCCGGTGGTGCGCGACGCCGTCGCCGGGGCCGACGGAGGGCGTCGGCGTGGCGGTAGCCGATTCGGCGATGTACGAGCGCCGGCAGCCGCCGAAGCTGCAGGACCTGTACGGCCAGTTCGTGCCGCTGGTTCATGGGGGCGTGCCGGTCGCCGCGTGCCTGATGGAGCGGTGCGGCGACGCGAGGTATCTGGCTCGCTTCCGCGTGATCGTGCTCTCCCACGAGAGCTTCAAACCGACCGACGCGAAGATGCACGCCGCACTGGCGGCCTGGGTCAAGCGGGGCGGATCGCTGATCCTCCTGGGAGCGGCGGATGACCTCGGCGGGGCGCCGATGTGGTGGCGTACGGCCGGCTTTGACTCGCCGATGCACCACCTGCTGGCCGAGTTGGGCGTGGGATCACGGGAGGACGGCGACTGGACCGTGGGCAAGGGCTGGGTGGCCCGGCGATCCATCTCACCGAGGCGGTTCGGCGACCCGGCCGTCGCCCGCGAGCAGTACCTCCCGCTCGTGGAGGCGGGCCTGCGCAAGGCGGGTCTGCCGGGCGGCCTGGCGGCGCCGGGTTACTTCTGCATGCGGCGTGGGCCGTTCGTGATCGCGCAGGCCACGCGGTCGCCGCTGACCGTGCCGGGCCGGCTGATCGATGTATGGGATCCGGAGCTGCCGGTGCTCGACGGCGTTCGGCTGGAAGCCGGCCACGGCGGCGTGTATCGCGACGTGACCGCGGTCCTTGACGCAGCGGGTGGGGATCCGCTGCCGCGCGTCCTGCACTGCACGCACCGGCTGATGTCGGAGGAGCGGACCGGCGGCGTGTTGCGGTTCGAGATCCGCGGCCCGGCTGAGACGCCCGCGGTGGTCCGCGTTCGCCTGGGGGGGCGGCCGGTGCGACAGGTCGCGGGGCGCACGAAGGATGGCCGCGAAGTCGCCGTCGACTCGCGCTCGGACGGTCCGACGGTCCGTCTGCGCTTCCCCAATCATCCCGAGGGCGTTCGCGTCGAGATCACACACTGACGGCCGGCGCGGCGGTCCTTACAGCGGCGGGAGATCCTGTGCCGGGATCGGGCCGAGGTCGCTCGCCGCGCAGTTCTCCGCGACCTGCTCCGGCGTCTTCGCGCCGGGGATGGCCGTGTGGCACGCCGGGTGCGAGAGGCAGAACCGCAGGCTTACCTGCGTCGTGCTCTGGCCGGGAAAGCGGTCGAACCACGGGCGGAGCCGTTCGAAGCGGTCGAGGTACTGCGGCAGCTTCTCCGGCGACAGGTTGAATCGCCGGTGGTCGTCCTCGCCGAAGCGGCTCTGGCGGGTGAACTTGCCGGAAAGCAGCCCGAACAGGATGGGGATGCGGACGATGACGCCGATGCCGAGTTCCTGCGCCTTGGGGAACAGGGTCTTCTCGGCCTCGCGCTCCAGCAGGTTGTAGCGGGCCTGGATGCAGTCGAGCAGGTCGCGGCGGGCGTCGAGGACGGAGGTTTGCTCCGTCTCTCGAAAGGACTGGACGCTCCACCCGGCGTGGCGGATTTTGCCTTGCCGCTTGAGCAGGTCGAGGGCCTCCCAGGGGTCGTCGCGCTTCACATGAACGGGATCGGGGCTGTGCAGTTGGAGGATGTCGAGGGCGTCGACGCGCAGCCGCCGGAGGCTCTGCTCGGCGGCGCGGAGGATGTAGTCCTTGTCGTAGTTCTGACGGATCGCGCCGTAGCCCTTGTCGTCGTCCCGGGTCGTGTTGTGAAAATCGTTGCCGGCCTTCGTCGCGATGACCACGGGCGTGCCGCGCCGCTCGCGGAGGACCTGGGCGATCAGCTCCTCCGAGTGGCCGAAGCCGTACACGTCGGCCGTGTCGATGAACGTGACGCCGGCGTCGAGAGCCGCGTGCAGGGCGCGGCGGGAGACCTCGTCATCGGTCCTGCCCCAGTTCATCCCGCCGATGGCCCAGGAGCCGAAGCCGATCGTGGAGACCGTCGGTCCGCGTCGTCCCAGTTGCGTGTAGCGCATAGGCTCGCTTCGCTTTCGTTCGGATCAGACCCGCAGGAACACCCGTTTCCGGTAGAGGAAGTACAGGAAGAGCCACTCGACGGCGATCACGCCGAGGCCGAAGAGGACGGGGCGCCAGGGCTCGGCCACGTATCGCAGGGCGCCGTCGAAGAGGAAGTGGACCGGTGCGTTGTAATCGATGAGCCGCCCGTTCGTGAAGTAGATCGTGATGGGGTTCAGGCCGATGACCACGAAGAAGAACGCCCACCGCCGAAAGCCCCACACGTCGATCAGCAGGTAGAAGACCGCCAGCAGCATCAGGCTCCAGCCCCCGGCGTAGAGGACGAACGAGCTGGACCAGAGGTTCTTGTTGATCGGAAACCAGCCGTTCCACAGCTTCGCCAGCCCGATACACGCGGCGCCGGCCGCGATGAGCAACAGCGCCTGCAGAAACCCCGCTCCGCGAGCGTACCGCAGCCAGTGGCCGGCCAGGGCGCCGAGCAGGGCCGTCCCGATCGACGGGATCGTCGAGAGGAGCCCCTCGGGGTCGTGGACGCCGCGATAGAGTTTTCCGGGGATCAGGTGGCGGTCGATGAAGCCGGCAAGGCTTCCCTCCATCGTCAGCACGCCGGCGCCGTGGCCGGGAACGGGGATGAGCTTCATCGCGGCCCAGTAGCCCAGCAGCAGGCCCGCGAACCACAGCACCTGCCCGCGCACGCGGGTGTTCAGCACGATGATCGCGGCGAACCCGTAGGCCAGACCGATCCGGCCCAGGACGCTGGGGTATCGGGTGTTGGGCCAGTCGAAACGGAGAAAGCCGTTGTACAACATCCCCAGCAGGACGAGCAGCACGGCCCGTCGAATCACCCGCCAATAAAGCGCCCGCTTGGCCTCGCCCCGCTCCAGCCTGGCCGTCAGCGAGAACGGCATGGCCGCGCCGGCGATGAAGATGAAGAGCGGGAACACGAGATCGATCAGGTGAAACCCGTCCCAGGGCACATGTTCGGCCTGTTCGGCGAGGCGCGTGAGCCAGGGCCGTTGCGTGGCCTTCGCGAGCGCCTCGACGACCGTGGCGCCGCCGATGATCCAGAACATGTCGAACCCGCGCAGGGCGTCGAGAGACATGAGCCGGTTCGGCGGAAACCGCGAGGGCTCGAGGGCCGCGGACGCCACGGGGTAGGTGCTGGTGGCCATGCCCGATATTGTATGGGGGCGTCGCCGCGGCGGCGAGGGTCGGGAGAACCGACCGGCGTGACCGCGGAACGCCCGCGGCGGTAGACTACCGGGCGGGCGGCGACCGCGGGGCGGGGGCAGGCCATTCGTCGGCGCGGGCGGTGCGATGCGTGAGGATGCGGACAGGCGAACGGCCGCGACACTGGTGGTCGGCGGCGGGGCCGCGGGGCTGGCGACGGCGATTTTTGCCGCGCGGCATCGTCCCGGGTCCATTGTGATCCTCGACGGCGCCCGTTCGGTGGGCGCGAAGATCCTGGTCAGCGGCGGGGGGCGATGCAACGTCACCAATGCGGCCGTGACGCCGGACGACTTCCCCGGCGGCAACCGTCACCTGATTCGCCGCGTGCTGCGGGCGTTTCCGGTCGATCGGACGGTGGCCTTCTTCCGCGAGATCGGCGTGCCGCTCCACGAGGAGGATCGGGGCAGGCTCTTTCCCGATTCCAACCGCGCGCGGACGGTGCTCGACGCGCTGCTCGGCGAGGCGATGCGGGTCGGCGTGCGCGTGGTGCCCCGATGCCGGGTGGAGCGGATCGAGGTGCGGGACGAGGGGTTCGCGATCGCCACGACGTCCGGCGCGTGGATCGCGCGGCGGGTCGTGCTGGCGACGGGCGGGATGTCGCTGCCGGGAACGGGCAGCGACGGCAGCGGCTATCGTCTGGCGGCGGCGTTGGGGCACTCGGTCGTGCCGACGACGCCGGCGCTCGTGCCGCTGGTGCTCGACGGCGACTTTCACGCGAGGCTCTCGGGCATCTCGCACGAGGCGTCGGTGGAGGTCCGTGCGGAGGGGGTCCGGCCGGCACGGCTGCGAGGTCCGCTGCTCTGGACGCACTTCGGCGTCAGCGGACCGGTTGTGCTGGATGCCTCGCGGTTCTGGCACCGGGCGAGGCTGGAGGGACGGGCCGTCCGCGTCACGGCGAGCTTCCTGCCGGAGGACGACGCCGCGGCGGCGGAGCGGCGTCTGATCTCGCTCGCCGCCGACCACCCGCGGGCATCGCTGCGCGGGGGGCTGACGCATCTCGTGCCGGCGCGCGTCGGCGAGGCGGTGCTCGAGGCGATCGGGATCGCGGGTCACATCCCGCTGGCGCATCTGTCGAAGGAGGACCGGCGAAAGCTGGCGCAGGCGATGACGGCATGGCCGCTGCCTGTGCGCGAGAGCCGCGGCTACCGGCATGCGGAGGTCACCGCGGGCGGCGTCCCGCTCGAGGAGGTGGACGCGGCCACGATGGAGTCCCGGGCCTGTGCCGGGCTTTACCTGGTCGGGGAGATCCTCGACGTGGACGGACGTGTCGGGGGGTTCAATTTCCAGTGGGCGTGGTCGAGCGCATGGGTGGCGGGCCATGCAATCGCGGCGCGCGCGGCGGAGCTGTGAGCGCGTGCCTTCCATCCTCGGACGCAGCACGCGCCTCGGCGGGCTCGTCGGATGCGCACAGGCAATGCCCGGCGGGCGGGACCGGACACGGGGCGGCCGGTGCCGTCACTTCTTCTGATAGAAGGCCACCATCTCGCGGCAGGTGACCGGCTTGATCTTGCCGGCGTTGCCGGCCTGGCCGAAGGCGACCATGCGGGCGACGCACTCCTTCTTCATCGCCTCGCGCGCGGGGCCGAGGTAGTGGCGCGGGTCGAACTCGCCCGGCTTCTCGGCAAAGACCTTGCGGATCGCGCCGGTCATCGCGAGGCGGTTGTCCGTGTCCACGTTGATCTTGCGGACGCCGTGCTTGATGCCCCGCTGGATCTCCTCGACGGGCACGCCGTAGGTCTCCTTCATCTCGCCGCCGTACTTGCGAATGATCTCCAGGAGCTCCTGCGGCACGCTCGATGAGCCGTGCATGACCATGTGGCAGTTGGGGAGACGCTTGTGGATGGCCTCGATGATGTCCATCTTGAGGACCTCGCCGGTCGGCTTCCGGGTGAACTTGTAGGCGCCGTGGCTTGTGCCGATGGCGACGGCGAGGGCATCCACGCCGGTGTCGCGGACGAACTGTTCCGCCTGGGCGGGGTCGGTGACGTGCTCGAGACCGGTGCCGCCGGCACCGTGGCCGTCCTCGATCCCGCCGAGTACGCCGATCTCGCCCTCGACGGTGACGCCCTTGGCGTGGGCGGCCTCGACGACCTGCCGGGTGACGCGGACGTTGTACTCGTAGGTGGACGCGGTCTTGCCGTCCTCCAGGAGCGAGCCGTCCATCATCACGGAGGTGAAGCCCTGCTCGATCGCGCTGAAACAGGTGGCGGGCGAGTTGCCGTGATCCTGGTGCATGGCGATGGGAATGCTTGGGTGAAGCTCGGCGGCGGCGAGCATCAGGTGGCGGAGGTAGGCGTCGTTGGTATAGGCGCGGGCTCCGCGCGAGGCCTGGACGATGACCGGCGAATCGGTCTCGACGGCGGCCATCATGATGGCCTGGATCTGCTCCATGTTGTTGACGTTGAACGCGGCGACGCCGTAGTTGTTCTCCGCCGCATGGTCGAGCAGGATGCGCATGGGTACGAGTGGCATAAAGGCTGTTCTCCTGTAAGGGCCGGCAATCGCTCTCCTTGTCGGCGGACACAGCGGTCCGGCCGAAAGGTGCATCAGTATACAGCGCTTTGCCGCTCGCTGCCTACCCCCCGCGCAGGCCGGCGCGACGATCCCGGGAGAAGCGACGCAGCGGCTACGGAAACGATGAGCGATGAATGATCAAAGGGGGAGGCAGCGACGAAGCGACGAAGGGAAGCGCGGACCGGGGATCGCGCAAGCGACGGAGCCCCCGGCGCGAGCCGGGGGTTGTGCCCGATAACGATGAACGCGGAATGATGTTCCCGGCGCGCGCAGCCGTCCCCACTACTCCCCCGGCTTCGCCCGATCCGTGTCGCGAAGAATCTTCCCGACCCCTTTTTTCCGGGCGAAGTCGAGGATCTGTTGGGCAAGGCCGATGAGGATCTGCGCCTCCGTTTGCGACAGGCCGGCGCGGCCCAGGATCGCGCGGATGGGGAATAGGAGGTGCTGCGGGTGCTCCGGGCGGAGGTAGCCGATCCGCAGCAGGGCCGCCTCCAGGGCGGTCATCAGCCGGCGGAGGGTGGCGGCGTCCGCCGGAACGGGCGCCCCGGCGCCCAGGAATCCGCCGCGATCCGTCGCGGAACCGTGCGGCGTCGACGACGACTCCCCGCGGGCCTGCGCGGCGGGGATCGTGTCGGCGGCCGTGGCGTCCGTTGTCGTGGCGGCGAGATAGAACTCGTACAGGCAGACCATCACGGCTTGCGCGAGGTTCAGGCTCGGGTAATCCGGGTTGGAGGGAATGCGCACGATGGCGTCACAGGCGAGGACCTCGTCGTCGCGCAGCCCGCAGTCCTCCGGCCCGAACACGATCGCCGCCTTGCCGGCGCTTCCGAGTCGGGACAACTCCGACCCCAGCCGTCGGGGCGGCATCTCGATCTGTCCGCGATAGACGCCGCCTCGGCAACTCGTCCCCGCGGTGAAGGTGACCTCGTGCAACGCGTCGGTGAGATGGCCGACGACGCGCGCGGCGTGGAGGATCGGTTCGCCCCGCGTGCTCTGGCGTTTCGACTCGTGCGAGAGGGGGTCGCATCGCGGCTCCACGAGCCAAAGGTCGGACAGACGGGTGTTGGCCATCGCCCGGGCGACGGCGCCGATGTTGCCCGGCTTTCCGGTGCGAACCAGGATGATGCGGACGTTATCGAACGGCGGGGCCATGCGGGTATTGTATCCGGATGCCGCCGACGGCCCGTCCCTCCGCCGGTGCGCTGGGCTACACCTCGTCCGGGCGGATCACCCACGGGCTCTCGGCGGTCGTGTAGGAGAGCAGTTCGTCGGGCTCGAAGTAAAGGGCGATCTCGGCGCGGGCCGACTCGGGTCCGTCGCTGCCGTGGACAAGGTTGTACGTGCGGCTCAGGCCGTAGTCGCCGCGGAGTGTGCCGGGCTCGGCCTCGTAGCCGAAGGTCCGGCCCATCAGCTTGCGGCAGACCTCGATCGCACGCGGGCCGGCCAGGACCATCACCACCACCGGCCCGGACGTGATGTAGTCGAGCAGGCCGGGGTAGAACGGCTTGCCCTTGTGGACGGCGTAGTGACGATCGGCCAGCTCCCGGGATATCCGCATGAGCTTCATCGCGGCGAGCGTGAGGCCCTTCTCCTCGAATCGGCTGATGATCCGGCCGACGAGCCGGCGCTGCACACAATCGGGCTTCAGGATGATGAGGGTCTGTTCCATGGGAATCGGTTTGTCTCCGGGGTCTGTGGTTGCGTTCATGGAGTTGCGGTCCGCGCCGCTTCGACCATCGCCCGCAGATTCGCCACGGGCACGGCGGCGGGGTCGTAGGTGCAGCCGGGGGTGATCAGGATCGGGCGATATTGCGCCTGCCGGATCGCGTCGCGAACCTGGTCGGCCACCTGTTGAGGCGTGCCGTGCGGGAGTTCCTTGAGGTTGTCGACGCCGCCGCTGAGAGCCGGCCGCACGCGATCGCGGGCGTAGGCGATGCTCGGGCCGGCCGCTCGATCGGCCCAGTTGAGCACGTGGACCGGGTAACGGGCGAACGCCTCGAAGTTCACCGCCCGGCCGCAGATGTGCAGTATGTTGAACGCTCCCGCGGAGGCGGCCTCCAGGATTTGCCGGTCCGTCGGCCGCACGAGTTCGTCGTAGACGCCGTCGCCGTTTGCGGGGCGGTCCACCCAGTCGTCCCGAACGGACAGAAAGATGCCGTTCGCGCCCGCGCGGATGCACTCGCGAGCGAAGTTGGCCAGCGACTCGCCGATCACCGCGACCGCCGCCCCGACCGCCGCGCGGTCCTCCTTGAGGAACCGGCTGAGCGTCTCATCGCGATCGTCACAGCCCTCCATCTTCGGGGGGCCGTGCCGGGCGACGGGCGGCCCGACGAGCGACCGAAGCGTAGCCCAGGCGTTGAACACGGTGGTGCAGAACAGGACGCTGCCGCCGAGGTGCCCGGCGAGTCCGCGGACCACGTCGAGTTGCGCGGCGAAGGCGCCCTCGGTGCCCGACAGCGGCCGCAGCGTCTTCAGGTCGGCGACGCTCGTGATCACCGGCGGAGCGGTGTCGCGGGGATAGCCGTTGTCGTTCATCACCTTGAGGAAGTCGAGGTCGAACCGGCTCAGGTGTGCCAGGTGGGCCTCGATCGCCGGCGGCCCGGCGGACTGCTCCGGGGCAAAGTGGTGCCAGAAGCTGACGGGCGGTCGATCGGGCCGACGGCCCTGCAGGACGGTCTTCACGCGATCGATCCGGGTCATTGCCATCGCGGGGAGCACTGTACGGACGGCTCGCGGGCGGGTCAAGCGATACGGGGATGGTAACAGCGACGAAGGGACCTGCGGCGAAATCAAGAAGTGGAAAAGTGGGAAAGTGGAAAAGTGAGAAAGGTGGCGCGGGGACGGCGTCTTCGATATCACCCGCGCCAAGGGCGTTTCTCACTTTCCCACTTTTCCATTTTTCCACTTTGCCGGAGTTGCGGCACGCGACGCTGCGGTATAATGATCGGCCAAGGAGATCGCATGAGAATCCAACCGATCAAGGCTCATCGGCAGGAGCCTGTGTGCATGGAGGGCGCGGTCGGCGCCCGGATCCGTATCCTGATCGGACCGGCCGACGGGGCGGAGAAGTTCCACATGCGCCACTTTGAGATCGAGCCGGGCGGCTGCACGCCGCACCACGCGCACGACTACGAGCACGAGATCCTCGTGTGGAAGGGCACGGCCGTCGCGCGGAGCGAGAACGGCGACCGGCCGATCAAGGCGGGCGATGTGATCTATGTCCCGCCGAACGAGAAACACCAGTTCTGCAACACCGGCACGGAGCCGTGCGAGTTCATCTGTCTGATCCCGGCCCCGTGCAACTGCGCGCGGTGAGCGCGGCGAGCGCCCGGGACGGGTTCGATTCCGCCCGGATCGCCTGGGCGTGCAGTGTTGGGCGTGATTTCGCCTTTCCCGACGCCCGCCCGCCGTCCGAACCCGCCCCGTTCGCGTGCTGACGAATGAACGGGACAGGCGGTCGGCGTTGTTTCGCGGCGTGCCGCTCGCGATATCAAGCACACGCTCGCACCGACCGCCCCGGAACGCGCCGGTCCCGGCGGTCGTGGCTTGTATGATCGGTGCTACCCGACCTCCAGCACCTCGAAGCGTTTGAACTGGTAGGTGCAGCCGATGTTGATGCAGTCGATGTGGCCGACCCGGATGCGCATCGGGAAGTGGCTGTGGCCGCAGAGGAGATGGCGGACGTTCGGCTCGGCCAGGAGCAGTTCGCCGAATGCGGCGCTGCCCATGAAGGCGTTGGCGAAGTCCCAGACCGGCTTGCCAAGCCGGCGGACCAGCGCCTCGAACGGGAGGTGGTGCATGCCGACGACGACGTGTTCGGCCTCGCCGCGAACGGCATCCAGATGGCCGGCGAGGCGGTCCCGCAGGTACCGCGTGAACTGGGGGTCGCTCATCGGCAGGTGGACGTGCACGCCGTCCATCCATCGCGTCGAGATCCGCATCTGCGCGTCCGTCAGGTCGTCGTGCCCGTCGACGAGGTCGTTCCGGTTCAACCGGGCCGCCGCACCGGGGCCGAGTTTTTGTTCGTAGAAGCGCATCGGGACGCCGAGCGACTCCTGGCGGAACGAATAGTCATACCAGCCGATCGAGCCGACGAGGGCAACCCCGTCGCGGACGTACGGCCGGGCGTCGAGGTACCAGACGCCGCACTCCTCGCACACCGCCGCCAGTTCCCGTTCGTACCGCTCCAGCGAGTCGCCGTCCGTCCAGAGGTCGTGGTTGCCGGCGACGAAAAAGACCCGTCCGGTGAAGCCGTCGAAAAGCTCGAAGCAATGCCGTAGAATGCCGGCGTCGTGGCCGCAGACATCGCCGAGGATGAGCAGGGCGTCGGCGGCCTGCTCGCAGATGGCGGCGGCCATCTGCTCGGTCGGAGCCCTGCTCCGAAAGTTGTCGTAATGGAGATCGGCGGTCGCAATGATTCGCACGGATCGACCTCATCACCGGCACAGCCACGGGGTACTCTAGTGAGCGACATTCCCTCCGACAAGCCGGCGGATGCGCCGGCGGCGGCGACGCCCGGGATCCTGCGCGTGGAGGGCGTCCACAAACGATTCCGCGTCGGCGGCGACGCGGTGATCCACGCCCTGCGGGGCGTGTCGTTCGACGCCCGACCGGGCGAGTTCATCGCGATCATGGGCGCCAGCGGCTCGGGCAAGAGCACGCTGATGCACCTGATCGGCGGGCTCGACCTGCCGGATGAGGGGCGCATCGTCATCGAAGGCAACGACATCACGCGGCTCTCCGACCGGCGAAGGACGCTCTTTCGCCGGCGGCGGCTGGGGATCATCTTCCAGGCGTACAACCTGCTGCCCACGCTGACGGCGCGGGAGAACGTCTCGCTGCCGCTGCTGGTGGACGGGGCCTCGGAGGAGCAGCTCGACGCGCGGACGGACGAGATGATCCGCCTCGTCCACCTGGAGGATCGGGCGCGGCACCGGCCGCAGGCGATGTCGGGCGGTGAGCAGCAGCGCGTCGCGATCGCGCGGTCGCTGCTGAACGACCCGGCCCTGCTGCTGGCCGACGAGCCGACGGGCAACCTCGACTCGCGGCACGCGCACGAGATCTGGGCGCTCCTGCGGCGGCTCTCGTCCGAGCTCGGCAAGACGGTGTTGATGGTGACGCACGAGGCGGCGGCCGCGTCGTTCGCGGACCGGGTGCTGGTGCTGAAGGACGGCGAACTGGTCGGGCAGATCGTCCCGGCCGAGGCGGGCCATGCGGCATTGGTGGCAACTCGCTATCAGGAACTGGCGGGCTAGGCCCGGGCGGACGGCCCTCGCCACCGTCGCGATCGCCCTGGGGGTGGGCGTCGTCGTCTGGGTGACCGGGGCGTACGAGTCGATCCGCCAGAGCGTCGCCCATCAGGTGTGGACGTGGATCGGCAAGGGCCAGATCGGCGTCGAGTCCACCTACGGCCAGTACGGTACCGTCTTCGAGTCCATCATCGACGACGTGCTGAGGCTGCCGAACGTCGCCCACGCGGCCGGGCGGCTGAAGGAGCGCGTGGAGGCCCTGCCGCCGGCGGCCGGGGGCTCCGACGAGGAGGTTGAGCCGGTCAGCATCGACGTGATCGGCATTCAGCCGGAACGGGAAACGGTCTTTCGCGACTACCGCGAGACGCTCCTGAAGGGCCGCGTCCTGGAGCCCGGCGACGCGGGCGTCGCCCTGATCGAGAACGGTTTCGCGGAGGAGCTGGGGCTCGACGTCGGCAGCATGCTGCGGATCCGGTGGGGCGAGGGCTCCCAAATCTTCGAGTACAAGGTCGTCGGGCTCATCCAGCGCCGGCGGATCGCCCGCTTCCAGCGGCCGATGGTCGTGCTCATGCTGCCCGACGTGCACCGGATGTGCCCGCGACCCGGTCCGCCCCGGGTCACGCAGATCGATATCATTCTGAAAGACGCCGCCAAGCCGGCGTTCTGGGTCACCTACCAGGCGATCAAACGCCTCGTCGATGCGCATCGTCAGGGCTTTCTGGTCACGACCGCCGAGGCGAAGCTCCGGCAGGTCGAGGCGGCCCAGGCGCAGACCGAGTTCATCCTGACGCTCATCAGCGGCGTCGCGCTCTTCACGGCGTTCTTCATCATCCTGAGCACGCTGAGCATGGGCATGGTCGAGCGGATCGGGCAACTCGGGCTCCTGCGGTGCGTGGGCCTTACCCGGGGCCAGATGTGCGTCCTCGTGCTGGGCGAGGTCGTGCCGATCGGGCTGACGGGGCTGGTGCTGGGCGTCCCGGTCGGCATCGGGCTGACGTGGCTGAGCGTGATCATCGCGCCGGAGTACATCGGCCACGTCGCCGTCAGTCCGTGGGGCATCGGGCTGGCGCTTGCCGGCGGCGCGGTGACGGCCGTCGGCGGGGGCATCCTGCCGGCAATCCAGGCGATGCGGGTCTCTCCGCTCGAGGCGTCGAAGCCGCAGTCGCGGCCGGCGCGGCCCGGCCTCGACCTTGTGGCGGCGGTGCTGGGCGCGGCGATGATCGCCGGGCACGTCGCCATGATCGAGCGTCTCCGCCCGATGCTCTGGTTCCGGCCGCACGTCGCGATGGTCGGCGTGATGCTGCTCTACTGCGGCTACGCGCTCCTGGCGCCCGCGCTGATCCGGTTCGGCGGGGAGCTCTTCATCCGGGTGGCCGCCCGGGCCCTGGCCGTTCGACACCGGCTGCTGCGCGATCAGGTGGGCCGGGCCTCCTGGCGAAGCGCGGGCATCTGCTCGGGGCTGATGGTCGGGCTGTCGCTGATCGTCTGTCTCGTGGTGCATACGGAGAGCCTGACGGCCGGCTGGGACTTTCCCAAGCGGCTGTGCGAGGCCTTCGTCTGGACCGGCCGGCCGATCAAGCTCGAGGTCGGGCGTAAGGCCGTCGAGATCCCGGGCGTGTCGATGTACGCCCCGGCGAACGACATCCGCTGCAACCTCGGGTGGTTCGCGGCCGGCGAGCCGGAGGCCTTCTTTCGCATGGCGAGGCTCGAGTTCATCGCCGGCACGGAGGAGGACGCCGTCGCCAAGCTCCGCAAGGGCGGCTACATCCTCGTCGCGCCGCAGTTCGCCGAGCTCCGCAAGCTCAAGGTCGGCAGCCGCGTGCTGATCCAGGCCGGGCAGGGGGCGCACGCGTTCGAGGTCGCCGGCATCGTCGAGTCGCCCGCGCTCGACATCGCCGCGACCTATTTCAATGCGGACAGCCACCTGATGGCCGCCCAGGTGAACGGCGTGATGGGCACGCTCGCGGATGCAAAGCGGTACTTCGGCGTGCAGGATGAGATGACGCTGTTTCTCCTCAACTTCGATCTTCCGGCGACCGAGCCGCCGCGACTCTTTCGCGAGCCGAAGCTCCCGTCGCTGACGCGGCCGTGGCGGCTGGCGGAGGCGATGACCGACTGGGCCGCCGTGATGCCCGAACGTCGGGCCGAACTGCAGGCGATCGCGGCGGCCTGGCCGCAGGCGGGCGAAGGCGCCCGCGAGTACACGTGGGTGTCTCTGCCGGCGGAGCTGGCGGTGCTGCGGTCGTTCCGCGCGGCATTCGACGCCGTTCGCGACGACTGGGCCGGGCGGTCGCCCGAGGAACGCTGGCGGGCGTATCGCGAGGAGCTCGTGCTGAACCTCGTCGCGGAGCGGGCGGGAACGCCGAACGCCTTCCGCAAGTCCGTCGCGGAGCTGAAGGCGGAGATCGACCGCACGTTGCGGACGGCCACACGGCTGATGACGGCGATCCCGATGGTGGCGTTGATCGTCGCGGCCCTGGGCGTCGGCAATCTCATGATGGCGAATGTCGCGAGCCGGGCGCGCCAGATCGCCGTGCTGCGGGCCGTCGGGGCGACGCGGTCGCAGGTCGCCCGGCTGGTCATCGGCGAGGCCCTCGTCCTCGGCGCGATCGGCAGCTCGATGGGGCTGGGGCTCGGCGTGCACGCGGCCTACGGCGTGAACGAGCTGACGCGCCGCATCTGGGGCTTTCCGCTGCGGTTCGCGCTGGACTGGCCGTTCGTGGGCGGGGCGATCGCGTTGACGGTCGGCGTGTGCCTCGTCGCCGGGCTGCTGCCCGCGCGGCGGGCCGCACGGAGCAACGTCGTCCAGGCGATGCAGTTCGGGTGAGGGCCCGCCGCCCGCCGCCGTGCGGGCGCCCCTTGTCGTTTCGCCGCCGCGTTGCGATACTGCCGCACTCGGCTGTGTGTGTCGGCGTGGTTCCGGAAGCGAACAGAGAGGAACGCCACCCGTGAAAACGACCCGGTTGATTGCAGGATGCGGTTTGGCTCTGGCAGTGTTGGAGGCTTCCGTGATGGCAAAGGTGACACCGGTCCGGTTGCGATGCGAGTACCTGACGAACCCGCTGGCCGTCGACACGGCACAACCGCGGCTGAGCTGGGTCATCGAGTCGGACCGGCGGGCTACGGTGCAGACCGCCTACCAGATCGTCGCGGGGACGGGCGAGTCGCCGGCGGGCGGGGCGGACGGCGATCTCTGGGACAGCGGCAAGGTGGCATCGGACCGGACCGCCCACATCGTATACGCGGGCAAGCCGCTGCGTCCCGGCCAGACCGCCTGGTGGCGGGTCCGCGTGTGGACCAATGCCGGGAGCGAGCCTTCGGACTGGAGCGAGACGGCCCGCTTCACGGTCGGGTGGCGATCGCCCGACGACTGGAAGGCCAAGTGGATCCGGCTGCCCCGGCCGCTGTCGCAAGGCGAGCCGCCGCCGCCGATGCCGTCGCCCATTCTCCGCAAGGAGTTCGAGGTCGCCAAACCCGTGAAACGGGCCGTCGTCTCGGCGTCGGCGCTGGGACTGTATGAGCTGCGGATCAACGGTTCTCGCGTCGGCGACCGGCTCCTGACTCCCGAGTGGACCAACTACCACAAGCGCGTGCAGTACCAGCGGTACGACGTGACGCCGATGCTGAAGGTGGGCCGCAATGCCGTCGGCGCGATCCTCGGCGACGGGTGGTACGCCGGCCGGATCGGCATCTCGCACGTCGTCCCCGACGGACCGCTTCGGGGGCACTACGGCCGCGAACTTCACCTGTTGATGCAGTTGGATATCGAGTACGCCGACGGCTCGACGGAGACGGTCGTCTCCGACGGTTCCTGGAAGGGGACCGACGACGGGCCGATCCGGCGGGCGTGCATCCTGGACGGCGAGGTCTACGACGCCCGCAAGGAGATCCCCCGCTGGGACAGGCCCGGCTTCGACGATTCGGGCTGGACGGCCGCCGAGGCGCGGGACCGCGTCGACGCGGAGCTCAACGCGCAGCCGAATGAGCCCATCCGCGTGACGGAGGAGCGGCTGCCGGTGGCCGTCACGGAGCCGGCTCCGGGCGTCTATGTCGCGGACTTCGGGCAGATCCTGGCGGGCTGGTGCCGGTTGAAGGTGCAGGGCCCGGCGGGGACGACGGTGACGCTTCGCCACGCGGAGGTCCTCGAGCCGGACGGCAACATCTACCGCGACAACCTCCGGATGAAGGTGTACGCGGCCGACAAGAACCTGAAGTGGGGCCCATACCTCGGCGCCCGGCAGGAGGACCAGTACATCCTCCGCGGCGGCGGCGAGGAGGTGTTCGAGCCGCACTTCACCTACCACGGATTCCGGTACGTCGAGATCACCGGGCTGCCGGCCAAACCGGCGGCGGGCTCGATCGTCGCCCGCGCGTTTCACTCGGCCCCGCCCATGACCGGCCGGTTCGAGTGCTCCAGCCCGTTGCTGAACAAGCTCATGCAGAACATCACGTGGACCCTGCGCGACAACCTGCATGGCGTCCCGACCGACTGCCCGCAGCGGGATGAGCGGATGGGATGGATGGGCGACATGCTCGCCTTCGCGCAGCCCGCGTGTTTCCTGATGGATATGGCTGCCTTCTTCACGAAGTGGGCCCGCGACATCCGCGACGACCAGGCGGACGACGGCCGCTACCCCGACTTTGCGCCGATGCCGTTCGACCCCAACAAGCGGTTCTCCGGGGTGCCGGCCTGGGGCGACTGCGGCGTGATCGTCCCCTGGCGGATGTACGTGAACTACGGCGACACGCGCATCCTGCACGAGCATTTCGACTCGGCCCGCCGCTGGGTCGACTGGATCCACTCGAATAACCCCGACCTGCTCTGGAAGAACAAGCGAAACAACGATTACGGCGACTGGCTGAACGGCGACACGCTCAAGCTCGACATGTTCGGCTACCCGAAGTCGGGCTCGGAGGTGCCGAAGGAGGTGTTCGCGACGGCGTTCTTCCAGCACTCGACGTCGCTCGTGGCGAAGATGGCGGCGATCATCGGCCGGGAGGACGAGGCGCGGAAGTACGGCAAGCTCGCCGACGAGATCCGGCAGGCCTTCATCCGCGCCTATGTGAAGGACGACGGCGAGGTGCTGGGCAACACCCAGGCGGGACAGGCGCTGGCCCTGCACTTCGACCTCGTGCCGCCGGAGAAGCGCGAGGCGGCCGCCCGGCGGATGGTCGACCGGATCGAGGCGTACAAGGGCCACATCTCCACGGGCTTCCACACGACCGTCATGCTTATGCGCGAGCTGACGCGGAACGGCTGCAACGAGGTTGCGTACAAGCTGATCCACAACCGCACGATTCCGTCGTGGGGATACGAGATCGAGCACGGAGCGACGACGATCTGGGAGCGATGGGACGGCTGGGTCGAGGGCCGCGGCTACCAGGACCCCGGCATGAACTCGTTCTGCCACTACGCGATCGGGTCGGTGGGCGAGTGGATGTATCGCGTCATCCTCGGGATCAACCCCGACGAGGCCCATCCCGGCTATCAGCGATTCAGCCTCCGCCCGGAGCCGGGCGGAGGGCTCGAGTGGGCGCGGGGCAGCTACGACTCGATCCGCGGCACGATCGCCAGCGAGTGGAAGATCGACGGCGACACGCTGACGCTCTCGGTTTCCATCCCGGCCAACACGTCGGCCGCGGTGTACGTGCCGGCGGCGGGCGAGGCCTCGGTCACTGAGGGCGACAAGCCCGCCGCGGAGTCCGAGGGCGTCCGGTTCGTGCGCATGGAAAGCGGCGCTGCCGTATTCGAGGTCGGTTCGGGGACGTACCGGTTCGTTTCGAAGGGCTTCCGCCCGAAGTAGGCCCGTCGGGGCGGCGAACCCGGGCGGTCTTGCAATTATGCATTTGAAATGCATGATTGCATGCGCCTTGACGGAGGCTGCCGTGCCCGCACCGCCCGTGTACATCCGGCGAACCCTGGAGCCCGTCGTGCGGCGCGCGGCCCGAGAGTTCCCGGTGGTCGTCCTCACCGGGCCGCGCCAGTCCGGGAAAACGACGCTCCTGAAACACCTGTTTGGCGATCGCTGCCGCTACGTATCGCTCGAGCCGCCGGACGTGCGCGCCGCGGCCACCGAGGACCCGCGAGGCTTCCTGGAGATTCATTCGCCTCCGGTCATACTCGACGAGGTACAGTGCGCCCCGATCCTGCTGCCCTACATCAAGGAACGGGTGGATGCAGACCGCCGCCGCTGCGGCCGGTACCTTCTCACGGGGTCGCAGAATCTCATGGTCCTGGCCGCTGTTACCGAGTCGCTGGCCGGTCGCGCGGCCATGCTCCGGCTCTTGCCGTGCTCCTGGCGGGAGGCCGTCGGCAAGCCCCAGACGCCCCTGCCCTGGCTGGCCGGCCGAAGCGTCCGGCGTCCGCGGATTCCGCTCGCTGCTCTGCGAGAGGGGATTCTGCGCGGCGGGTATCCCGAGCTTGTTGCGGACCCGCGACGCGATCTGCGCCTCTGGCACGGCAGTTATGTCCAGACGTATCTGGAGCGCGACGTGCGATCGCTGCGGCAGGTGGGTGATCTGAGCCAGGTTCAGTCCTTTCTGCGGGTGATCGCGGCGCGAAGCGGCCAACTGCTGCACCTCGCCGAGATCTCCCGCGAACTCGGCGTGGCCCTCAACACGGTCAAAGCATGGCTTTCGATCCTGGAGGCCACGTACCAGGTGACTCTTCTTCGCCCCTACCGCGCCAACGTGCGCAAGCGCCTGGTGAAAACGCCCAAGGTCTATCTCAATGACGTGGGGACGTTGTGCTATCTGGCGGGCGTACGGAGTGCCGAGCACGCGATGGCCGGTCCGATGGGCGGCGCGATCCTGGAGACGCTGGTGCTGTCGGAAATCATCCGCGCGCTGACGCACGCCGGGCAGGAACCGCACGTGTACTTCTGGCGCACGGGCGCGGGGAGCGAGGTGGACATCGTGGTGGAGTCGGGTGACCGACTCATCCCGATTGAGGTCAAGTTGTCCTCGACGCCCAACCGCCGCATGGCGGAAGGGATCGACGCGTTTGCGGCCGATGTAGGCCCGCGCGTCGCGAAGGGGTACGTCGTTCACGCGGGCGATGTTCGCCTGCCGCTCGGTCCGCACGCCGTTGCGCTGCCGTTTTCCGATTTGTGAGGGACTTCCCGCGGGGCTGGGGGGCGGGCCGTTTGATGCCCTGACGTGCCGCTCCCGGACGGCGTACAATGGAAGGATGGACGAGGCACCCGCGCCAACCCCGCTCGACGCCCTGCGCGAGAAGATCCGGCACCTGCCGAAGACGCCCGGGGTCTATCTGTTCAAGGATGCGCGGGGCCGCGTCCTCTACGTGGGAAAGGCCAAGGACCTGCGCAGCCGGGTCGGCAGCTACTTTCAGGATTCGGCGGATCTGCTCCGGACCCGCGGCCCGGAGATCGCCCGCATGGCCGCCGCCGTCGTCGACCTGGACTTCCTCGATTGCGACACGGAAGTGGATGCCCTCCTGCTCGAAAACCGGCTGATCAAGGACATCCAGCCGCCCTACAACGAGCGACTTCGCGACGACAAGACGTTCCCGTACCTCGAGATCACGACGAGCGACGACTTCCCTGCGGTCTACGTCACGCGAACCCCGCGCCACAAGGGCAGCAAGCTGTACGGCCCGTTCACGAGTCCGTCGGTGTTGCGGGACGCGGTCAACGCGTTGCAGAAGGCGTTCAAGTTCCGCACCTGCGAGCTGGACATCCGCGACGGCGACGAATCCCGCCGGCACTTCCGCCCCTGCCTGCTGCACGCGATCCGCCAGTGCACGGCCCCGTGCGCGGCCCTCATCAGCCGGGAGGAGTATCACAAGGACATCCAGCGGCTCCGGAAGTTCCTGGCGTCCAAGCGGAGCGTCCTGCTCCGGCAGATGCGCGACGAGATGGCGCAGGCGGCGGCGGGGCTTCGATTCGAGGAGGCCGCGCGGCTCCGCGACCGGATTCGGGCCATCGAGGGCCTTGCGCTCTCCGGCGATCCCGACGTCGACGTGCAGCCGGAGGTCTTTCACATCGATCCGCGCAAGGGCCTCGAACGCCTGGCCGAGGTCCTCGAGCTGAACGGCCCGCCCCGGCGGATCGAGGGCATCGACATCGCCAACCTCCACGGCGAGGAGTCGTGCGGGTCGCTGGTCTGTTTCATCGACGGCAAGCCGTTCAAGGGAGGCTATCGGCGCTTTCGCATCCGGACGGTCGAGGGCATCGACGACTACGCCATGATCAAGGAGGTCGTCACCCGGCGATACCGATACGCCGCCGAGGGCGAGGAACTCTACCCCGACGTCATTTTGATCGACGGCGGGCTGGGCCAGCTCCATGCCGCCCTCGAGGCCTTTGCCGACATGAACGTTCGGCCGCCCATGGTCGTCTCGCTGGCGAAACGGGAGGAGGAGATCTACACGCAGGCCCGGGCCAGGCCGTTTCGCCTCAGCCGTAACGACCACGCCCTGCGCCTGCTGCAGCAGGTACGGGATGAGGCGCATCGCTTCGCCCAGCATTACCATCACATCCTCCGCCGCCGCAGGACGTTCGAGGCGGACGTGGCCGCCGGCCGCCGGCCCCCCAGGGCTCGCGCCGCCGACCGGAAGCCGCCGAGGCGTCTCGACGACGGCACGGGCCGAGAGACTTCGTGACGAAACGCGCCGGCGGGCATGCCGCATCAATCGGCTCGGGGCAGGCGCTGCCGCGTCGCGGCGATTGCCCGATGGTGCACGGTTTTCTGCCGTCGCCTGCCCGGCTTGCAGGCACACTCGGGAAACCGATAATCGCATCGTGCAGACATGCATGCATGGGAGCACTGAATGGCGAATCCGTTTGACCTGACGGGGAAGGTGGCGCTGGTCGCCGGCGGCAGCCGCGGCCTCGGGGCGGCGATCGCCACGGCCCTGGCGGAGGCCGGCGCCGACGTCGGCATCCTCTATCGGTCCCGCGAGGCCGAGGCGGAGCAAATCGCGTCGGACGTCCGCGTGCGGGGGCGGCGCGCGTGGCTTATCCGCCAGGACCTCGCGGAGACGGCGGCCCTGCCCCGCGTGATCGACCGCTTTGTCGACGAGGCGGGCACGATCGACATCCTCGTCAACAACGCCGCCGTCGCCGAACTCGTGACGTTCGACCGGGTGACGCCCGAGATGATGGAGCGAACCCTCCGCATCAACGTCATGGGGCCCTTCTTCCTGTCGCAGCGCGCCGCCACGTGCATGATCGACAAGGGCACGGCCGGCCGCATCATCCACATCACCAGCACGAACGGCTTCATGGCCGAGGGGCTGCTCTCGCCTTACAACGCGAGCAAGGGGGCGCTGGAGCTTCTGACCGGGTCGCTGGCCATCGAGCTGGCCCCGCACGAGATCACGGTCAACAGCGTGGCCCCCGGGCTCGTCGAAACGGAGATCGGCCTGGACTTCCCGCTCAGGCCGGATTTCAAGCCGTGGGCCGACCGGCACATCCCCCTCGGCCGCTGGGCCACGGCCGACGAGGTCGCCGGCGCCGTCGTGTTCCTGGCGTCCGATGCCGCCCGCTACATCACCGGCCAGCGGATCGTGGTCGACGGCGGGCTGACGTGCGACCAGTTCCCGCGGCTGAGTTTCTACACGGGTGCGTACCGCACGGGTCCGCGAACAAGGGGGCTGCGGCCATGAACGAACCGGCTCGTTCCGGCGGCGAACGCCAACGGCAGTTCGCCAGCGACAACTACGCGGGCATCTGCCCGGAGGCATGGCAGGCGATGGCCGAGGCGAACCACGGCCACGTCCCATCGTACGGCGACGACTGCTGGACGGAGAAGGCGTGCGATTCGATTCGCGAGCTCTTCGAGACCGACTGCGAGGTGTTCTTCACGTTCAACGGCACGGCGGCCAACTCGCTGGTTGTCGCCACGCTCTGCCAGCCGTTTCACAGCATCATCGTGCACGAGACCGCCCACCTCGAAACCGACGAGTGCGGCGCGCCGGAGTTCTTCTCCAACGGCACGAAGGTGCTGGTCGTCCCCGGGGCCAACGGCAAACTGGACCTCGATGCCGTGGAGCACACGGTTCATCGCCGATCGGACATCCACTACCCGAAGCCGCACGCCGTCAGCGTGACGCAGGCGACCGAACTGGGCACCGTCTACACCGTGGGCGAGTTGCACGCCGTCGGCGAGCTGGCCCGCCGGCTCGGCCTCCGCGTGCATATGGACGGCGCCCGCCTGGCGAACGCGCTCGCCACGTTGCAGGTCGCCCCGAAGGAGATCACCTGGAAGGCCGGCGTCGACGTGCTTTGCCTGGGCGGGGGAAAGAACGGCATGGCCTTCGGGGAGGCCGTCGTGTTCTTCAACCGTTCGCTGGCCGAGGAGTTCGACTTCCGATGCAAACAGGCCGGACAGCTCGGCGCCAAGATGCGATTCCTGGCGGCGCCGTGGGTCGGCATGCTGCGCAGCGGTGCGTGGCTTCGCTACGGCGAGCACTCCAACCAATGTGCCCGCCGGCTTGAGGAGAAGCTTCGCCGCGTGCCCGGCATTCGGATCATGTTTCCGCGAGAGGCGAATTCGGTCTTCGTGGAGATGCCGCCGGCGGTGGCCGACGGCCTGCGCGCGAGGGGCTGGCGCTTCTACACGTTCATCGGCTGCGGCGGCGCCCGGCTGATGTGCTCGTGGGACACGACGGACGCCGATGTCGACGCCCTGGCCGCCGACGTGACCGAGCTGGCCGCGGGGGTGTCTTCATGCCGGGGATGATCGGATCCGCGTTGACGGAGCTGGATACCCCCGCCCTGCTGCTCGATCGCGGTGCGCTGGAGCGCAACCTCCGGCGGCTCGCGGAGCACTTTCGCGATCGACGCTGCCGGCTGCGTCCGCATTTCAAGAACCACAAGTGCACCGAGATCGCCCGCCGGCAGATCGCCGCCGGCTCCGCCGTCGGCATGACCTGCGCCAAACTCGGCGAGGCGGAGGTCCTCGCCGACGCCGGCTTCGACGACGTCCTCATCGCCAATCAGGTGGTGGGCGGGCCGAAGCTGCGGCGGCTCGTCGATCTGGCGAAACGGGCGAAGGTTCGCGTCGCGGTGGACGATATCGAACAGGTTCGCGACATCTCGCACGCGATGAGCGGGGCGAACGCGTCGGTCGGCCTGCTCATCGAGGTGGACATCGGCATGGGCCGTTGCGGCGTGCCGCCGGGCGAGCCGGCCCTGGCCCTGGCCCGCGAGATCGTGCGGCTGTCGGGCGTTCGCCTGGACGGCATTCAAGCGTACGAGGGCCACCTCGTCGGCCTGCCCGATCCCCAGGAGCGCGCCCGCCGCACCCGCGCCGCCATGCAGGACGCCATCGACACGCGGCGGTTGATCGAGCGGGCCGGCATCCCCGTCGCCGTCATCAGCGGCGGGTCGACGGCGACGTACGCGACCACGGGCTCGCTGGAGGGCGTGGACGAGATCCAGGCCGGGACGTACGCGACGATGGATTGTTTCTACCGCCGGATCAGTCCCGAGTTTGAGCAGGCGCTCACCGTCCTGACCCGTGTGATCAGCCGGCCCCGGCCGGGGGTCGCGGTCCTTGATGTCGGCGTCAAGGGCGTCGGGCACGAGTTCGGGCCGCCTGAGGTCCACGGCTGCCCCACGGCGAAGATCCCGCGGTTCTTGTCGGAGGAGCACTGCATCGTGCATGACGCCCCCGATTGGCGAATCGGGCAGCTTGTGGAGCTGGTCCCGAGCCACGCGTGCACGACGTGCAACCTCTACCGGCGCTTCTGTGTTCACGAGGACCGCCGGGTCGTGGAGATCTGGCCGATCGAGGCATCCGGCTGTCTGGCGTAGGACGGGGGAAGTCCCATGGCCGTCGTTTTTCGAGATGCGATCTGGACGGCGGTGCGTCGAGCCGCGGAGGCCGACGGCGTCGCCCTGATCCCGCTGGGGTCGCTCGAGCAGCACGGGCCGCACCTGCCCTGCGGCACAGACACCTACCAGATCAACGAGATCGTCCGCCGGACGCTCGAACGGTGCGACCCCGCGTTGCCGATCTGTCTCTGCCCGACGGTGGAGTACACGGTCGTGCAGTGGGCCGGACCGCTCGCCTCCGCAGGGTTGTCGGCGTTCAGCACCGAGCGGAAGCTGCTCGACCTGCTTGTCGCCCTGACGGACATCGGCTTCCGGAAGATCGTTTTCCTGCACGGCCACTATGGGCTTCCGTGCGCGCGTTCGGCTTCCTGGGAGGCCCTCGGCCGCGGCCGACACGCCATGTATGTCGATGTGCAGCCCTACGAGATGGCATGGGATGCCATCAAGGATCTGTGCGGCGAACCGCTCAACCACGGCGGCGTCGCCGAGACCAGCATGATGCTCGCGATTCGGCCCGACCTCGTTGACATGTCCCGGGCCCGTCGCGGTCCGGCAAACCTGTGGGGCGACGGCTTTCCGTACCCCAGCCTCCTCCAGAAGGGCGTGTATCCGATCCCGACCGTGGAGGATCTGCCCGACGGAACCGAGGGCGATCCGACCCGGGCCAGCGCATCGCTCGGCCATCGGATTCTCGATGCCATGGCTGTTCGTCTTGCCCCGCTGGTCATCGAGCTGGCCTCCGCCCCGACGCCCGAGCGCTACACCCGTCCGTATCGTGCCCCGCTGCCGCCGGGGTGAAAAGGGCGGGGCGTTGTCGGGCAACCGTGACCCTATGAAAAGCCGTCTGCCCTGCCGGATGTTGCGATATGCGGTCTGTGAACCCCGATACCGCGCTCCGGAAGCAGCGTCGGGCGAACGGGACTGGTTCGCTTCCGCCGCGACCGCCGACACGCAAGGTCTCGTGCCGGAAAGCGCCCGACCCCCCCTGCGCGCCCCCCGAACCCGTCCCGTTCGTTCGGACAGGCAAAGGGGCTCGTGGCACCTGAATTCCGAACCATATTTCCAGGGCGCGCACTGAGCGTGTCATTGCTGCACCGAACGCGAAGCCTGGACAGGTCATCGTCGCTCCGGCACTCGCTCGAAGATGCACGCGAACGGCGCCTCGGGCCCGGCCCGGGGCACGCGGCAGACCTCGCGCCACGTCGCGTCCGCCCGGAGCGACTCGAGGGACCACCCGAAGACCGGAGACGGCCCGTAACGGCCATCCCACAGGAAGACGGCGCCGGCCGGCGCTTTGCGCAGATCTTCGGCGGACAGTCGCCATCCCGGCGGGTACCAGCGGTCCGCGAAGTAGTAACCCCAGTCGCTCGTCGAGTAGAACGGACGATTGCCGAGGCCGCGCGCGCGGAGTTCGGCCACGGCCTCGGCGATGTATAGCTCCCGAGTCCGCAGCCGATGCGGCCATGCCGCCCGCGCCACCGGCCCCAGCGCGGCCGCGGCGACGAGCGCGAAGCCGAGACGCCGAGGCCACCCCGAGCCAAGCGTCAATCCGATGCCCAGCACAATCGCTGCCGCGCCCGTGCGAAAGAGCCAGAAATAGGGCGAGATAGCGTGAATCGGGTTGACGTGCTGCTCAACCTCGACGGCCAGCCAGAACGCAATCGCCACGGCCGGCCACCACCGGCGGTTGACGGGGACACCGCCGGCCCTTGCGGTACGTCCCACTGCGCGTAGCCCCGCCAGCGCAAGGATCGCCACCCACGGCGCCAGCGGCACGAGAAACCGCGCAAAGCCGCCGGTTGAGTACGCCTGCCCCATATACAGGCCCGTCTCGGCGATGATGAACACGGCCGTGCCGACGATCAGGGGTCGGCCCGGGCGGTTCCGCCACATCGCGGCCGCGCCGACCACCGACAACGTCGCGATTACCGGCCCGGCCATCACGACGAATCGCATCAGAAACGTCAATGGCGTGCCCCGACCGTAATGCTCCGCCCCGGCCGGTTGCGCAAAGATCGCGCCGGGCAGTTGGCCGAGTACAGGCCATGCGATCGCGTTGTGCGCGAGGGGCGCCCCGACGAGCAGCGCGGCGGCCGACCATCGGCCCGCGCAACTGCCGCGGGGCTCCGCGCGCCACACGGCCCACGCCCACACCGGCAGAAGGACGATCGCTTCATGCCGAGTGATCATTGCGAGCGAAAAGACCGCCGACGACGTCCTCGGCCGTCCGGCCAGCAGGGCCCATGTTGCCAGGGTCAGGTACGCCGCCGCCGGCGTCTCGGTCAGCGTCGTGAACGAAAGGTGGAGAAAGAGCGGCTGGGCGTAGAGCAGCGGAATCGCCCACGCCGCCCGCGGCAGCCCCAGCCGTTGGGCGCAGCGGAATGCCGCCCACGCCGTCAGGCCGGAGACGGCCACCGACAGGAGCCGGCACGCCGGCCAGCCCGCTTGCGCCGGAAGGGCGTACGGCAGGGTGAAACCCGGTCGCGCCCACACATCGGCCAGATACCGCGCATCGTGCCGCGTCCAGCGGGCGTACAGGTAGTGCGCAAGATCGTCGTCGTGGTAGGCTCCGTTCGAGGCGAGTGCGATGATCGCCGTTGCGCCGACACACGCGACCAGCCACCGCCGCGCGGCCCGATCGCCCGAACGTACGTCGGACGAACGCGTCTGCCGGGCCTCAGGCATCATCAGGCGGCAGGCTATGAATCATCCGCCCGAAGGTCAAGCGAACCGATCGCTGCGAACGCCCGCCGCCTCCGGCCTGCCGTGGTCCGTTCGCCGCCGGTCGGGGTCGGGCGGGAGTCTCGCTATCTCCCACCCTAGCCTCTGGCCGCGACCCGAGGATACGCGTCCTGCTCGTCGGTTGCGCTGGAAGACTATGCCTCGACCTTCGCTCGGGCGGCGGTCCTCCCGCCCGTCCTGCGCGGCGCGGCCCGCGCGTTGTCGACTGCGGCGGCCTTGCCGCCGCTTTTCCTCGGCCGGCCGCTGCGTGCCAGCGTACGGTGAACCGTCCAAGGCAAAGCGGTGGCGTTGCCACCGCAGTCCACACGGCGCCGACGGACGACGGATGGCGTGAAGCGGGTCGCCGGAATCGTCCGAGCGCAGCCGGATCGTTTTCGGAAAAGCTTGCCGGGAGAACAAGAAATCGGGGGATATCATCGAAGAGGTCCCACGGGTACCGCTGGCCCGCATTCGCCTGCATCCAGTTCTGCAAAGCCGTCTGCGCATACACGTCGCCCCAATAGACGTGGCGGAAGTACCCGTGGGATTCGGTCCGCCGGCGCGTCATCGAATTGCGCTCCGGCCACGCCCACGGCTTTATGCTGCATCTACGGTGGGGGGTCTTCCGAACGCCGAAACGCGCCGCGCCATGCGCATAGACGTCACTGCCGCGCCGGTAGTGGGTCAATGCCGGAATTGCGGTTGGTCTCGCCGCCGCAATGCGGTATAATCAGGCGTCGGACCTGCGGGCTGATGTGCCCGCAGGCGGGCTTCGGGGCGGCATAGAGCCATAAACCTTGATATAACAAGGAGATAGCAATGAAACTTCGCAGGGTTTTGGTTTGCAGTTTGATCGGTCTGGTGGCGATGTCGGCGCCGCAGGCGCTGGCCGGCGTTAACGAGGACGCGGCCAAGCTGTTCGCGGAGGGCAAGGCCCTCGTGGCCAAGGCCGACTTCGAAGGGGCACAAAAGGCCTTCGCCGCCGCCGCCAAGCTCGATTCCGAGAAGAAGCTTGAGTACCGGCAGCAGTACTCCATGCTGCGCCAGGTGATGCAGATGCGGGAATCGATCGACAAGGAGAAGAACGAGCAGAAGTGGCAGGCGATGGCACGCGCGCTTCGGTCCTACTATCACCAGAACAAGGTTTACTCCGAAGCGCTGGCCCTCGACAAGAAGGTCCACGAGAAGCTCAAGAACGGCGAGTCCGCCGCCGCCCTCGCCGGGACGCAACTGGCGATGGGGCTCAATGAGGACGCCGCCAAGGTCATCGGCGGGCTCGATGAGAAGTCGATGACCGCCGAGGCGCGGATCCTGCTGGGAATCGCGCTGGCGCGGCAGAAGAAGATCGACGAGGCGAAGGCGGCCGTGGCCAAGTGCAAGCTCGCCGCCGACTCGGACAGCGGGCTTTATTACGACATGGCGTGCGTGAAGGCCCTCGTCGGCGAGTCGGACGAGGCCAACGCCCTGCTGACCCGCGCGTTTGAGTTGACGCCGCCCAGTCGGCTCGACGCCGTCAAGGCCCACGCGAAGACGGACAAGGATCTGGCCTCCCTGGTGGGCAGCGCCGGCTTCGAGAAGGCCCTGAAGACCGAGTCGAAGGTCAAGGAGTCGAAGTGCAGCGGCGGATCGAGCTGCGGCAATTGCCCGAGCCGCGGCGGCTGCAGCAGCGCGAAGGGCGGATCGAGCTGCGCCACCGAGACGAAGTGATCGTGCGGCACGTGCCGCACGGATGGATCGACAGCGGACAACCCCGACCCACCCCGGAAACCGAGGTTTCGTGCGCAAGACGAGACGGCTCGTACAGTTTGCGTTTCTCGCCATTACCCTGGTCGGCGTCTTCATCGTGCAGGGGAATGCGGAGCGCTGGTGCCCGTTCGGCGGCGTCGAAGCGGCGTACACCTACCTTCACGAAGGCAACCTCCTCTGCTCGCTCGGCATCACGAACTTCTACATCCTCGCGGCCGTGCTCGTGATGACGCTGCTGTTCCGGCGGGTCTTCTGCGGCTACCTCTGCCCGATCGGCACGATCTCCGAGTGGCTGGGCCGCGGGGCGGCGCGGGTGGGGCTCAAGCCGGCGCGGGTGCCCGAAAACGTCGACCGCGCCCTGTCGCTGCTCAAGTACCCGGTGCTGGCGGTCATCCTCATCATCACGTACCGGGCGGCGGAGCTGCTCTTCCGGGGCTTCGATCCGTGCTACGCCCTGCTCAGCCGCCACGGCGAGGACATTACTTACTGGGCCTACGTCGTTGCCGGCGGTGTCGTCGTCGGCTCGCTCTTCGTGACCGTTCCGTTCTGTCGGTGGCTGTGCCCGCTGGCGGCGGTGTTGAACCCGTTCTCACGCGTCGGGCTCGCCCGGATCAAGCGTGACGAGGTCACCTGCATCGAGTGCGGCAAGTGTGCGCGCGTCTGCCCGATGGCGATCCCCGTGGACAAGGTCCGCCAGGTGACGGAGGCGCGTTGCCTGTCGTGCATGGAGTGCGTCGAGGCATGCCCGCCGAGCACGGGCGGATCCGTTCGCTGGGGCCCGCCGGGGCCGCCGGGCCGGCGCTGGCCGCAGGCGCTGCTGGTCAGCGTCACGCTGGCGTGCGTTGGCGCGGCGGTCGCGGCCAGCTACGCCTTTGCTTTGCCCTCGTTCATACGGACGCGCGGGACGCCGCCGGCCCGGACGGGAACGGTGGAGCTCAAGGTCATCGGATTGAACTGCCGCGGCAGCGCGAACCGCTTCGCCTACTACCTGGAACGGGACGACGCGTTCGCAATCCCCGGCTACCTGAAGATCGAGGCGTGGCCCGGGCCGGACGGCGGCGAGGCGAGGATCACGTTCGACGCCTCGCAGACGGATGCGACAGCCATCAAGAAGGCCGCCACCGAGCCTTACTTCGACGCCGAGACCAACCTCTGGCGGGAGACGAACTTCGAGATCGAGGGCTACGATCCGCTCGAACTCGACGACGCACCCGCGTCGCAGCCCGGCGAATAGCCGACGACGCGATTGCGCCTCGCACCCGGTGCGTTGCGAAGCCCCTGCGGCTTTGCCCGGGCGGTCGTCGTTCGCCGTTTCGCACGTAATCCCTCGGCTGGAAGCGCGCGGCATCCGGCCGCTACAATGCCGCCGGTCGTGCGGCGAGTGCGGCGGTTTGCGCGGAGCGCCGCGCCTCGCCCGGGTCAACCGCATCCGGCAAGACAAGGAGCCATACCGTGGCAGACACCGTTTCCACCACTCGACGGGACTTCCTGACGACCTCGGCACGGATCGCCGGCCTCGCGGGGCTGGCGGCAACGGCGGGATGCTCGATGACCGGGTCGCTTGCGATCCCGGCCGTCCAGGCCGGGCCGACGCCGAAACCGATCGGGCCCGACAGCCCGATCCGGCTCGGCCTGATCGGCACCGGCGGGCGGGGCCGCGAGATCCTCAAACCGGCCCTCAAGCAGAAGAACGTTCAGGTCAAGGCGATCGCCGACCCGAACGAGCCGAACCGGAAGAAATGCCTCGACCAGGTCAAGGAGGCGATCGGCCAGACGCCCGAGGCGTACGACGGCCCCGAGGGCTACAAGAAGGTGCTGGCCCGCGAGGACATCGACGCCTGCATCATCGCCGTGCCGCCCAACCTGCACGCGGAGATGTACCTCGCCTGCTTCGCCGCGGGCAAGCACTTCTACGGCGAGAAGCCGATGTGCATCGAGGCGTACGAGGCCGACGCGCTCGTCAAGGCGCAGGAGCTCAACCCGCGGGTCGTCGCGCAGATCGGCTTTCAGCGGAGGGCTGCCGCGCGCTACCACGAGGGGATCAAGCTGATCCACGACGGCGTGATCGGCAGGCCGACGCACGGCCGGGCCGCGTGGAACAACTCGTGGGGGCCGCTGGGCCTGCCCGACCAGGGCACCGCGATCTGGTTCGGCCGGCGGAAGCAGAGCGGCGACTGGATGCTCGAACAGGCGTGCCATACGTGGGACGTGCTGAACTGGGTCGCCGGCCGGCTGCCGCTCTCGTGCACGGGGATCGGGACGGGCGGGCTGTTCACCGACATCGATCCGCAGCGTGACGTGACCGACTATTACCTCGCGCAGATCGAATACCCGGACGGCTTCTATGTCAGCTTCGAGCACAGTTGGATCTGCCCGAAGAACGACGAGGGGCGTTTCTTCGGGATTTACGAGCGGGTCTCGGGGCCCAAGGGCGGGATCTGCCTCGACGAGGGCAAGGTCTACTGGCGCGACGACAAGAAGAAGCCGGAGGCGCTCGCGTCGCCGGGCGGCGAGCCGTACATGACCGAGGCGTCGATGGATGCGTTCTTCGATTCGATGCGGACGGGCAAGCCGGTGGTCAGCGGCGTGGTCAACGGGCGGCTGGCGACGCTGGTCGGGCTGCTCGTGCGCAAGTCGGTGTACGAGCGGCGAAAGGTCCTGATGCGGGAGATCGTCTGACGCTCGATGGCCGCGGCCGTCCGGAAAAGGAGGTCTCTGCGATGGCGGGCCGGTTTTCGGATCGGGCCCGGTGGTGGGCGTGTGCCCTGGCGGCGGGTTGCGGTGTCCACGCGCTCGCCGCGGAACCCCCGAAGGAGGACTCGTTCTTCCCGTACGGGGCCATGCACATGTGCACCATCCCGCACTGGCAGCACTACCTGCCGGACATGGAGGAGTACGTCAGGTACCTCGACGGCGACTTCGCCCGGATGCGGGAGGCGCGGTTCAACAGCGTGGCCGTTCACGTCGACTGGTGCGACATCGAGACGGCGCCGGGGCGATTCCGCTTCGAGCGGCTCGACAAGCTCGTCAAGCTGGCCGAGAAGCACGGCCTGCGGCTGCTGCTGTGGCCCTGGCCCGAGCTGCAGCCCGAGTGGGTGGCGCGGGCGTACCCCGACAGCGAGATGATCGCCTCCGACGGCTACCGCCCCGAAATGGCCTGCTGGGACCATCCGACCGTGCGCCAGATGGTGGCGGCGTTCGTGCACCGGGTCGTGAGCCGTTACAAGGACCGGCCGTCGGTCCTGGCATGGGACGTCGGCGCGGAGGCGGGCAACTGGGTCTCAACGATCAACAACCCGATCGACCAGGCACGGACGTCGCGCCTCTACTGCTACTGCGACCACACGGTACGGCGATATCGTGATTGGCTCCGCCGCAAGTACGGGACGCTCGGCAAGCTCAACGAGACCTGGTCCACATACTACGGCGACTGGTCGGAGATCCGGCCGGTCCGCACGGGGATCTTCGAGCGGGCGCAGGTCCACTGGGTCGATTGGCGCGAGTTCATGCTGCAGAACGTGGCCGAGGCCCAGGGGCTCAAGGCCGACGCCGCCCGACGGGCCGACCGCAGCCGCCCCATCACGTGCCACATCGGTAGCTGGGGCGCGGCATATGTCTACGGTTCGACCGATGAATACGCCATCGGCAAGCACTTCGACGTGGTGGGCCTGTCGCTGTTTCCCTACTGGATCCAGTACGGCCACGGGTTCTACGAACCCGCCTTTGCCGGGATGGTCCTGGACGGCGTCCGCTCCGCGGGCGACGGCAAGCCGATGTGGGTCGAGGAACTCCAGGGCGGCCCCACCATCAACGGCCTGCTTTACCGCTCGCAGTTTCCGCGACCGCAGGACATCCGCCTGTGGGTCTGGCAGTCCATCGCGCACGGGGCAAGCGGCATCTTTTTCTGGAACTGGCGGCCGGAGACGACGGGCATCGAGGCGGGCGGCTTCGGACTCGTCCATTACGACGGCAGCCTGACCGACCGCGCCCGCGCGGCCGGCGAGGTCTGCGAGCAACTCCAGCGGCATGCGGGGCTGCTCCGCTCGGCCCGGCCGGCGCCGGCGGAGGTGGCGATCTTTCACAGCCCGCGAACATCCATCCACGCTTACGGCGATGGCGACGAAGCGGTTTACATCCGCAGCGTCCGTGGCGCGTACCGCGCGATGTGGCGGGCGGGGCTGCCGGTGGACTTCCTGGTGACCGAGCAGCTCCTCAAGCGCGACCTGAGCCGCTACAGGATCCTCTGTGTGCCGTTCGGGTACACGCTGTCGAGGGCCGAAGGGGCGCGGCTCCGCACGTATGTCGAGAACGGCGGGACGTTGTTCGCGGACATGTGGTGCGGGTTCAAGGACGATCGCACGTTCTTGTACGAGACGGTGCCGGGCGCGGGGATGGCGGAGGTTCTCCGGTGCAAGGAGGTGCAGACCAACCCGCGGCCGACCGGCAAGCTGAAGATCACCAGGGCGCATCCAGCCGTGGCCGGCCTGCCGGTCGGCACCGAGGTCCCGACGACCAGGTGGCAGGAGCAGTTGGAGGTCCTGGACGGCGCCGAGGTCGTCGCGGAGTTTGAAGATGGCGACCCCGCGATCGTCGTCGGCACGTTCGGCAAGGGTCGGACGATCTATGCGGCGACGCCCGTGTGCCGACACTTCGACGAGTCGCTCAACGCGAATGCGCTCAAACTGATTCAGGGCGGCGCCGCCTGGGCCGGTGCCCGGCCGCCGGTCACGCTGCTGTGTGAGCCTCCGCCGGCCGCGGTGGAGGCCCGCGTGTTGACGGCCGCCGGGGGAAAGCGTCTGGTGATTGTGCTCAATCACGGCGAGGTCCCGGCGAAGGCGAATGCGCGTATCGCGGTCGGGCCGGCTGCAAAGATATCGGATCTCTTGTCGGGCGCTGCAGTGGTCCTGGAGCCGGGCGAGAAGGAGGGCGAGGCCCGGTTCTCCATCGAACTCAAGCCGGTCGAGGCCCGTGTGCTGCTCGTTGAGTAAACGCCGCGACGAAAGGACGGGGGCTGTCGATGCGGGTGCTGCTGTCGAGGCTGGGGATGGTGGCGGCGGCCGTACGGGAGGGGTGGCCGCTTCGCGTGCCGACGCTCGAAGGCGATCCGCGCCGTGGCACCGTGTTTCTTCTGGACGGGATCGGCGGGATCCTGCTCGCCCCCGTGACGGCCCGCCGGGGCTTCCGCGAGGCAGGTCTGCCGCTCGCAACCTACGCCTACGACTGGCATGTCGGCCCGCGGGGCGAGCTGCTTGCCGACCTGGTCTGGCTGCGACGAAACCGTGTGGAAGGCCTGCGCTTCGCCCGCGTCATTCGCCGTTTCCACCGAGACTATCCCGGCGCACCGCTGCACGTCGTGGCGTGGAGCGGCGGCACCGGCATCGCCGTCTTCGCCGCCGAGCATCTCGGCGGCTTGGCGCGGATCAACACGCTGGTGCTCTGTTGCTCCGCGCTTTCGCCCGACTACCCACTGGGCGCGGCCCTGCAAAACGTGGACCGCTGCTACGCCCTCGCGAGTCGGCGCGATTACGGCTTCCTGGGACTGGGCACGACGGTGTTCGGCACGATCGATCGGAAGCACTGCCGCGCGGCCGGGCTCGTGGGGTTTCGACCGCCGCCCGATGCCCCCGCGGGCGGCGAACCGTGGGGCGGCAAGCTTCGCCACATCTGGTGGGACGCGGACATGCGGCGCTTCGGCAACCACGGCCACCACGTCGGCACGGCCACGGTGGCCTTCGCCCGTCACCGCCTCGCCCCGCTGCTTTCGCCGCCTGACGGCGCGAACACCGATCGCCCGCCCCGGACCGGCATCGTCTGAACAACGGGCGAGATCACAACCGCCGCCCCTGCCTCATACCGCTCCGTGCGGGTCCGCAGGCGACGGAGTTCGATTGTCACAGGCGAAAGCGTTGGTCCAAAGCCGGTCGTCCGCAGCGGGATACATAGACGGCCGTCCCTTATGGCTCCGGCCGGCCCGTTACGGTCCGCCATGCCTTCTTCGCCGCCTTGATCGTCGTCTGCCAGGCCACGCGGGGCCGACGCTGCTTGTACGCCTTGACGTACTGCGACTTCATAAAGTCGCGGTAGCCGGTCGGCCGGCGAAGTTCGCACCGGCGCGGGGCGCGGAGGAACATCTCGCGGACCGCCGCGGGGTCGCGAAGGTCCCAGTCGCCCTCGAAGATCGTCAGGGCGTGCAGGATCTCGTGCAGGAAGTGGGCGTCGCTGCCGGCGATCACCGGCTTGCCCGCCTTCGCCGCCCACTCGGCGGCACGCTCGTTGAGGTGCGGGTACGTACGAGCGTTGACGATTTCGATCACATCCGCACGGGCGACGAGCATTTCATGCTCCTTGTGGCTCTTGGCCGGGTGCGGGAGGATCGTCAGCACGCCCTGTCGGGCGGCCTCGGCGAAGACGAATTCGGCGTCGCGGCAAGGGAACTCCCGCTCGATGCCCATCACGATCACGTCGCCCAGCTCGGTGTAGTACTCCGCGCCGGCGATCACGTGGACCGGTCGGCCCCGGGCGGCCTCCACGGCCTCCAGACCGCCGGCGAGCGAGTCGTGATCGCACACGAGCATCAGGTCGATCCCCGCCCGCACTCCCGCTTCGATGATTGCCGCCGGACGCATGAGGCAGTCGTAGCTGTGGCGGGTGTGGATGTGTAGCGCGGCGACGATGCTCACGGACCTCTCCGGTGTCTCCAACGGGTGCGGGTTCTACGACGAGGCTGCGTTCGGGCCTCCGCGCGTCGCGCGGCGAGCCGGCGGTTCTAGATCCGGTCGATGCGGCCCGTACGCCTGTCCCGCTCCTGTTGCCGCTGCGTCGCCTCCGCGAGCACGCGGCGTTCACGGCGGGTGAGGCTCTGCAGGCCCGACTCGCTCACCTTGGCGAGGATCCGATCGACCTCGTCCTGCTCCTCCTGCTCCAGCTCGAGTTTCCGCTGCCAGGCGCCCGTCTGCATCGCGCGACGCCCGGCCCCCAGGCGGATTCGCGGCATCATCCGCCAGGCGTAAAGGGCCCCCACGCCGGCCGCCGCC
This sequence comes from uncultured Planctomycetales bacterium, assembly GCA_964617025.1. Lineage (GTDB taxonomy): Bacteria > Planctomycetota > Phycisphaerae > UBA1845 > PWPN01 > CAZMVY01. The sequence goes on along the minus strand of CAZTVU010000015.1, from coordinate 4,025 downwards.
CCCGCGACGTGGCAGATCTCGCCGCCGAGGTTCTCCACGGTTCCCGGGCTGATCAGCCGGATGAACAGGATGCCCGCAACGATCAGGCCGAACACCCGGATCGGCATCGGAAAGATGATCAGCACGACCCGGATGTGCGGAAAGAAAATGATCGCCGCGATCAGAAGGCCGTAGATCGCGCCGCTGGCTCCGACCAGGGGGACGGATCGCGGAACCCACTCGAACGCCTGCGCGGCCAGATAGGCGATGCCGCCGACCAGCCCGCACAGAGCGTAGAACGTGAGAAACCGGTCTCGGCCGAACGCCCGCTCGAACTCCATCCCAAAGATGTACAGCCCAAGCATGTTGCACAGCAGGTGCAGCACGCTGCCGTGGGTGAACATGTAGGTCAGCGGTTGCCAGACGTGACCGCCGAACAGGCCGTTCCAGCTCAATCCGAAGACCCGATGCCAGAAGAAGGGATCGGCATGCTGTGAGATGACGTCCGCGACGAATGCCGTGCCGTTGGCCACCAGCAGCCAGACGACGGCCGTCGTGGGTCGCGGCAGCGCCAGGCGAAGCTCCGGCTGCCCGTCCTCGTCGGCGTAGGGCCGATCGCGCCAGGACATCAACTCACCCCCCGTTCCAGGTGATAGCGCAGCAGGAGGGCGATCGTCTTGCCGTCCACAATGCGACCGTCCCGAATCCACTCGATCGCACGGGTCAGCGGCACGACCTCCGGCCGGATCCGTTCGCCCGCATCGAGACACTGGGCGGTCCGTTTCAATTCATGCGCAACAAAGCACCACATCCGCTCGTCAGTGAAGCCCGGTGTGGTGTAGAACTCGCCCATCGGCTCCAGCCGCCCCGCGCGGTAACCGGTCTCCTCCTCCAATTCCCGGGCGGCACACGCGGCCGGATCCTCGCCGGGGTCCAGCGTACCCGCCGGCAGTTCCAGCAATTCTCGGTCAACGGCGTATCGGTAGTTGTGGATCAGCACGACCTCCGTAGCGGTCAGCAGCGGTAGCACGAGGACCGCTCCGGGATGCACCACGATCTCGCGGATGATCGGCGGGCGGCCGGGCACGGCGTACTCGCGACGCTCGACGAGGAACTTGCGAGCCCTGAGGAGAATTTCCGGCATGAGGGTCTTTCCGCGTGTTCCGCAGGTCCAGACGACACAAGGCATTATAGGTGCAATAGTTAGCGGCATCAACGACGGCTTGCCTGGGGGATCGGGGGGCCATATAGTATCAGGTCTCAAGGATGCCTCACGCCTCGGGCGTGCCCGCACCCTTGGCGACCGGTCGATTCCCGCATGACCAAGCGAATCGCCATCCTCGGATCCACCGGCTCGATCGGGCGGAGTACGCTCGATGTGGCCGCCAATCTGGGCGGGGCGTGTCAGGTGTGCGGTCTGGCGGCCAAGTCAAGCTGGGAGATCCTGTCCGGCCAGGTGCGGCAGTGGCGGCCCCGGGCGGCCGCCCTGTCGGATGAAGCGGCGGCCCGGCGTCTGCGGCAGACGGTGAACGGGGCCACGGAGATTCTGACGGGCGAGTCGTCGTTGTGCGAACTCGTGCGGCGATGCGGGTGTGATGTGGTCGTTGCCGCGGTGGTCGGGGCGGCGGGGCTGCCCGCGACGGTCGAGGCCGTCGAAGCGGGGATGACCGTTGCCCTGGCGAACAAAGAGGCCCTGGTCGTCGCCGGGTCGCTGATCGTCCCCCGGCTGAACCAGACGGGGGCGCGGCTCGTACCGATCGACAGCGAGCACTCGGCCATCTTTCAGTCGATGCAGGCGGGCCGGCGGGAGGAGGTCCGCAGGATCTACCTGACGGCGTCCGGCGGTCCGTTCCGCACATGGACGGCCGAGCAGATGGCCGAGGCGACCGTGGAGGATGCCCTTCGGCATCCGACGTGGAACATGGGGCCGAAGGTGACGATCGACTCGGCGACACTGATGAACAAGGCCCTCGAGATCATCGAGGCGAAGTGGCTGTTCGGCGTCGATGTGGATGCCATTGAAGTCCTGATCCATCCGGAGTCGATCATCCACTCGATGGTGGAGTTTTGCGACGGGTCGGTGGTGGCGCAGTTGGGCACGCCGGACATGCGGACGCCGATCCAATATGCGTTGACGTTCCCGGAGCGGCATCCGGGCTGCAGCGACCGGCTGGATTGGTCGACGATCCGCCGGCTGAACTTCGAGCCGCCCGACCTGGATCGCTTCCCGGCGCTCCGTCTCGGCTATGAGGTTGCGCGAACCGGCGGGACGGCCGGTGCGGTCTTCAATGCCGCGAACGAGGTGGCGGTCGAGGCGTTCCGCGAATCGCGGATCCCGTTCGGGCGGGTGGTGCCCCTGGTGGAGGAGGCGCTCCGGCGGCACCGCGTGGTGTCCGACCCGACGATGAATGACCTGCTCGCCGCCGACCGGTGGGCCAGGGACGAGGTTGCGCGATGCTTGAATGCATGACGGACGTCAGTGCGGCACTCATGGCGACGACGGTTCTGGCGGGGATCTTCGAGACCCCGCTGGCGATCCTGCTGATCGTCGCGGGCTTCTCGTTCGTGATTTTCACGCATGAGCTCGGCCACTTCGCCGTCGCGAAGTGGGCCGGCGTGAAGGTCGAAAAGTTCGCCATCGGCTTCGGAAAGGAGATCGTCGGGTTCACGCGCGGCGAGACCCGGTACTCGTTCAATATCCTTCCGCTGGGCGGCTATGTGCGGATGCTCGGTCAGGACGACTTCGCGGTCGACGCGAACGGCGACCTGGTCGTCAAGGACGACCCCCGCGCCTTCGGCCGGCAGCCCGTCGGACGGCGGATGATGATCGTCTCGGCCGGCGTCGTGATGAATCTCATCTTCGCGGCGCTGCTGTTCATGCTCGTCTTCATGATCGGCCGCGAGGCGCCGGTGCCCGTGATCGGCGCGCCGCTGCCCGGGTCGCCGGCGGACAAGGCGGGCCTGCAGTACGGCGACCGCATTCTCGAGGTGAACGAGAAACCGGTTCGCGATTACTTCGACTTCAAGATGGCGATCGTGCTCGCCGAGCCCCACACGCCTCTGAACCTCAAGATCAGTCGCGACGGCAAGGTCATCGCGGTCCGCGTGACGCCGCAGAACGACCCGGAGAAGAACGTCCTGCAAATCGGCGTGCCGCCCAAGTACACGAACCTCCTCGTGGCCGTCGCGCCCGAGCCCGGCCCGCCGCGTCCCGACTCGCTCCAGCCGGGCGACGAGATCGTCGAGGTGAACGGGCGGCCGGTCCGGGACTTCTTCGAGGTCTATCATCAACTGCGGGCCGCTCGCGGGGCGCGCATCACGATCGTGGTGAATCGGCCGGATCCGAAGGACCCGTCGAAGAAGGAGCGTGTGACGTGCAGCCGGCGGGCCTGGGTCGACTTCGAGGCGACCGAGGAAGCGCCGAACGCGGTGGGGCACCTGCTCGGTCTCGTTCCGCGCCGGAAGGTCGTCCGCGTGGCCCCGGGCGGCCGCGCCGACCTGGCGGGCATCCGCGAGGGCGACGTGATCGTCGAATGGAACGGGATCGTCGGCCCGACGTTCGCGGAGGTGGCGGCGTCCATCGAGGCCAATCCGGAGAAAGACCTGCCGGTGGTGGTGGAACGCGACGGCCGGCCGATCCGGACGACCGTCCGACCCAAGCGCACGGGCTGGTTTGGCCGCGGCAAGCCCGAGGTGGGCGTAGGAATCGGCGCCCAGGAGGAGGGGCCGGTGGTCGTCGCGCGGCTGGCCACCGAGCCCGACGGGCGCCCGACCGCCGCAAGCGGGTTGTGCGACGGCGTGATACCGGCCGGCGCAGTCATTACGAAGGCCGACGGTCAGGCGATCCACACCTGGAACGACCTGGCGTTGAAGTTCTTCGAGGCGGCGGGCGGCAAGGTGGTCCTGACCTGGAAGGTCGGCGACCAGCCTGAGCAGACGACGACGATGCGAATCCCCGCGGACATCACCACGATCGCCCAGTTGCCGCCGGCCGCGGAGATCCTTTCCATCGGCGGGCGGGATTCGATCGAGATCGCCCAGGCCGA
>CAZTVU010000014.1:11823-43280 GCA_964617025.1 uncultured Planctomycetales bacterium | reverse complement strand
GGACCTGCCGACACCGCTGGATAAGCGAATCTGACCGACAGGCGTGAACGGTTACAAAAAAAGTTTCGGACGGCTGGCCCTCGACGGGGCCGTGAGGCAAGAGGTCCAGGCCGGGCTGTCGGCCTCGCCGCAGGCCCGGTTGACGCGTGTGCCGCGAAGTTCCTGGAGCATTCGCCTCGACCTGCCGACGACCCGAGCAGCCACGCAGCCAACGGCGGCGGATGCACCCGCGACCGGGCCAGATCGGCGGTAGGCCCGTCCATCCTGAGGTGCCGACCGAGGGCTTGTGCCGGAAGTGTCGCCGGGCGGGTTAAGACCAGCGGGTTGTAATCGCTTGCCCAAAGCGACCTCCGGCCCCAATCAAAAGATGCGCGCATCCTGCGCGTGTGTTTCGGCGTGCGGGGCTACACCTCGTTTCGACTCTTGCTGACAAGCCGGGCCGTCGCCGGATTTGTCCTTTTCATCCTTCTGCGGAACGGCCCCGCGCCAACCATCCGCCGGCTTGTGGATGAGATTCCGAACGCGGAGCAATGAACGACGAACAGAGGAGAGAGCGACGTAGCGACGAAGGGTGATGAACGCGGAAGGCCCGGAACCCGAAAACCGAAACCCGGAGAGCTCCCTCACCCCATCTCCATCTCTTGAAGGGAGTGAGGCTCGGCTTTTCCGGCCCGTCAGACGCGGATACAATTCCGCTCATGCTCGCCCGATTTCACAGCGTGGCGCTGGTGGGGATCGACGCGTTGCCGTGCGAGGTCGAGGTGGATGTCGCCGGGCGTGGGTTCAAGGATCCGGTGATCGTCGGACTGCCCGACACGGCGGTCAAGGAGAGCCTGGAGCGGATCCACAGCGCGTTGGGCAACTGCGGGTATGAGCCGCCGCGGACGCGGGTGACGGTGAACCTGGCGCCGGCGGACTTGCGGAAGGAGGGGCCGGCGTTCGATCTGCCGATCGCGCTGGGGATGATCTTCGCGAACGGGCTGGGCACGACGGACCGGGCGGGGCAGTACCTGATCGCGGGCGAGCTGGCGCTGGATGGTCGTGTTCGGCCGGTCCGAGGGGCATTGTCGATGGCGCTGCTGGCGAAGGCGGGCGGCTTCGCCGGATTGGTGGTCCCGCGGGAGAACGCGGAGGAGGCCGCGGTCGTCGACGGGATCGACGTGATCCCGGTCAGCTCGCTGAGCGAGGCGGTGGGGTTCCTGACGGACCAGTTGCCGCTGGAGCCGGTGACGGTGGACCTGACATCGCTGTTTGAGCGCGCGTCGGCTTATGACGTGGATTTCTCCGATGTCCGGGGGCAGGAGGCGGTCAAGCGGGCGCTGACCGTCGCCGCCGCCGGGGCGCACAACATCCTGCTGATCGGGCCGCCCGGCTCGGGCAAGACGATGCTGTCGCGGCGCATGCCGACGATCCTGCCGCCGCTGACAATTGCCGAATCGCTGGAGACCACGCGGATCTACTCGGCGGCGGGCAAGCTCCCCGCCGGGACGTCGCTGATGGCCACGCGGCCGGTCCGCTCGCCGCACCACTCGGCCAGCGGCCCGGCGCTCGTCGGCGGCGGGACGATCCCGCAGGCGGGCGAGGTGTCGCTCGCGCATCACGGGATCCTGTTCCTCGACGAGTTCCCCGAGTTCTCGCGGAACATCCTGGAGACGCTGCGGCAGCCGCTCGAGGACGGGTTCGTGACGATCGCGCGGGCGCACAGCTCGGTAGCGTTCCCGGCGAGGTTCATGCTGGTGGCGGCGATGAACCCGTGCCCCTGCGGCTATTTCACGGACCCGAAGCGGCCGTGCAAGTGCAGCGCGCCGCAGATCGACAAGTACCTCGCGCGGGTCAGCGGCCCGCTGATCGACCGGATCGACATGCACGTCGAGGTGCCGGCGGTGCCCTACCGCGAGCTGCGGAGCGAGCGCGACTGGACCGACAGCCGCACGATGCGGGAGCAGGTGCTCCGCGCCCGGGCGATCCAGCGCAGCCGCTTCGGCGAGAACAGCACGGCGCTCAACGGCACCATGAAGCCGCGTCAGCTCCGCAAGTGCTGCCGACTGGACGAGCAGGGCGAGGCGATCCTCCGGCAGGCGATGACGGAGCTGGGCCTCTCGGCCCGGGCGCACGACAAGGTGCTGCGCGTCGCCCGGACGATCGCCGACCTCGACGGCAAGGCGGACATCGCCCCGCCGCATCTGACCGAGGCGATCATGTACCGCCGGCTGGACCGGCAGCTCTAGCGAAGCCCGATGCTCGCTGCTCCGCCGGCAAGGCCGTCAGGTCTTCACCATGATGCCGAACATCCGGCAGAAGCCCTTCAGCCGCGCCCCGTGATCGCCCAGCCACATCGTCGGGTGCAGCATGTGCTCGGCCTTCAGCTCGCACGCCGGCACCTCGTTGAGCGCGGCGCACAGGGCGGTGCGGCAGCCCCCGGCCGGCGGCGTGTCGTAGTTCGTCACCGTCCTGCCCGTGTAGATGTACATCGCGGGCTTCTCGCCCACGACGTACTGGCCGATCGTGATCTCCTTCCCCTCCGGCCAGAGCACCTGGGGCACGGTCCCGACACCCGCCTCCGCGTGGTTTCGCAGGATGTAGTCGCTCCCCGGCCCGGCGGGGCCCTCGAGCCGGCGCGGACTGGTGCAGTGCGATCCGTAGAAAAGGTTCTTTGCCGTGTCGCACGCCGGGTTGTGCTGGAAGCCCGGACGTTCGAAGAGCTGCTGCCCGATCATCATCGTGAGCGTCGCATCGAGGTCGTTCTGGCAGCCGGCCACGACGCCTTCGTCGCGCAGGTCCATGAAGCTCATGCACGGCGGCGGGATGATCCGCTTCGCGATGCCGTCGAGGCACTGCATCATCATCGCATCGGCGCGGTGCTGCTCGATCAGCTTGCGCAGCGCGATGTGGGCCCGGGCCGCTTCGAGGACGTCGGCCTCGTTCGGCTCGCGCCGCTCGCGGCAGCCCCCGGCATAAGCGGCGGCGACCTTTCGGAGGGCCTCATCCGTCGGCGTCGACTTGTAGAGGTCGGCGTAGGCCTTCATCGGCACGCCGCGGACGAGCGTGCCCAGGAACGGCACGCGCGTCTCGGCCGGCTGGCCGTCGGCGATGCTCAGGATGACCGCGTCGCGCATCCACCGCCGCGTGCGAATCATCCGGATGCCGTCGCGGATGGCGTCGAAGTTGTCGAGCGACGAGATGGTGAAGACCCCCGGCCGGGCCTGCATCTCGCGGATGTGCGGCATGAGGAGCACGCCGATCGTGGCCATCGCGATCGTCGGCACGCCCGTTTCGTCAACGATCCGCCCGATCGACGGCCACTCGGACTTCTTGAACGCCACGAGCAGCAGACCGTCGGGCTTCTGCTCCCTGACCTCGCGGATGAACCGATCGACGGCCTCCTTCTCATAAAAGGCCGACCGATCGGCAATCAGCCGGACGCCAAGCGCCTTGCACATCTCGGCAATCCGGCCGGCGTACAGCTTGTGATGGCCCTCCGCGTCGAAGCCGGAGCCGGGCCAACTGTAGTAACCCTGCTTCTTGAGCAACTCCGACGGCGGATAGAGAAAGGCCGCCCGAATCGCGGCGGGCCCTTTCCCGTGCGTCTCGGTCGGCGCCGGATCGGCCGCCCACAGGGGCGACCGCCGTGCCAGCAGCCCCGCCGCCGCCAGCCCCGCCGCCTTCAGCAACTCCCGCCGCCCCAATCCGCAGCACCCGTGCGTGTGATCGCAGGACATGCGCTGACCTCCATGCGTGGCGTCGGCCGGCCTCCGGCACCACGTCGGACGCGGCCGCCACATCGGCCAATATCCTACCATCGCCGCGACGCCGACCCCAACTCCCAAGTCGCCGACGATTCTTGGCATCGGAGATCGACGGTGCCGCGCCCTGAGACCTCGACCGGCAACCAGATGCCGAGCGTAACTCGCTTGTCGGCGCACTCTCGCACAAACCGCCGACGGCATCGCTTGCGATCGCCGGATCGGCTCATCGGATCAATGTGCCCCGCCGCACGCCGAGAAGGCAGAAAGGGCCGACACCGATCGGACGCCGGGCGGGCCGGCGTCACTCAAGCATCTTCGTGACACCGGGCACGGGAAGCGGGTAGTTGCCGGTCGCATCCGGCTTCGTCGGCGGATCCATGTCCATCGCCACCTTCTCCGGCGGCGGGCCGAAGCTGAAGTCGGATTTCCACACGCCGTTCCAGGTGTGCGGCTTGCCGTCGTAGCAGCAGAGCTGGCCGAGAACCGTCACCATCGTGCTGTTGACCATGTGGTAACCGCTGTTGACCGGCTTGCCGTCGCGAACCGCGCGGATCAGGGCTTCCTGTTCGACCTCGCCCGGGTTCTGCGCCTGCCCCTCGAACCGCCACTCCTTCTCGCCCTCGATGCGGCATTCCATGAGGTGGCACCGGCCCTTCGTGCCCATGATGAGGTCGCTGTAGCTGTGGTGTGTGTGGTCCTGCGTACGGCACATGGCGTAGACGCGAACGCCGTTGGCATATTCGTAGACGACCGTGTGGTGGTCGTACATGTCGCCGTACTGCGTGCCGAAGGAGGCGGACCGCCCCGCCAGCCCCCACGCACGCTCCGGCATCTGCTCCTTCATGGCCCACGAAACGCGGTCCATGTTGTGAACGAGCGACTGCGGCACGTCGTCGCCGGACAGCCAGCAGAAGTGGTACCAGTTCCGGAACTGATACTCCATCTCGCTCCACTTCGGGTCGCGCGCGACGACGACATACGGCGACCGCAGAAACAGCGATTGCGCTGCGACGATCTCGCCGATCTGGCCGTCATGGACCCGCTGCACGGCCTCGCGGTAGCCGGCGTGCCAGCGGCTCTGGAGCCCCGACATGATGCTCAGGCCCTTCTCCTTCGCCAGGTCGCAAACGACCTTCATCCGCTTCACGCCGAGCGGGTCGATGCCGTGCGGCTTCTCGACGAACACGTGTTTGCCGGCCCGGATCGCCGCCTCGCTGTACATCGGGTGGAACTTCGACGCGCACGCGATCAGGACGACGTCGCAGGAATCGATGACCTTCGCATAGCCGTCCAGCCCGACGAAGCAATGGTCGTCGTCGACCCGGACCTGCTCCGGATACTTCTCCCGGAGGAGCTTGCGGCTGTTCTCGACCTTGTCGCGAAAGACGTCGCAGATCGCAACGAGCTTTACGTACGGGCCGACCTTCATCGCCTGGTGCGCGGCATCGGTACACCGCCCGCCGGCGCCGATCATGCCGATGCGGATGACCTCGTTGCCGGCGGCGTGTGCATTGCGGGCAACGCCGAGCGCCGTGGCCCCGGCCACGCCGGCCGCCGTGATCTTGAGGAACTCCCGTCGTGTCGTCGCGTTATTCCCTGGGTTTGCGGTGCTGGAAGACATTGCGTTTCTCCTGTCCGATTTCATCCGGGATTCGATGCCGCAGAGTATATCGCGTCGGCCCGTTCCAGGCGACGTCGCGACAAGGGGCCGGCGGTGCTCCCGCGCGCGGTTACTGGACGGGGCATGAGAACCATGTACAATGATGGTCAGCCCCCCCGGCCGGGCGGTCGGGGGGCGCCCCGCGGGCAGCCTGCTCCGGCCGCAGGCCGGAAATGACGCGGCCGGCGACGTTGATCGGAGTACGCCCACCCCACAATTCCGTGTGTGCAGGAGGATCTTTATGCGTAACGCGGTTGCCGCCTCCGGTCGATGTTCTCCGACGCTCATCGGGATCTGTCTCCTCGGTGCATTCCTCGCTGGTTGCCCCTTTGCCGATTCCGGCTCCGACGACACAAACGGCGGTGGAGAGACGCCGCTGGTGGCGTCGTCGGGCAACGCTCCGGCGATGACGGCCGCGTCAAAGACGGCCTACCAGATGATGCAGGCCGGAAACGATGTGGCCACCATCCAGGCCGCCCTGGTCAGCCAGCTTCAGGGCGAATCGCAGGTCGCGTCGGCGGAGGCCGACACCTCCGCCGACGTCGTCTGGGCGATTTTCCAGGACGGGGAGACGCATTGCATCTGGCTTGTGGACCAAACCACGGATGACGCCGACCCCGATTCCGGCTCCGCGACGGCCAAGCCCCGCGCCGAATCGCCCCGGACCTCCAGGAACGCGTCGCCGACCGGCGGCGCGGATGTGAAGACCGTGCGGCAGGCCCAGGCCGGAACCATGGACTACTTCCGCATGCCTGCCAACAACAAGGCCTTTCTCGGCAATGCCCTGTGCCCCTTCCACGCGAACTGGTTGACCTGCGACGGAACGGACCTCATCGAAAAGATGCTGAAAGCGCGTGGTTACGACGTGGTCCGCAGCGCCACCCGGTATAACGCCGACGGCACCGTGGCGCAGGCCGGACTGGCACCCGCCGACTTTCAAAACCTGACGGACTACGGCCTGATCTTTATTGAGGCCCACGGCGCCGTGCGCGGCCCCGAGTCGCCGGTCGAGATCCTCGGCGGACCGACCTGCGGCGGCGGATTCAGCGGTTTCACGATCCTCACGAGCGAACGGACGACGGAGCAGAGCATCGTGGCCAACGCGCAGGACATCCTCTGCGGCCGGCTGACGCTCTGGGATGTGAAGCTGCGACAGCCCGGCGGCAAGGTCACCGAGGTGCAGTACTTCGGCGTGACCCCCAACTACATCCGCGAACACTGCAAGGGAAAGCAATTCCCCAAGAACACCCTGCTCATCCTCAATGCCTGCCGGGGCTATCGCAGCGGCACGTCAAGCCCGTTCGCCACCATGGTCCATGAGATGTGCGCCGGCGGCGGCAACTTCGTCGGATGGACGGACCGTGTGCATTACTATGTCGCCCAGGAATCGCTGCTGAACCTGTTCCAGCTCATGACGGCGGCCAACGAGGAGCGAACGATCAAGGGCAACCTCAAGCTGGAGAAATCCACGCCGCCGCAGGGCGGCACGCACACCTCATTCAATCGCGCCTGGTATCAATGCACCCTGCAAAGTATGCTGGTCGACCCCAAGACCGGGGCGCAGTTGCTGTGGGCGCCGCAGGACCAGACGCCGCACGAGCTGCTGATCGTCCCGCACGTGTGGTGGTGGGCCACCGACTTCGACGGCAAGACCTTCCGATTGAACATGTTCGCCGACGAGCAGCCGCAGGTCACGATCGGGGGCACGGCCGTCGCGGTCTCAAACATCGGCTCAAGCACCTGGAGCGTCAATGCGCCGTCCGCGTTGTACGGCGACATCATCGTGACGGAAGCCGGCCGCACGAGCGTGGCGCGGCCGTTGCGGCGCTTCCGCCCGCAGGTCTCATTCAGCGGCAGCAGCGGCGGCATGACCTACTCGGCGACCTTGACGCTGTATGCCCGCGCCACGCTGGACAGCACCGCGTTCCGAACCAACGTCACGGACAACGCGCCCACGGCCCACTTCGGAACGACTTATTTCGAGCCGGCCGCGTGCACGCTCGGGTGGACGGTCTCCGGGCAGGAGACGAGCGGCGACTACGTATACCAGTACAGCGGCAACGGCCTGCGCGCCCTGACGGACGCGGAGACCGGCACCCTGGAATGCAATTCAAGCGGTACGACGGTGCGGCTCAGCGCTCAAGGCACCATCCGCTATACCGTCGCATGGACCAACACCAAGACGGGCGCCCAAGGCAGCTATGAGACGGATGCAAGCCTCTCGGTCGACCGAAGCGGCCTGAGCCTGTCGAGCAACTGGACGATCGCCTCGGCCTCCTACACCACTTCGGCGGGTGTGCCGGGCACGGCCCAGGTGAGCTGGAACGCCTTCACGGCGGAGCCGCCCTTTGACAACAACGAACCGCGATAGCACCTGAAACGAACGCGGCCGTTTCCGGCTGTGCGGATCGCCGTCACGTTAGCCGCCGGTCGGCGAACGCGTCGGCATCCCTGTCGGTTCGCGGGCGGTCGGTCTATGGCGTGGCTTTCGCGGCCGGTCCTCCCGGCGTACAATAGCCGCCGACCGCTCCGCGGATGAGCGGCCGACGCTGGCACCGAAACCTGGAGTCGCTCGTGAAACAGGCGGTCTTTCACACGAAATACGGCACGATGACGGCGCAGTTCTTCCCCGACAAGGCGCCGCGGCACGTGGACAACTTCCTCGAACTGGCCGGCAAGGGGTTCTACGACGGCCTGACGTTCCATCGGATCATGGACGGCTTCATGATCCAGGGCGGCTGCCCCAAGGGCAACGGCACCGGCAACGGCCCGCGCCGGCTCCTCGCCGAGTTCAACGACACGCCACACGACGTCGGCATCCTGTCCATGGCCCGCGCGGCCGACCCGAACTCGGCGAGCTGCCAGTTCTTCATCTGCCTGGCCCGCTGCGATTTCCTCGACGGCAATTACACCGTCTTCGGCCGGCTGGTCGACGACGCCTCGCTCCAGACGCTCAGGAAGATCGGCAAGGTGGCCGTGCGCGACAACGGTTACGGCGAGCGGTCCTCGCCGGTCGAGCCCGTTCGGATCGACAGGATCGTGGTCGAAGACGTCCCGGAGGCGTGAATGTCGGGCGGCAACGGCGACGGACGAATCGTCACGCTTTTCGGCAGCTATTCGCCAAGGCCGGGTGAGCCGCTTTACGAACTGGCATACCATATCGGGCACGACCTGGCCCGCGCCGGGTTCGTCGTCTGCAACGGCGGCTACGACGGCACGATGGAGGCTTCCTGCAAGGGTGCCAAGGACGCCGGCGGCCGGACGATCGGCGTCACCTGTGCAATCTTCAGCGACTACCGGGGCAAACCCCTGCGTGCCAACCCATACGTCGACGAGGAGATCGAGCACCAGGACCTCTACCAGCGCATCGACGCGATGATGCGGCTGGGCCGCGCCTACGTCGTGCTCGAGGGCGGCACCGGCACGCTGGCCGAGTTCGCGATCGTTTGGGAGTTCGTCTGCAAGGGGCTGATCGAGCCGAGGCCCATCGTCACCGTTGGGGATTTCTGGACTCCGGTGATCGAGCAGGTGCGGCGCGTCCGGCCCAGGCACGCCGCATGCGTCACCACCGCGCACGGACCCGAGGAAGTCGTGGCGGCCGTCATGGCGGGCGGCACAACTTCCTCGCCACCTCGTTGACGCGGCGAGGTTCCGGGCTTTTCGGACCGGCGGCGTCAACCAATCTCAAACCGCGATTCGACGCGGAATTGTGTTGACTCCCCCATCCCCGGCCCGCATAATCACCTGGGGTTCTTGGTCGAGCTGGTGTTGCGAGGCGCCTGGCCGAACGACGGCCGTCAACGCCGCCGGTCTGAGGCAAGGGCGATCAGACTCGGAGACATCCAGAGGCATGCCTACGCTTCTTCGCCGTCGTTATCAGCGCAAGACGGTGCCGCTCGCCGAGATCGTGGTCGGCGTGTTCGTTCTGCTGCTTGCCGCGGGTATCGTAGGTGCGTTCGTCGCGGCCTATCGCCCCGGCGAGCGAAAGCTGTTCGAGCCCGACCCGGCGCATCTCCAGGCGACCTCGGAAACGCCGGAGGCGCGAATCGCCGGCCAGATGATGCCGGTGCTGCCCCCGGCATGGGTGCCGCTGCGAGGCGCGGAGTCCCGGTCGCCCAAGGCCGTGGCGGCGTGGACCGGACCGGCGACAGATGCGTTCCTCTCGCACGGCCTTGTCGCAGCGTATCGCGGCGGGTTCGCGACGGTCGCGGGCAACGGTGGCGCGAGTGCCACGGTCACGGTATATGACATGGCCGAACCGGCGGCGGCGAAGGCCGTCTGCACGGAGCGCCGCCCCACGTCGGCAACGGACGTCTCCGTCGGACGGAGCGGCTGGGCCGCCGGGCCACGGGTCGGCTTCTGGAGCGGGCGCCTGTACACGGAGGTCGAGGCCGCCGGCCCGGACGCCGCCACGGCCGCCATGGAGGTCGCCCGCGCAACGGCGGCGGGTCAGCTTTCCTACGGCGTTCCGGTTGCGCGGGCGACGGAGCAGGCCGCCCCGGCAAATCCCTCCGACGCATCCGGCACCGCTTCGCTCTTCCCCCGGCTGGGCGGCGGATGGATCGCCCCGCTGGACATCAAGCGGTTCGACAAGGACACGCTTTACGAAAAGATCGACGGCAAGGCCGGGATGTTTCTGAGCTATCTCTTCGCCGAGCTGCGGTTCGGCACGTATCAGAAGCCCGATTCCGGCGGGGCGTTCGATGTCTACCTGTACGACATGGGCGAGCCGGTCAACGCCTTCGGCGTCTATCGACTCGAACGAAGCCCGGACGCAAAGGTGCGTCCCCTGGGCCGCGAGGGGTACACGTCCGGCGCCAGCGTCTTCTTCTGGAAGGGGAAGTACTACGTCAACGTCCTCGGCCCGTCCGACGCTCCCGGGGCCGCGGAGGCGGCGGAGCAGCTTGCGTCGGCGATCGAAAAGGCGATCGCCGACGACGGCTCACCACTGTGGGCGGCAACGGTCTTTCCCAAGGCGGATCAGCGCCCCGGCTCGCTGACGTACAAATCGACCGACGCCCTGGGGCACAGCTTCCTTCGGCAAGTCTTCCTTGCCGAGTATGTGACGAAGGGCACGACCTACCAGCTCTTCATCCACCGGGCGCGCGATGCGGCGGCAGCCAAGGCCATCTTCGACCAGTACGCCGAGGCGATACGGAAGTACAACAAGGTGCTCACCCGCAAACCCGTGCCCGGCGGGGAGTTGATCGTATCGGAGTCGCTCGGCGTCTTCGAGGCGGCGTTTCACAAAGGGGCCCTCTTCGGCGGCGTGACGGAATGCGACGACGGGGCCCTGGCCGAGAAGAAGGCAGAGGCGTTCGCTTCGGGAATTGACGAGGCAGCGATTACGGCATCCGTGCCGCCGCCGGCCGCGGCGGCGCAACCGGCCGCCTCCGCTCCGGCACAAACACCGACCGAGCCCACGGAGTCCGAAGGCTATGGCGAATGACGAACACGCCCCGGGCGTCAACGGTATGACCGAGGCGCGGCCGATTTCTCGCCGAGATCTGGTGATCCGCGGCGGCTCGACGCTGGTTGCGGCCGGGGCGGCCGCTGGCATCTTCGCCTGGCGGCACGACCCGGCCGGCGACCGCGGCCTCAAGCTGCCTCCCCCGATCAAGCTGCCCGACTACTTCGCGAAGCTGGACTACGACCCCGCCGCCCCGCGGATCGCGCACGCCCGCTGCAAGCCGGAGGACCTCGCCGTCGGCGCGAACCGCACGGCCAATGAGGTGCGGGCGACGATCGAACGGACGGTCCGCGCCGCCCTCAGCGGCCTGCACGCCGAAGGCATCAAGCGATTCGTCCGGCGCGGCGACGTGGTGATGCTCAAGCCGAACGTCGGATTCGACCGCGGACCGCAGCTCGCGGCGACGACAAATCCGGACGTCGTGCGGGCGGTCATCCGGCTGTGCCGCGAGGCGGGGGCGAGCCGCATCATCGTCGCCGACAACCCCATCGAGGAGCCGGCGGTGTGCTTCGCCAAGTCGGGCATCCGCGATGCGGCCCGTGAGGAGGGGGCGGAGGTGATCATTCACTCGCCCGCCCACGACGCCGAGCTGGCCGTTCGCGACCGGGCGCCCGACGGCACGCGCAACGAGGCCCTCGGCCGCTGGCCGGTCTTCTGGAAGCCGCTGCAACAGGCGGACAAGGTCATCGGCCTGCCGGTCATCAAGGACCACAACCTCTGCTATGCGTCGATGTGCATGAAGAACTGGTACGGTCTGCTCGGCGGGCGGCGCAACCAGTTCCACCAGGCGATCCACGATATCGTGAGCGATCTGGGCTTCATGATGAGCCCGACGCTCGTCATCGTCGACGCCACGCGGGTGATGATGCGGAACGGCCCGACGGGCGGGCGGGTCTCGGACCTGGCGATCGGCGGGCGACTCGGCCGGCCGACGATCGTCGCCAGCGTGGACCAGCTCGCGTGCGACGCATGGTGTTACGAAAAGCTCCTGGGGCGCGACCCCGCCGCGCTGAAGTACCTCGACCTTGCGTACGCAAAGTTCGGTCGGCTCCCCGGCCGGCTGGCCGAACGCTCGTGGCAGACATACGAGGCGCAGGGGAAGGTGAGGGACGCGGGCGAGGTGTGAGGACGGCGCAAGAGCAACGGGGGAAGGTGTGGGGTTTGGGGTTTGGGGTATAGGGTTTCGGGGCTCGGGGGGACGGAATAACGGATTGCCCGAGTAACCGAGTCACGGAGCAACCGAGCAACCTCCATCCGGAATAACGGCCCGATGCGCATCACCACCGTTCGAATCCTGGTCCAGATCATCGTGTTCGCCCTCTTCCTCACGTTCTGTTTCGTGACGACGTTCGCGAACCTCAACGACTACCCGTCGCTCGTGTTCTGGGTGAGCAAGTTCCTCGACATCGATCCGCTCGTCGCGATCTCGACGGCGATCACGACGCACACGGTCTACAAGGGACTCATCTGGTCGCTGATCCTGCTCGTGCCGACGCTGCTGCTGGGGCGAATCTTCTGTAACTGGATCTGTCCGTACGGGATCCTGCACCACTTCTTCGGCTGGGTGTTCAACACTCGCGGCGTCAAGCAGCGGGTCGAGTCGAACCGCTACCGGAAGCTCTACGCCTTCAAGTACTACGTCCTGATCTTCATGCTCGTGGCGGCGGTCTTCAGCACGCTCCAGATCGGCCTGCTCGATCCGATCTGCCTGCTCCACCGATCGTTCACGGCGGCCATCCTGCCGGCGATGAACATGCCCGAGGCCGTGCAGAAGGGCTTCGGCCCGTGGAGCGGCGCCGGCGCGCCGAAGTACCACCAGTGGGGCTGGTTCATCGGCGGGATCATCGTCTTCTTCATCAGCATGAACTTCGTGATCCCGCGGTTCTTCTGTCGCGTGGTCTGCCC
Organism: uncultured Planctomycetales bacterium; assembly: GCA_964617025.1. Taxonomy (GTDB): domain Bacteria; phylum Planctomycetota; class Phycisphaerae; order UBA1845; family PWPN01; genus CAZMVY01. Next base: position 30,499 of record CAZTVU010000014.1, on the reverse strand, counting down.
GCTCGGGGCTCTGCTGGGCGTGTTCAGCCGGTTCGCCCTCTGGCGGATCGAGCGCTCCACGACCAAGTGCATCGATTGCGACCTGTGCCTGGCGAGCTGCGAGGGCGCCAGCGACCCGCACACGCAGCTCCGCAAGAGCGAGTGCTTCGTCTGCTTTAACTGCATCGAGGACTGCCCGACCGGCGCCCTGTCGTTCGCCTTCCTGCCGCCGAAGGAGCACGAGGTCACCCACCCGGACGTCCCCGCGCGCCGGGCCGTCTTTGCCGCGTTCGTCGGAATGATCTTTTATCCGTTCACGAAGGCCAGCGGGAAGAGCACCCGCGACTTCGCCGCCAAGGTCATCCGCCCGCCCGGCACCGTCGAAGAGCAGGAGTTTCTCAAGCGCTGCATCAAGTGCGACCAGTGCATCCGCGTCTGCCCGACGAACGTCCTCCAGCCGGCCGGCCTCGAATCCGGCATCGAGGGCCTCTGGACCCCGGTGATGAACTTCCGCATGGGCTACTGCCAGCTCAACTGCACGGCCTGCGGCCAGGTCTGCCCGACCGGTGCGATCCAGCGGCTGACCGTCGATCAGAAGCTCGGCTTCGAGCCGCTGCCGGAGGCCCTCGGCGGCCGCGGCCCGATCAAGCTCGGCACGGCCCATTACGATCACGGCCGCTGCCTTCCCTGGGCGAAAAACATCCCCTGCGTCGTCTGCGAAGAGGTCTGCCCGACCTCGCCCAAGGCCATCCACAGCGAATACAAGCAACTGCTGATTCGCGACGGCAAGAAGCAGGTGCGCTCGGCCACGGACACCACGGTCACGCTGGCGGACTACCCGGCCCCGGGCGAATCGTTGCTGCGGCCCTGCGTGTTCCGCCGCGACCAGTTCAAGGGCGATCAGACCACCAGCTACCACGTCGAGATCATCCACCGCGACGGAACGTCGGAGAATCACCGCATCCTGGCCAATGACGCCGACACGCTGCTGATCGGCGAAACGGACGACCAGGGCGGTCTCCGCAGCGGCGCGCGTTTCGCGCAGGTGCCGCAGCCGGGCGGCGTGGCGGCCATTCACCTGCAGTTCAAGGTGCCGAAGATCGACACGGAGCTCTGCATCGGCTGCGGAATCTGTGAAAAGGAATGCCCGGTCGTCGGCGACCGCCGCGCGGTCTATGTCACTGCCGAAGGCGAGACCCGCTCCCAGAACTACAACGACCGCGACCGCAACCGATCGCTGAGGCTCATGAAAACGGCGTGAATGACTACCGCAGCGGCGTCAGTCGGATGTTGCGGTACTCGATCGGCGTGCCCTCCGACTGCAGGGCGATCGCGCCGCGGGTGACGCTGCAGTTCGTCGCGTGGTTCACATGGACGCCGTTCACCCTGACGAGGATCTCGTTACCGCGGCACGTGATGTCCATCCGGTTCCACTCGCCCAGCGGCTTCTCGGAGCCGTCGGTCAGGTTGAGGTGGCGGCGTCCCTGCTTGCGGGCCGTCTCGTTCTCCACATCAAGCTCCGTGCCGATGACCCAGAAATCGCCCGCCTCGCCGCTTTGCAGTTGCACCTCGATCGACTTCGGCCACACGCCCAGCGCCCCGGGCGTCGATGCGTGGACCAGCACGCCGTTGTTGCCGCCGGCACCGGGCCAACGCCACTCGACCGTCAGCTCGTAGTCTTCATACTCCTTCTCCGTGCGGAGGTAGCCGGCGGGCTTGCCCGTGCAGAAGAGCACGCCGTCCCGCACCGACCACACATCCTCCATTTTCACGCCGGCATCCGCCAGGTGGTACGTCCACCCGGAGAGGTCCTTGCCGTTGAACAGCTCCACGCACGCAGGCGGCGCGGGTGCTGTGCCGGCTTTCGGGGCCGTATCCTGCGCACACCCCGACGTGACCACCACCCACGCCAAACACACGACCGTTGTCAGAGTCCGCATCGGATACTCCTTGCTCGCCCGATCCCGCGATCCACCGCCGACGCCCCAGAATTGCGCATCGCTTCGTCGGACCGCGAACCGCCGGGAACCCGTTCGGCCGACAACGTTGCCGCGAACGGATTCGCTCGCTGGGCATTCGGCGGTCCTTCGCCGGCCTGCTCTGCACGCTGTCCGTGCAACGACGCCGCCGGACTATGGTAAGCGACCGTCTGCCGCCGGTCATCCGGCGTAAGGAGCTGCGTTGCCGTCCGAGGCTGGCAAGGCATCGCCGGGTGAGCCTACAATGAAAAGCAGCAGTCGGTACGCGATCTCACGACCCGGAAAGGTCGGCCATGACCACGGCAATGCTGGACAAGGCAGGACGCAACTTCCTGCAATGCATGGAGATATGGGGAGGAAACCGCGCGATCGAAAGCGGGGTCTCCGTACCGGGGATCGACGCATGGATCATCAGCCGGCCGCATAATGGCGGGGCATCAGGAGGCGACGTCCACTACGTCTCGCTGTGCGGCGGGCACAAGATCGCCCGGTTCGCCGTCGCGGATGTGTCGGGCCACGGCGAGGGCGTCGGCCGCCTCGCCGCGTCGCTGCGGGGGCTGATGAAGAAGTTCATCAACCGCGTGGATCAAACCCGCTTTGTTCGCAAGCTCAACGAAGAGTTCGGCAAGCTGGCCGAGGCCGGCACGTACGCCACGGCCCTCCTGGCGACATACTTCGCCCCCACCGATCACCTGATCGTATGCAACGCCGGGCACCCGCGGCCGCTCTGGTTCCATGCCGCGACGGCGACCTGGACGCTGCTTGACCATCATGCCCCGGAGTGCGTGGACCGGGTCTCGAACCTGCCGCTCGGCATCGTCTCGCCTACCCAGTATCACCAGTTCGCCGCGCCGCTCGGAAAGAACGATCTGGTCGTCATCTACACGGACGCGCTGATCGAGGCGACCGACGCGCAAGGCCGGCCACTCGGCGAGGAGGGCCTTCTCGCGATCGCCCGCGGGTTGGACTCGTCGCGTCCGGCGGAGTTCTGCAACGCCCTACTCGACGCCGTGGCCGGCTTGAGCGGCCGACCGACGTTCGACGACGACTGCACGGTTCTGTTGCTCCACCACAACGCCGCCGATCCCACGGGCCCCTCCGTGGGCGAAATGGTCCGCGCGGTCGGCAAGATGATCGGGATCATTCCAGTGTGAGCCGCCGGGCTTTTCGGCTCGGGCCCGGCGGCGAGCCGGCCTCATCGCACGGTCACCGGCGTTCCCGCTCCGGCGCCGAAGTGGGCCGCCGCGCTGCCCTGGTTGACGGCGATTTCCAGTAGCTGGGTGCTGCCTAGCAGGGCCAGCGGCGTGCCGGGCTCCACCTCGCCGTACGCCGCGCGGATCGGCCCGACCGACTGCTCGCCGATGAACACCGCCAACCGCCCGCGACGTACGGCGAAGTTGTTCACGTCCGCCACGGAGAGGTTGGTCACGAGGTTTCCGAAGTGGTCCACATAGAGAACCTCGCCGCGCAGACAGCCCGTATCAAGCACGGGCTGCGGCAGGCGGAGAATCACCAGCCGATCGGTCGGCGGGCCGAGTTCGGCCAGGCGCGTGCCATTGGCGACGTGTGCGGCCACCGGGGCCAGGATGTCGCGGCCGTGAAACGTCGAACTCAGTTGCCCGGCGAAGAAACGGCGGTTCTCCACGATCCGCAGTTCTTGAAGCCGGCCGTCGCGGTGGATCAGCGAGATGATTCCGTTGTCGGGCGCCACGACGATGCGATCGCTGTACCGCCCGGCGATGATGTGCCGTTTCGTGCCGACCCCCGGGTCCACGACGACCACGTGAACGGTGTCCGGCGGAAACCATGACCAGACCTGCCGCAGCACGAACGCGGCCTGCACGATGCCGTGGGGCGTGACGTCGTGCGTGACGTCGACGATCGTCACCTTCGGGGCGATCTGAAGGATGACGCCCTTCATGCAGGCAACGTAGTGGTCTCGCGTCCCGAAATCCGTCGTGAGCGTGATGACCGCCATGGCGTCCCCATCGCCGGCATGCGCCCGCTACTTTGACCGCACCTTAGTCGATCGCTAGAGTGCCCGCAACATGGCGGCCACCGGAGCGCTCTCGACCCGCGGCGCGGTGTGGCGGCTGGCCGTCGCGGCAGCCGTCGCCCTCGTTGTCCGCGCGTATCTCATCGCCGTCCTGCCGGTGATCAGCCGCGACGGCGTCGTCTTCATCCGGTACGCGCAGGGGCTCCAGGTCGACGCCGCCTGCGAGATGCGGCAGCAGAAGCAGCACCCGCTGTATCCGCTCGCCATCGCCGCGACCCATAAGGCCGTCTCCCCGCTGGGCCTGGCGGGCCTGGATCCACGCACGCGATGGGTCGTCGCCGGACAGACCGTGACGGTGGTGTCGGGGCTCGCATTGATCCTGGCCGTCTATGCCCTGACGACCGTGCTCTTCGACAAATCGGTGGGGGTCGTCGCGGCCGCGTGCGCCGCTCTCGTGCCCGAGTTCTGCGCGTACGGCGTGGACGTCCTGTCCGACAGCCTCCACCTGGCCCTGTACGTCTTTGGGCTGACCCTGGCGGTCAGCGGGGTCCGCCGGCGATCCTGGGCAAGGTTCGGCGCGGCCGGCCTGCTCTCAGGGCTGGCCTACCTCACGCGGCCCGAGGGGGGCGAGGTGGCGGTGGTTGCCGCCGCGGGGGCGTGCCTCGTGCACGGCTGGCCGTTTCGCCTGCGATTCGGCGCGGCGGCGGCCTGTCTGGCGGGCTTTCTCCTCGCCGCCGCGCCCTATATGGCGGTCACCGGCCGGCTCGTCCAGAAGAAGCCGGCGAGCCGGTTTCTGAAAGCCGCCTGGAAGACGGCCCCCGCCCCTGCCGCGATCCCGCCCTCCCCGGATCAACAACGCATCCGTGATGCCGACACGACACCGCCCGGCGGCAGGTTCGCGTATGCCGGCGCCGGAGCCGGTGTCTCGGTCTTACCACCGGCGGAGGCTTTCGCGGGCTTTCGGACGATCGGTGGAATCGCCCGCGCACTTGGAAAGGTACTGATGAACTGGGCGCGATCGCTGCGCGTCATGTACCTGCTTCCGGCGGTTGCGTGGCTCTTTCTCGTGGGCCGGCGCCCCGTGCCCGGCGCGGGTCGGCGCCTGGTCGTCGCCGCCGGGGTCGTGCATATCGTCATCTGCGTGCGTCTGATCCATGCGTTCGACTACTGGCAGCTCTTCAGCGTGCGTCACACACTCGTGCTTGCCGCTCTGACGCTGCCCTGGACGGCCGCGGGGCTGGTTGCCCTCGCCGCTCATGTGCAGCACGCAATGAAGCCGCCGCGACCGGGCATCGTCTGGTTGCCCCTTGCGGCGATCGTAATCGGACCGACGCTGCCGTGGCTCCTGCGAACCCCGAACCGGGACGACGCGTACATGCGGGAGGCCGGCGACTGGATCGCCCGGACATACCCGCAGCCGCAGAGGATCCTGACGGACCAGTGGCAGGTGCCCTTCTACGCAAACGGGATCCTGTGCGAACGGGACGAGCCCGGAGGCAGGGCCCCGTGGAGCGGCTTTCCGAACATGCGGATCTTCGCGGAGTGGGTCCGCACGGCGCGGCCGGACCTCGTGGTCCTCGACGAGTATCGGCTCCGCCGAAGGGACAAGGTGTTCTTCGACCACCTCGAGCCGCTCCTGGCACCGGCCGGGCCGTTACGACTGGTCCATGCGGTGAGCCAGCTCGACGATCCGAAACGTCCGCGCCGAGCCCTGATCTACGAAGTCCGACCGTGATGCTTGACGACCGAAGGCGCGGCGCGTAACGTAGTTCGTTCTCCAGCGCTGCATGCCGCATCGCTGGAAAGCGGCAAGAGCGGGAAACCGAAAAACGTTCGATGATAAGCTGAACTTACTACCGCACCACCGGTGTGATGCCGGCAAGGGCCTGGCCAGACGCCTTTTTCGCTCTTCCGGTTTTCCGCTTTCTCGATTTCCCGTCGTTGCGTTATGCTCCGACGGAGTTTACCGTCCGGTCGGATGTCTTCGCCCGGCGGGGAGAATCGACTGACTCGCAATGACGGCAGACAACCGCAAACAGCCCGACTCAACCTCCGGCCCGCCGGCACACAAACATGAGGGGATTCGCGAGACGCTCGAATCCATTGTGGTCGCGTTCATCCTCGCCTTCGTCTTTCGGGCGTTCGTCGTCGAGGCGTTCGTCATCCCAACCGGGTCGATGGCCGCCGGACTCAACGGCGAGCACGGCACGCATACCTGCACCGACTGCGGCTGGGAGTATGCTTACGGGCTGTCCTCCGACCGGCGCCGGCCCTCGCCGACCTTCGCCGGCACCACTTGCCCCAACTGCGGATTCAAGGACGACGTCCTGCCGCGCGAATCCGAGCCCCCGGACAACGGCGACCGCATCCTTGTCCTCAAATGGCCCTTCGACGTGGGCGGCAACTGGCTGGGGCCAAAGCGATGGGACCCCACCGTGTTCAAGGATCCCGCCGACGGCCGCACGAACTTTATCAAGAGGCTCGTCGGCTGCCCCAACGAGGTGCTCGAGATCATCGACGGCGACATTTACACCGTCCCCGTGGCCGAACTCCGGGACGCGCAGGCAAAGGACAAGACCGGTCAACTGCGCGTGCTCGACGATCTGGACATGATCCGGCACCTGAACTACCGCCGCATGGAAATCCAACGGCAGATCGATGCCGGCATCAATGACGAAGCCTCGTTCCTCCGGGAACGCACGGAGATCAACCGCAGTCTGGCCGAGCTCCAGCGGCGGGTGCTCCCCGTGCTGAGTCGGCATCTGCGTATTCAACGCAAGGCGATCGAAGCACCCCGCGCGCAGCAGTCCCTCTGGTTCGTCGTGTTCGATCAGGACTATCTGCCCACGCAGCGAGCGGAAACCGTCGGATGGAAACCGTATCCCATCGGCGTGCCCTCCGGCTGGGACGCCTCGCGGCGCGTCGTCGAGTTTCGCGGCGTGGACCGACCTCTCGAGCACCTGCGGCTCGTGGGGCGATACTCGACCAACACCTATGCGTACAACATGGGGCCCGACGGGGACGGCGAACTCGTCACGGACCGCCGAATACGATGCCTGATGACGCCGCTGGCAGGCGAGGGCCGCTTCCTTCTCCGCCTGACGAAATACGGCGACGAATTCGTTGCCGAGCTCTCGCCCGCTCAGGGGAAGGTGTCGTTGACGATGACGTCTCGACGGGGCGTCGCCGATGCGCGCACCGTCACACTGGGCACCCGATCAATCGAAATGCCCCCGGGCAAGCCGGTCGAGGTATGCCTCACCAATGTGGACTACCGGGTCTCGCTCGCGATCAACGGCCGCGAGGAGCTGGCGACCAACGACGATACGTACCGCCCGGACGTCGCTCGCCTGCGCCACCGACCGCAGCGTCCGCCGGAGGCCGGGGCAATGGACGAGCCCGTCGCCGAGCTGGCGGCGGAACATCTCGACCTTGACCTGCGACATCTGGTGGTCGAGCGCGATGTGTACTACACCAACGCCGGGTTCCTGGGGAGCGAGCCCGCCAACCCGAGCAGCGTGGTGCGTACGAACCCCTTCCGCCCCCCCAGCGGTGCCTGGGGCCGCCCCATCTCCCGCCGAAACGACGGCGACCGCGAGTGTCCGGGCTGGGGAACCGAGGGGAACCCCGTCCTGCTGCGTGACAAGGAGTACTTCATGCTGGGCGATAACAGCCCGGCGAGCAAGGATTCACGGCTGTGGTGGGAGGTCGGCCCTCACCTGGCGTGTCGAGGCGAGGCGTACCAGGTCGGCACCGTCCCGGAAGATCAACTGATCGGCCGGGCCTTCTTCGTCTATTGGCCGAGCGGATTCCGAGCGCCATGGGCTGGCCGGATCGCCCTGATCCCGAATGTCGGCGAGATGCGATGGATTCGCTGAGGGTCGTGTCGCCGAGCTTGCCAGTGGCGCGACCGACGATAGAGTTATTCACAACCGGTGGTCGACGGCCATGACAGGTTCCGAGCCGGAAAGCTGACGGCCGGCCGTCGCTTCAGGCGGCAGCAACGATTGATGAAACAGGCGAAGGCACAAACAATCATAATACCATATGCAATCGAAGCTTATGACATAGAAGCGGTGAAGGTCGGTGGGCGGTATTTCCGTTTATCGCCTTTTGTCGATGGCAAGGACGGCGCTTGGATGCCCGCTGGGGGTCCAATTTCCCATTCACAGCTTGTCCACGAAGTGGCGGTGCATCGGTGAGTGACATGAACGGTCAGAACGGAAGGCCCCTGTTGGTAACTCAGGGGCTGGTCAAACGCTATGGCGGACGAACGGTCGTGGACCACGTCAGCTTCGAGGTTCGGCCGGGTGAGATCGTCGGTCTTCTCGGGCGCAACGGGGCAGGGAAGACCACCAGCTTCCGCATGACGATCGGGATGATCGATCCCAACGAAGGGCGAGTCTACTTCCGCGGAGAAGAGGTCACGCAACTCCCGATGTACAAGCGGGCCCAGCGGGGAATGGGCTACCTGTCGCAGGAACCCAGTGTCTTTCAGCGACTCACGGTCGAGCAGAACCTCCTGGCGATCCTCGAGACGATCCGCACGTATGGGCGTCGCGAGCGCCGCCAGCGGGCCGAAGCGCTGATGAAGCAGTTCGGCATTTACGAGCTTCGGCGTCAGCAGGCCCGGACACTCTCCGGCGGCGAGCGGCGGAAGCTCGAGATCGCGCGGGCGATGGTGACGAACCCGATGCTCATGCTCCTCGATGAGCCCTTCAGCGGCGTCGATCCGATCGCCGTCGAGGAGCTCCAACGGGAAATCCGGCGGCTGCGCCAGGAACACGGCATCGCCATACTGTTGACGGATCACAATGTTCGCGAAACGCTGTCGGTGACTGATCGCAGCTATATCATCTTCGAGGGGCGCGTACTCAAGGAAGGCCCGCCGCGAGACCTGATTAACGACCCCATCGTCCGCAAGACGTACCTGGGCAGCACGTTCCGGGGCGACGAGTTCGACGGCCAATAACGACCTGCCCCAGACGGTCTTGGCAGGCCGGTTTGGAAAGCGACAAGTCAACGGGAAACGGCGGTGGCGAGGGAAGGCGTCTGACAGATCACCCGTACCTGCCAAGGTGAAGCCGGACGCCCGCGGCAGATCGCGTCGCGCAGGACTCGAACCTGCAACCTTCGGCTCCGTAGGCCGATGCTCTATCCAATTAAGCTAGCGACGCTTGCGTCGTCGGGGCAACAGGGCGCCCCTGAACATCGACAAACACTCTACGGCGGCCCGGACGCCGTGTCAACGGCGTGCCCGCAGGACGCTGTCGCATCCTGAGACGCAGCGGTTCCGGACGACCTTTGGCCGTTGACACTGCCCGAGGGCCTTGTTACAAGACGTCAACGGCGCCGGAGGAATTGCGGTCGCCCGGCGGCGCGGCCTGGGTGGTTGCCCGGCGCGATTCCGGCGGTGAGATCGCAGGAGCGAAAGTGCCATGTCCATCCAGAACTGGTCCGACGAGATCATCGTGGTCGAATTGTCGGACGACCCGACGTACACGGACGACCTCAACGCGCTCTTCGACGCACTGTCCACGAAACCCAACACGGACGTGGTGCTCAACTTCAGCGGCGTCACGTTCGTCAATTCATCGAATATCGCCAAGCTGCTCAAGCTTCGAAAGCTGGTTGAGGGGACGAACCGCCGCAAGCTGAAACTCTGCGGCATCAACACGCACGTGTGGGGGGCTTTTCTTGTGACGGGGCTGGACAAGCTCTTCGACTTCGCCGACGACGTGGCGAGCGGACTGGCCTCGCTCCAGATGCGATGATGAGAACGGGACAAGCGGTTCGCGGCCGACGGGGAAGGTCGCCGCTTGTTTCACGCGCCCGCCGCCGTCACAATCCGCCGGTATGAACGGTACACGCGGTCCAACCGACGAAAACGGCGACGCGCCCTGGCGGATCCGCGAGCCAAGAACATCGCGGACCGGGCGGCGACTCGACGCGAGAATGACGCGATGGCCGGCACTGCTTGCGTGCGCCCTGGCCGAGGCCGTGTTGTCGCAGGCGGCCGTCGCCGGCGTGGCGGCCCGGATCGAGGAAAACCGCGTCCGCATCGACGTCGATGGAAAGGAGTTCACCGCCTATCGCTTCGATCGGCAACAGAAGTACCCCTACTTCTGGCCGGTCAACGGACCGCGGAGCGGGAAGTCGCTGACGACGGAGACCTCGAACCCGTATCCCCATCATCATTCCCTCTTCTTCGGGTGCGACCAAGTCAACGGATTCAACTTCTGGCAGGAGGGGAACGACCGCGGGCAGATCGTCTCGGACGGTCCCGCGCTGGTGTCCGCCGGGCCCGAGCGGGCCGAGTTCACGGACCGATGCCTCTGGCGGGTCCCGGGGCGCGAACCCCTCCTCGAGGACACGCGGCGAATCCGGGTCTCGGCGCCGGGGCCGAACGTGCGATTCATCGACTTTGAGATCACACTGCGAGCCCTGGTCGACATTCACGTCGTGAAAACGAATCATTCGCTCTTCTCCGTGCGGGTGATGCCGCATCTGAGCCCTCAGCAGGGCGGCGTCCTCGCCGACGCGATGGGCCGCCACGGCGAAAAGGCCACGTTCGGCCGAAAGGCCCCCTGGTGCGGCTTTGTCGGAGACAACGGCGGCCATCGCGAGGGGATCGCCATCCTTGACCACCCGGAGAACGCCTGGTTCCCCTCCCCGTGGTTCACGCGGGACTACGGGTTCGCCTCGCCGACGCCCATGTTCTGGCTTGGCGAAGACGGATGGCGCCTGCCGAAGGGACGGACGCTGTCGCTGAAGTACCGGGTCTACGTGTTCGCGGGCGAGGCGGCGTGCGGCGAGGTCGATCGTGTCTGGCGGCCGTGGGCCGGGGCCGAAGGAATCCGCATCACCGAAGTGGGGCCCGGCTTCGCCGGCACGCCGGTCAACGCCGGACAGTCGCTCGTCAGTGACGGCAAGCGGCAGTTCATCGCCTTTTATGACGCCCGGCAGCAGTTGACGGTCGGCGCGCGGGATCTGCCGCAGGGAGCGTGGCGGTTCGTGCGACTGGATGAGAAGGTCGGCTGGGACTCGCACAACACGATCGCCATGGCCCTCGACCGCTACGGGCAGGTCCACCTGACCGCCAACCACCACTGCAGCGATCTCAACTACTTTCGGACCCGCCGGGCGGGCGACATCGACAGCTTCGAACGGATCGACCGCTTCGGCGCGACGCGAGAGAAGAGCGTGACCTACCCGCGATTTCACCGTGTGCCGTCGTCAAACCGCCTGGTGGTGACATACCGCATCGGCGGCAGCGGCAAGGGCGATACGTTCATGCAGCGGTACGACGAGGGATCGAAGACGTGGTCGATGGTCGCACCCGGCCCGGTTCTGCAGGGACTGCCGCGGTTCAGTGCGTATCCGATCGGCATGCAGTTCGACTCGAAGGGCCGGCTGCACCTAGCCTGGTGCTGGCGCGAGACGCCGGATGTCGTCACGAACCAGGATGTCTGTTACGCGCTCAGTCCCGACGGCGGATCGACGTGGCAGACGTCGAACGGCCGGCCGGTGCCGCTGCCCATCACGCCGGAGACGGCGGAGGTGATCGACCCGGTGCCGCAGCGCTCCGGCCTGATGAACGGCGGCCGGATGGCCCTTGACCCGCAGGACCGCCCGTGGATCAGCTACATCAAATACGGGCCCGACGGGGGGACGCAGATGTACATCGCCACGCGCGACGATGCCGGTTGGCGAATCATCCAGTTCAGCGACTGGGCGTTCCGCTGGGATTTCTCGGGCGGCGGGTCGATCCCCTGGGCGGGGATCGGCATCCCCGGCCTGCGCTTCGGCAAGGGCGGCGCGGTGGATGTCACGTTTACGCACGAGCGGTACCACTGGGGTCCGCAGATCGTGCATGCGACGGTCGAGACGCTGCGATCGATGAAGCCCGGGGCGTTCGAGTGCAAACCGCACATCACGCCGTTGCGGCGGTCCGGGCTGGAGTACTCCTACGCGGTCGAGAACACCGGGCTGCTTCCGGGCGGCCGGCGGCACTGGATGGTCCAGAAGACCGCCGGCAACAATCGCGATCGTGAACCATCGGAGAAGATGCCGCCGACGATGATCTACGTGGTGGAGGCTGACGAAGAGTAGCGAGTCGCGAGGCAGGTCGTGGGCGGTCTTGCGGCGCGGCCGCAGGTTCGCCCGCTCGCCGCGGGCACCCGCACCGCAAAGACTCGAGAAAGCGGGCCGCGAGCAGATGAACCTCACCGCTCCTGGGGCGGAACCGCCTCCCCGACCTCAGGACGCATCATCGCGATCCGCAACCGCGAGACCGAGGCCGGTCGACGAGCGAGGCCAATGCACTGCAAGGGAATCATCCTGGATCTCGACGGCACGCTGGCGGACACCCTGCGCGACATCACGAACTCCGTGAACGTCGTTCTGGCCGAAATGGGCCTGCCGCCGCAGCCGATCGACAGCATCCGGCAATACGTGGGAGACGGCCTGCCTACGCTGTGCCGTCGGGCACTGCCGCCGTCGTACCACCACCGAATCGCGGAGATGGCCGCGCGCGTCGCCCAGGAGTATCGCGTGCACGATCTGGACCACACCCGGCTCTATGACGGCATCCCGGCCCTGCTCGACGGTCTGGTGGCGCGCGGGTTGCCGCTGGCCGTATTGTCGAACAAGCCGGAGGAGGCCACACGGCGAATGGTCGGCGCACTGTGCGGGCGGTGGCCGTTCGTCGCGGTCGAGGGCTTTCGCGACGACGAGCACCGCAAGCCCGACCCGCGGACGGCGCTCGACATCGCGGCGAGGATGGGCGCATCGCCGGCGGCGGTCTGGATGGTCGGTGACTCGCAGGCGGACGTCGCGACGGCGCGGGCCGCGGGGATGGTCGCGGTGGCGGCCACGTGGGGCTTCCGCGACCGCGACGTGCTGGTTGCCGCCGGGCCCGACTTCCTGATCGACCGGCCGACCGACCTGCTCGCACTTCTGCCGGGTGAACCATCGTGAGCGAACCCGTGCGGTTCATCGTCGACTTTGCGCGGCTGGATGGATGGTTCCACCTGCAGATGGGGCCGTGGGACGTGCCGCGCGGTCCGCTGGGCGTGCTGGCCTACCTTCCGTTCGTGCCGCTGTTCTGGCTGACGCCCCCGCGGGCGGCACGCGGGTTTCTCATCACGACGTCGCTGCTTGTGTGGTATGCAACACTCGGCCCGGCGTTCGTCGTGTTCCTGCTGGCCCTGCTGACGTTCTACTACGGGGCCACGCATGCGCTGGCCCGGGCGGCGGGCGGGGGTTCGGCCTCGTACGGCGTGCTCGGCGCGGCGGTCGTCATCCTTCATGCGCCATACCTGTGGCTGCTGTTCGATCCGATGCCGGGATTCCTGCCCTCGCTGGGCGAGTCGGTTGTCAATCGCACGAACTACCTGCACTGGTGCGGCCTGGCCTACATCCACCTTAAGGCCGTCCTCGTCGGCGTGGACCGGCTCCAGGGGCGGCTCGATCGGACCCCGCCGGCGGATTACCTCGCCTATATGCTGTTCGCCCCGACGTTCAAAATGGGCCCGCTGTACCGGTACGACGTTTTCGTGGGGCAGATCGCGGATGCGAGGCACAACGTGCAGGTCCGGCAGGGGTTCGCTCGCATCGGCACCGGCCTGCTGCGCCTGGGCATCATGCTCTTCGTCATCAACAGGCAGATCAGCCCGGCCTTCTTCGATCGCCCGGACACGCTCCCCTACTACCGGCTGGTGATCTCGTGCGCGCTGGTACCGCTCCAGCTCTACTTCTGGATCGCCGGGTACTGCGATATCGTGATCGGAATCGGGCGCCTGATGGGCTTTCGAGTACCGGAGCATTTCCGCGGACCGTGGTTTGTCAACAACATCGCCGACTTCTGGAAACGGTGGAGCATCACGCTGGGCCAGTGGCTGTTCGACTACCCGTTTCGCGCCATGGTGGCCAACGGCTTCCCGCGGTGGCTGTGCTTCGTGCTCACGTTTCTCTACTGCGGCCTGTGGCACGGCGTGATGTGGTCCTATGTCCTCTGGGGCACGCTCCAAGGATTCGGCCTGGCGGTGCACTACTCATGGCATCGGTGGTGGCTGCGGCGGAAGAAGCGCGGCGGCCGACTGCTGGAACGCGGCCGGGCCCTGGGGATCGTCGACGGCCGGGGCGGCTGGGTGCTTTCGTGGTTGCTGCTGGTGTCCTATCAGCTCCTCACGATCAGCATCGCCTCCGACCTGGCGTACGCCGGCGGACGCTTCCTTCGGGCGCTCGCGGGGCTGCGATAGGGCCGGCGGATCGCTCGGGCGGTGCGACGGCGATACGCGAACGCCGTGGGCAATAGAGAGATCACCCCGGCGTTGCATATCGCAACGCCGGAAAGCGAAGAATCGAGAAAGCGAGAAGACGAAGAACCTCTGACGGCGCGGTGAACTCCCTGCCGCATCGCGGGCGTACTCCATATTCGCGCCTTGGAAAGCGCTTTTTCGCTTTGCCGATTTTTCGATGATACCGGCCGATTCCTTGTCCTCCCGGCACGCTTTTCCAAAAACGATCCGGCCGCACTTGTGCGTTCCCGGCTATCCGCTTCGCGTCATCCATCATCCGTCGAGGTCTTTGGACTGCGGTGGCCACGCCACCGCTTTGCCTCGGACGGTCTGCCGCACGCAGGCGTGTCCCGGCTCGCCCCAGGAAAAGCGGCGGCAAGGCCGCCGCAGTCCAAAACGCGCGGACCGTGCCGTACAAAACGGGCCGGGCGACCGCTGCCCGCGTTGAGGTCGGGGCAGGATCTTTGAACGAAACCAGCGAGCAAGACTCGCGCATCTCCTGGTTGCGGCCAAAGGCGCACTGGGCTTTCTCGCTCTCCCGTCGTTGCGTTATGCCATGTCGGAGATCACCCCGGTCCGGCGACGCCGTCGGGCAGCCCGTCGCCGTCATGATCCGGATAGTCGATCACGAAGATCTGCGTCACATTCCTGCCGTCCGTCCGCACGATGCGGTTGCAGGCGATCATGCGGCCGTCGTGGCTCCATACAAGGGCGAACGGCGGCGGGCTTCGGTCGCTCAGAACGACGCTCTTGCCGAAGTGCGGGCCGTCCTGCGTCACCGTGGCCACGATCCGGCTCCCCGCGACGCACGCGATCGCCCGGCCGGACGGATGCCAACGCGGGCCGGCGTCGACGCCGCCCTCGACAAACGTGGCCTGACGCGGCTTTCCGCCGTTCGGCGAGACCAGAAAGACCTGCCACTGTCCGCGATCATCCCGCAGGAGGAACCCGATCCGCTCGCCGTCGGGCGAGCCGCGGACGATGCCGCGGCACCCGGGATACTTCGCGCCGGCGGTGAAGGTCAATCGCCGCTGCGAGGTCCCCGCCGGCGGCATCGGAAACGTGGTATCCGTGCCCTCCAGCGGCCCGAGCGGTCCGGGCCGCGTGATGTCCTCGGGGATGTCCGCCACGTACAGCTCATCCAGCTCGTTGCCGGCGTCGTCCCGGGTCGTCCCGATGAAGGCCCGCGCAAGCTGCCGCCGCCCGTCCGATCGCCGGTAACCGCGCAGCCCGACCCAACTGGCGCCGGCGGCGTGCGAGCGCTCGTCGCCGCCCGGCCGCGGGTCGGGCTTGACGACGACCACCAGCACCGAGAAACCTTCGGCAACCTCCGAGAACAACCCTCGTTCCGGCACTCGCACCGGCATCCCCAGCCGCGTCACGCCGATCGTGCGCAGGTCGAGGTTTCGGCCGGTCTTCAGGCCGTGCTCGCGCACCACCTCGTCGTTGTACGTGAAGCCGATCCACCGCCCGTCGCCGGAGAATTCGTGCCGGTGCGTCCCGCCGCGCAGTGCCCCCGGCGTGAACGGCGGCACGATGTCGCGCGCATCGGCGAACCGGACCCGGCCCCGACCGTCCGCAGAGACGATTGCTCCGACGCGCCGGTGCTTCTCATACTGCTGGGCCGCCGATCTTGGTCGCATGGGCCCGTGGATGAAGACGACCTCGTCGCGGTCGGGTGCGTACGAAACGGCGCCGACGCCGGGACCGAATTCATTGGGATCCTCCGGCCGATACAGGGGGGTGATGCGCCCCGTGGCGATCTCGACCTTCGCGATGAGCCGCGAATCGATCATCCGCGCCGTGGCCGGCCGCGTGTCAAAGACAAGGAAGCGGTCGTCCGGCGAGAAGTTGTCGTTGTTGTCGAGCTCGTGGTTGAAGTCGGCGTCGTGGGTGATCTGTCGTTCCCCGGCATGGACGGCAGCGATGCTCATCGTCAGAAGCCCTGCGGCGACTCGGAAGCACACAGGCATCCCGTCAGGGTAATCGGCGGTCGCCACGGCGGCAAGCGGGGAGACTTCAACCGGCGATGCGGTCCGTCAGCTCGCGGCAGAGGCCCGCAAGCCGGGACAAAGGAAACATGGCGAAGAATCGCTCGCGCGAGCCGGCAATGCGGTCGTCGCGGGCCCGCTGTTCAAGCTGCTCCAGTGCGGTCCGCGCCTCGTCGACGATGCCGGGACGCAGGCCGACGATCCGAGCATTCAAATCGCGAATCCGGCGAAAGACCTCCCGCCGCTCGCCGCGCCGGTCCGAACCGCAGGCCGCCTCGCGAAGCGCATTGGACCGCGCGATCGCCGCGCAACGCTCAGCCAACAGGGGTGCCGCCCCGGCCGTGCCCGCCGCCCACCGGTCCGGCTGGTAGATCACATCCCGCACCCATCGCCTGGCCGACGCGATCTCCCCACGGCTCACGGGGGTCCGGCCGGGCCAGAAAACCAGCGTCGCCGACACGCAGGCCATCGGCGGCGGTTCGACGCCGTAGTACGACCGAATGATTTTGTCCGTAATGCGGTCATACTTGGCACCGCCGATCCCGTGGATGAACAGGTCCCCCGCCACCAGGCGCGCCCAGAGGGTCAGGGCGAGTGCCCGCGGCCGGAGCTTCATCCGGCACGCGGCCTGAAGTACATCCGGCACCGCGCCCTCCCGGCCCAAGTCGGCAACGGCGGCCCGCCCGATCAACTCGTCCTCGGCAAACAGGCGGATCTGACCCTCGTCCCGCTCCACAAACACTCGACGCCGGGGTCCGTCCGCATCGTATGCCCAGACGGGCAATTCGACTCGCGAACCTGCCATCCGAAGGTCCGGCAGCGGACGATTGGGCCCACGAACGGCCGCTTCGCGCCGATACTCCGCGAGCGCCCGGTTGTACGACTGCGCGAAGTCCCGCGCCCGGAGCACCCAATCGAGGAGCATCGCCCCGCCCCAGGCCGCGCTGACTCGCACGTCCCGGACCGCCACATCGAAGGCCCGATCGACGGCCGCGCGGCCGGCGACCATCTGTTCAACGAAGTCGCGACTACCCTCGCCGGCGAAGCCCTCCAGAAACGCCGGAAGGGCCGAGGCATTGAACGCAGCGCCCATGATCGCGGCAAATCGTTGCCGTGCGGCTGCGATGACGGCGGAATCCGCCCGCGGGATGCACTCATACGGAGTCCCGGCTCCCGGCCGGGCGAAGGGAACCTGCTCGAGCGACAGGCGGTCGCCCGAAATCACCGGCATCGCAACGGCCGTTGTCTTCGGCACATCATTGTCGACGACGAGGTTCAACGCGACGCCGCCGATCGCCACGGCCAGCCGGTCCGCCACCACGTACTTCGCCCACACGCCCGGGTGCATGAACTCCGGCTGATGCCCCGTCACGATCAACGGCGCATCGACCGGGACCCCCAAGCGCTGCCGCACCGCGCCGCGCAGCGCGACCCAGGGCACTCCTCCGATCCCTCCCGGCATGGCCGCCCAGTGATGCACCGCGTCGGCCGCCAGCCGACGAAGCTCCGACGCGGGCGGCTCGATGAGGACATCCCCGTCATTGGGAGGCGCACGGAGCGATTCAAAGTTCAGCATCTTCGCGCGGAGCAACAGGTGTCGTCAGGCGCCTCGTCCGCCGCATCCGCGGACGCGGGGATACCCAGTTCCCGGCTGAGCACGTCCAGGTAATGTTGCAGCCGGGCGCGCGGGTCATCAAGCCGGCCCCCGAAATGGCGGGTCGGGTCCTTGTAGATAAGCCGGATGGGCAACTCGCGAATCCGCAACCCCGCACGGGCCGCCTGCACCCAGAGTTGCAGGGGCATCGCGTAGCCCGGCACGGTCAGATGAAGCTGCGCCAGCCCCGACACGCGATACGCCTTGAAGCCGCAGAATGCGTCCGTAATGCCGAGGTCAAGCATCCGGTTGAGGAGGCGCGTGATGCACAGGTTGATCGTTCGTCGGTCGCGCGGCGGCTGGCCTTCGCCGTCGTTGGCCGTCAGGTAACGAGAGCCGCTGATGATGTCGGCGTCATCCGCCCTCGCGGCCGCCAGAAACTCCGGGATGTGGGCGGGCTCGTGCTGCTCGTCGCAGTCCATCGTGATGATCCAGTCGTAGCCCCCTCGACGGGCGAAGTCGAAGGCATCGATGAGACTCTGGCCATATCCGCGGTTTTCGGGATGACGTATGATGTACAGGCCGCGCTCGGCCTCCAGCAGCGTCGGTGTGGCGTCCGTCGAACCATCATCGACAACGAGTATCTCCTGGATGTGCTCGCGGACCCGTGCGAGAACGCCCCGCAAGTACTTTGATTCATTGAAGATCGGTATGGCCAGCAGAGTCCGCATGCCTCGGAGGCGCCTGGGAAAAAAGTCATTCGCTCTGCCCTGGATCGACGATGATATCTTAGCGCAGGCGAGGGCAAAAACCAATACACGGCATCGACGGAGAGC
>CAZTVU010000014.1:5584-11808 GCA_964617025.1 uncultured Planctomycetales bacterium | reverse complement strand
TATTGCCGCTCCCCGGCTCCGCCGATAGGATACGCCCGACGGCCCCGGGGCGCGGTCCGCCGGGGCGGTTCCGCCGCCCGGAGGCGCGGCGACAGGCAGAGTCCCCATGCGATACGAAGTTCGATCGACTTTCGCCGTCGGCGGGCGGCATTCGTGGCTTCTGGCGACCCTGATCCTCATCACGGCGACGGGTTGTCCGCCCATCGGGAATCTGATCGCCGATCACCGCGTCAACCAGGGAACGCGGCTCCTGGAAACGGAAAACCTCGACGCCGCGCTGGTTGAGTTCCAAAAGGCCGTGGAGATCAATCCGCGGCTGGCCGTCGCGCATTCCTCCATCGGAACGATCTTCAAACGCAAGGGCGACTATGAGCAGGCCGCAAAGGCCTTCGCCGAGGCCGTCAAGCTGAACCCCTTCAGCTTCGGCGACACGTACCAGCTCGCCCAGATGTACCATCACCTCCGCAGGCTTCGCGACGCCATCCGGGCGTATATCCACGCCTGCGAGCTGGACCCCCGGAGCTTCGACGCACACATGAACCTGGGCGTCTGCTATCATCAGGACGGCAACCTCGATCAGGCCATTGAATACTACAAGCGAGCCATCGAGCTGGATCCCGACAACGCCTTTGCGCACAGCAACCTCGGGGCCGCGTACGATGCGCAGGGCAGATTCTATGAGGCCATCCACGAGTTCAACGAGTCGCTGGAGCGCGACGGCAATCAGCCGATGGTCCTCGTCAACCTGGCCACCACCCTGATGAAGCAGGAACGATTCTCCAACGCCCGCGGGGCCCTGGAGCTCGCCGCGAAGATCGATCCGGAGATGGCGCTGGCGCACTCGCAGCTCGGGTATTGTCTCTTCCGCGAGAAGCGATACGATGACGCCATCGCCAGCTACGAGCGGGCGCTGGCGATTGACCCGAAGCTCGCGGAGGCGCACGCCGGCCTCGGGGTCGTCAAGATGAGCCGATATCTCGTCGACCGCAGCCGGATGGACGACTATCACGCGGCGGTTGAGCACTGGCATCGCTCGCTGGAACTCAACCCGCAGCAACCCAAGCTCCGAAAGCTCGTGGACAAGTACCAGGCCCGCGGCGAGGACCCGAACACGGTCCTCCTGAGCCAGTAGGGAAGCCATGCAATCTCGCGTCTCGTCTCTTCCGGCGTTGTTGGGCGGCTTCGTTTTGGTTTTCGCGGTTGAGGGGTGTCACACCTGTCCGGGTCCGAATTCGCTTTCCGCACCGGGAGGCGGAGCGGCAACGGCGAATTCGCGGTGGGCGGACGAGGCGGCCGCTGTGGGCGCGCGGCGAATACGTGAATGCGCCTCGGCGTCCCCGGCGGTGCCTGCGCCGAAGGAGCGGGCGGTATTCGCGCTGACGGCATGGTCCGAACAGGAACCGCCGCCCGCGGCCGTGCCGACGGGAATCCTCGCGGCCGATGCACCGGCGGCCTCGACTAGCGAGCCCTCTGCCGAGGAGGGACCGGCCACGCAACCGGCGGCCACGCGCGGCCCGCTTCCCGGCTTCGGCGAAACGGTCAAGCGCGATGTGAAGCGAATGCCCGCCGAGCTCTGGCGCGACACCAAGCGCGTCTACACGAGCGTACCGAACCTGGTCATCCTGGGTCTGGCCGGCGCGGCCTCGATCGCCACGGCCCCGGAGGTCGACGACAAGATCGAGGACCACTACGACGAACACCACACATTCTCGAAGGGCTGGCGCGATACGTTCGGTGCTTTGGGCAATCCGGGGATTCACTTCGCCGTCGCGGGGGCCATGTACCTGGCGGGTCAGCAACTCCCGTCGGACAAGACCTACGAGGTCGGCCGCACCGCCTTCTCCGCGCTGATCATCAACGACCTCAGCACCGTCTTCCTCAAGATCTGCGCCTGGAACCGCAGCCCCAACGGCGAGCTGTGGGCCTGGCCCTCGGGCCACGTGTCGAGTACCGCAGCCCTCGCCGCCGTCCTCGACCACTCGTACGGCCCGCTGGTCGGCGTACCCATGTACGGCCTCACGACGCTGGTCGCCATCGAGCGGCTCGACGACCGCGAGCATTTTTTTTCCGACGTGATCTTCGGCGGCGTGATGGGCTGGGTCATCGGTCACTCCGTCGCCACCGGCCGCAGCCCCGAAATCTTCGGTGGTGAGATCATGCCCTACGCCGACCCCACCACCGGCAGCGCGGGCGTGGCCTGGCTGAAGCGATTCTGAATCCGGCAGGGGCGTCGGCAATTGCCGCGGTCTTTCCATGCGCGGCCCAGGTGCAGCGTACGCGGCACGCGCGTATAATGCCGCGCGATGTCGGCTCTCGACGGGCTCTTTCTCGACTTCTACGGGACGCTGGTCGGCGGGGATCGATCGGCGGTGGAATCGGTCTGCCGACGGATCATCGCCGATTTCGAACTCCCCATCACGGCGGAGCACCTCGGGATCGAATGGGGCCGGGGCTATTTCGCCCTGTCGGAAGTGTGCAACGACGGGCGCTTCCGCACCCTGTACCAGATCGAGTGCGACAGCCTTGTGGAATGCATGCGAGGGCTCATCGGGCGCGAGATCGATCCCGCGCCGTATGTGGCGGGGCTGACGCAGTGGCTTCGATCGCCGCCGCTGTTCGAGGAGACGCACGCCGTCCTCGATGAACTGCGGCGCCTGGGCGTTCCGGTGTGTCTGGTGTCCAACGCGGACCACGATGATCTGCGCGCCGCGATGGAGGCAACGGGGATTCACCTCGACCTTGTCGTCTCGTCCGAGTCGGCGAGGAGCTACAAGCCGGACGCACGCATATTCCAAAAGGCGCTGGCCCAAACGGGCTGGCGAGCCGATCGAACCATGCACGTCGGCGATTCGCTGCATTCGGACGTCGGAGGTGCCGCCCCGCTCGGATTGGAGACGGTGTGGGTCTGCCGGAGCGTTCGAATCAGCGATATCGGCACATCAGAACCCCACCATCGCGTGAGCGACCTTAGAGGGATGCTGCAATTGGTACGCGGCAGGCTGAACGGCCGTGGTTAGGGTCTTCCGCGACGGCAGGCCAACTTCGGCCGCGTTGGCGTGTCTGACCTCAATGAGGTGATCGGCTATGAATATGCGATTCTGGCAATGGCCGGCGTTCCTTGGCGCACTGAGCGGCCTGCTGGCAACCGCGGCTGCGGGCGCTCCGCGTTCCGGAAGCGAGCATCGGCCGCCGCAGCGAATCAGCCGACCGTCCGGCGGCCATGCGATTCCGTCGTTTCGATCCTCGCCGAATCGATCGGCTCCCGTGATTCGCTCGAGCCCGTCCATCCGCGAGGCCGGTCCGAGGCCGTCGCCTTCGTTCAGCACGGCACGCCCGGTCGCGCCCTCAATGCCACGTTATTCCCCGCCGTCGGCCCCGCGACCGTCGCCCGTGATCTCGACTCCCGTTGTGCCTCGAACGGTCAGCCCGTCCGTAGATCGCCCGTCGCCTTCCTCGGCGCTGCCAACCATTCCGCGAACTTCCGCGTTGCCGGGGCCGAGCCGGTCAGACCGGGTTATGGTCCCATCGGCTCCGCGGTCGTCGACGCTGCACCCGATTGCCCAAGCTCCGGCCCCGCAGGCCCCCCCCACCATCAACCGGGTCTCGCCGATCCCGGCCCGCCCGTCCGGCCCGATCGCGCCTCAGCGACCGACCGTGTCACCCGCCCCGTCGAATCCATCGGCGGTCTCACGGATGCCGGGGGCGACCATTTCGCCGTCGCCGGCCCCGGCTGCAACCCCCGGCCGGTCGCGCGTGGCCCGACCGACTTCCCCGCCCGTAAGCCGTGTATCACCTTCGCCGGTCGGCCCGGCGGCCCCCGGCGGAGCGCTGCGATCCATCGACGCTGCGCCCCCGTCCGGCGTCTCACGAATGCCGGGGGCGGCGATTGCGCCGCCGTCCACTCCTGGGAAAGCCCCAACCCGGTCGCCGGCCGCGCGAGAGTTGCCGCGGGTGTCCGCGCCGCCGGGCGGTGAGAGGTCCGCAACCGCCGGTCGCGGGGCGTCCTCGCCGCCGATGGTGATTCGACGCGACTCGGCCGATAGCAGGCTGGGCGCGCCCGTTCGGGTTCCAACGGCAGAGCGATCGGGTGTCTTGCCGCCGATTGCCGCTCGCGGTGCCGCGCCCGGCACGGCGGGCGGTCCGGCGACATATGGCACGAGGTCGCACGAGAATACGCGGATTCCCGGAATGCCGTCGGCCAGGCCGGCCGTCGTGGGCCCGGGGCCCTCGTCCCACCGCCCGCCGGCTTCCACGGCGTTTCACTTCGGCCGACCCGCCTACCGCCCGGGCTGCCTGCCGCCTCCTCCGGTGTGTCCGCCGAGGCCGGTGGTCTGTCCGCGACCTCTGTACCACGACAGGCATTGCAGCAGCTACGCCTTCAGCTTCGGATTCTTCGTGAACCCGCCGCCGGTGTTCGTGCAACCGGCCCCGATCGTGGTGGCTCCGCCGCCGGTGGTCGTGGCGTCGCCAGCCGTGGTTGTGCCCGAACCGGTTGTCGTCGCGCCGCCGCCGGCATACGTGACATCCCCAGCGCCCGTCGTCGTGCCGGACGCCGCACAAACGGTAACCGGCTATACGCCTGCACTGCCGGCCCCCGCCGCCACGCCGCCGACACCTCCGACTGCCGCGCCCTCGGACGTTACGCCGAACGCTGGAAGCGGATCGCCGATCGCTCCCCCGCAGCCGGCCCCGCAGACCGTCGTCACGCCGGAACCGCAACCGGCGGCTCCAGCCCCGGAGGCCCCTGCCGCATCGCCGCCCCCGGCTGCTTCGGAAGCCCCGGCGGCCGCGCCGGCCGTGGAAGCGCCGCCTGCTGCCGAGCGGAACGTCACTCCGTCGCCGTCTTCGGATGGCCCGACGACCCGGCCTGGCGCCGGCGCGCAGACATCGCCGGAAACAGGCATGCCGAGCGAAGCCTTCGTCAACTACATGAATCAGGGGGCGACCGCGTTTGCCAACGGCGACTACACAAACGCCGGCATTGCCTTCGCACAGGCCTTGCAGACGGACCCGAGCAGCATCGATGCACGGCTGGCCTACGCCATCACGCTCTTCGCGCTCGGCGATTATCGTGCCGCCGCGGAGCCGATCCGGCAGGTGATCCCGCAATACAGCGAGGTGGTCTACTCGGACTTCGACCTGCGCGAGCGTTACGGCAAGAAGGAACAGCTCGACAAGCAGCTCGCCGTGCTGCGGGCTTTCGTCAAGGCGAATCCGGACGATGTGGACGCGATGATCGTCCTGGGCTTCATCGAGCACTTCAGCGGGAACCGCGATTCGGCCAAGGAAGTCTTCCGAAAGGCCCTGACGCTCTCGCCGAATGACTCCGTGGCGGCGACGTTCCTCAACCCGCCGCCGCTTGTGCCTCCGACGACGCAACCGGCCGGTCAGACGCCGACGACGCGCCCGGCGCTCCCGTCGGCGTCGGATGCCGAGTCCCGAACGATGCAGTCGCCCACGACACGTCCCGCGAGCGCCGCGGATGGGGAACAAACGGCCATCTGATTGCGAGACCCTGCCGTCCGGGCTGACGATCGCCGTGGCAGCGGACCCGAACCGGCCGGACCTCCGCGTGCGAGCGACTGCACTGGCCCGACAGGTGGGTATCCCTCTGATTGATTCGACGGACCCCGGAGTCGACCTCGTGCTGGCCGTAACTCCCGAACGAATCGAGCTTCGTCAGACCGCGAAGCACCGCACGGGCGGCGTCTACGCCGACTTCGTGGGCGGCCGAGTCGGCCACCGGCGCCTCGCGGGAGGCCTCGCCGGACAGATGCTCGGCCGGGCGGTGGGCGCCGGGCGTTCCGCCGATGCGGCCCGGGCGCCACGCGTGTGCGATGCGACGGCGGGGCTCGGGCGCGATGCGTTTCTGCTGGCGTGCATGGGCTGTGTCGTGACGGCCGTGGAGCGGTCGCGCGTCGTCGCCGCCCTGCTGGCGGACGGAATTCGTCGCGCATTGGTGGACCCGTCGCTTGCCGCAATTGTCCGCGATCGGCTTCACCTGGTGGTCGGAGAGTCGCGCGAGTATCTGTCCACCCTGTCACGCGACGAGCGGCCCGATGTGGTGTACCTGGATCCGATGTTTCCGCACAGGCGAAAGTCGTCGCTCGTGAAGAAGGAGATGCGGTTGTGCCGCCTTGTCGCCGGCGACGACGCGGACGCCGGCTCGCTGTTTGAGACGGCCCTGCGAACGGCGGCTTTCCGCGTGGTGGTCAAGCGGCCGC
>CAZTVU010000014.1:0-5519 GCA_964617025.1 uncultured Planctomycetales bacterium | reverse complement strand
GTGTACCTGCCCGATCCGCAAGACGCAACGACGGATCATCTTTGACCATGCAGGAAACCCGCGTATAATCGTTCGATGTACGGCCCGTCGGTGTTCGCTTCGGTGAGGAGGACGCAACTTATGTTATCGTGGCGAGTCGTCTCGGCCGCAGGACTTTGCGGGGCGGTCTTACTGCTGTGGGCGGCCGTCGCGTCCGCTCAGATCGGCAACGACGGGAAGCACACGAACCAGCCTCCGGCACCGGGCGATCCGCAGCAGCGGATGCCGGGCTTTGCACCGCAGGCCCCGCCGCCGGCCCAGCCCTCTTACGGCCCGAATCGCACGCCCTTGGGCCCGGCGCCTGTGCGCCGGGCGCAGCCCGACGCGCGCGCCGTTCAGAGAATGCCCGGATACAACGCGGACCGCGACTTTGCGCAGATCCCGCCGCCGCGATACCCCTTTCAGTTCCGCGTACCCCCCGGCCGAGTGATCTACGGTGGCAGCGGCGTGATCGTCAACAATTACGTGCAAAACAACACCGTCGTGCCCCAGGAGTGGCGGATCGCGCCCGAGGCGGGCGGATCCGAGTCGGACTCGCAGGGCGAGGCCGACTCAAAGGCCGGCAAGACTCTTCGCCGCAAACGGGATGTGCTCGCGGCGGACGACAAGTTTGTCGATTACATGAACGACGGCGCGGCGGCCTTCGCGGTCGGCAAGTACGCCGAGGCCCGCAGACAGTTCAGCAAGGCCGCCCAGCTCCGGAACGCCGACCGGGCGGACGCCGAGCTCGCCTGCGCCATCGCCGAATTCGCGATGGGCAACGAACGATCCTACACCAGCGCGGCCACCCGGATCACGAAGGTGATCCGGGAACGCCCCGAGCTGGCGCAGGCCGACTTCAGCCTGGCGGATCGATACCGGAAGGCGGGCGATCTCGACGAGCAGATCGAGAAGTTGAGGCGCTATGTCCGTCTGCACCCGCAAAGCACCGATGCCCTGGTTCTTCTGGGCTTTGTCGAGCAATTCACCGGGCAGAAGGAGTCCGCGCGGCAGCGGTTCGCCGAGGTGGCGAAGCGACGGCCGAACGACGAAGTCGCCAAGGCGTTTCTGGCGGATGGCCCCGCCACCCAGCCGGCCGCCGACGGGCCGGCCGCCGCGTGGCTGGGCACCGGCAAGACGGCCGCGCCCACGACACGCCCTGCGGAAGGCGCCGATTGATCCGCCATTACAGGTGCCACGGTTTGCGGTACTCGCGGCCGAGCAGCCTGGACGCCTCCGGGTCGCCGACGATCGTTTCCGTCTTCGAATCCCATCGGATGCGACGCCCCACGCGATAGGCGATGTTCGCAAGGTGCCCGAAGATCGCGGCGTGATGTCCCGTCTCGGCGTCGGCATGCGTCTGCTTTCGCGTCCGCACGCACTCCAGGAAGTTTCGCTCGTGGTCGCGGATCCTCGTCTCGCCCGTCTCGCGGTAGAACGGCTTGCGGGGCGTGCGGTCTTCCTCGCGATAGATCTCGAAGCCGCGACGGTTGATCTGGAGCGTCATGTCCTTCCCGAAGAACTCGATCCCGTGGTCCATGTCGCCGTGCGGCCGCCAGCCGTTGGCGTGCCGTAGTGAGTACATCAGGGTGTAGCCCGGGCATTCGAACACCGCGCTGGCCGTATCCGGCGTATCGCGGGCGTCGTCCAGCACGTACTTGCCCCCGACGGCCGAAACGGAGGTGATGTCCGGACCCATCGCCCATGCCACCACGTCGAAGAGATGCACCGCCCAGTCGCTCATCATGCCGCCGGCGTAATCCCAGAAGAAGTAGAACCCGAAGTGGAACCGCGCCGGATTGAACCGCCGCAGGGGGGCCGGACCGAGCCACAGGTCGTAGTCGACGCCCGGCGGCGGGTCGGCGTCGGCCGGCCGGCCGAGCTTGCCGCCCATCTCTTTGGTGTTCCACGCGTTCCACACGTGGACCATGTGCACCTTGCCGAGCTCGCCCGCCCGGATGCGCTGAACGGCATGGGCCCAGTGCGGCGTCGTACGCTGCTGCATCCCGACGGAGGTCACGCGGTTGTGGGCCCTGGCCGCCTCGACGATCGCGCGGCCCTCGCGGATGTTGTGGCCGATCGGCTTCTCGACGAACACGTCCTTGCCCGCCTTGCACGCCTCGATCGCGGGAATGGCGTGCCAGTGATCGGGCGTCACGACGAAGACGGCGTCGATGTCCTTGCGATCGAGAACCTCGCGGAAATCCTTGCACATGTGCGGGGACGAACCGGCGACTCTGGCGGCGTTCTCACAGTGAGCGCGGTCCACGTCGCAGACGGCGGCGATGGCCACGTCGGGCATCTTCGCCAGTTCGGAGACATGAGCCGTGCCCTGGCCGCCGACGCCGATGCAGCCCACGACGATCTTCTCGTTGGCGCCGAGGACGCCCCGCGCCGGCGCGGCGCTGCTTGCCAGCGAGAGGCCCGCCCCGCCGAGCGCAGCTCTTTTCACAAACTGCCTGCGGGTGATGCGCGATCGATCCATGCCATGCTCCTTCCTTGCGAACGCAGACGAGAATCGCTCGGCTCCCGTGCGACGCTTCCGCCGCCTGCGGTCGAACGACATACCATACCGGATCGGGGGGAATTGCAACAGCGTCGCGAGGGCGCCACGCCGCGTGTCGGCGTGAGGCGAACCATCCATGCCCCGCGCAAATCGCACCGTGGCGGAGCGAATTCGCACACTGACGTCCCCGAAACCTTGTGCATTCATCTGCGTAAGAGGGAAAGAGGCGTTGCATTCGGCACGTGTTTGGCGTAGAATGAGTCGGCTTGGTACCCGGAGTGAATTGATGTCCTCTGCAACCCACGCGGCAACAGACGATCACAGCCTCGGCGCCCACGTGAAATCCAGGACGGGCCAGTCCGTGGCCGACTGCTACCAGTGCGGCAAGTGCTCCGCGGGCTGCCCGCTGGCCTCGGAGATGGACATCCCGCCGAGCCAGATCCTCCGGCTCCTGCAGCTCGGCATCCCGGACCTGGATGAGCGGGCCCTGACGTCGCACTCCATCTGGCTTTGCCTGACGTGCGAAATGTGCTATGCCCGCTGCCCGAAGGAGGTCGACCTTCCCAAGGTGATGGAGTGCCTTCGCGAGGAGTCGTACCGCCGCGGCATGGTCAATCCGAAGGCGAAGGACATCCTTGCGTTTCACAAGGCCTTCCTCGACGCCATCCGTCACACGGGCCGCCTGTACGAAGTCGGCCTGATCAGCAGCTACAAGCTGAGATCCTTCCACCTGTTCCAGGACCTGCTGGCGGCGCCGAAGCTGCTCCTGCGCGGCAAGCTCAAGTTCCTCCCGCATCGCATCGAAGGGCGAAAGCAGGTCGCGGAGGTCTTCGAACGGACCCTCGGAAAGAAGGAAAACGGCCGATGAGAATAGGTTTCTACCCCGGCTGCTCCCTGCTCGGTTCGTCCAGAGAGTACGGCGACTCGTTTCGCGCGATCGCGCCCGTGCTCGGGCTCGAGCTGCAGGAGGTCCCCGACTGGAACTGCTGCGGCGCCAGCGCGGCCCACAACCTCGATCACGACCTGGCCCTGGCCCTGCCCACGCGGGTCCTGGCCCTGGCCGAGCGGGCGGGCATCACCGAGATCGTCGCCCCGTGCTCGGCCTGTTACAGCCGGCTGGCGGTGACGCAGCAGACGCTGGCCGGCGACGAGCACCTTCGTGCCCGGGCCTCCAGGCTCGCGGGGGTCGACTACAAGGGCACGGTCCGGGTGGTCAACGTGCTCGAGGTGCTCTCGCGGTTCGCGGCCAACGGCCTGAAGTCCAAGGTCGTCGAGCCCTTCCGGCACAAGGTTGCCTGCTACTACGGCTGCTACCTGGTTCGCCCGACGAAGGTCGTGAAGTGCGACCGTCCCGAAGACCCGCAGGGCATGGATGAGCTGATGAAGGTCATCGGCGCCGAGCCGATCGACTGGGCGTTCAAGGTCGAGTGCTGCGGCGCCGGCTTCTCCGTCTCGCGGACCGACCTCGTCGCGAAGCTGTCGGGCCGGATCCTCCGGGATGCCGTCCGCCGCGGGGCGGAGGCAATCGTCGTCGCCTGTCCGATGTGCCAGGTGAACCTCGACCTGCGGCGCGACGCAATCGAACAGTACCTGGGCGAGTCGCACGGCATTCCGGTGATCTTCATCAGCCAGGCGATCGGCCTGGCGATGGGGCTTGCGCGGGAATCGCTCGGCCTGCACCGGCACATCGTGCCGGTGGAGTTTGCCGAACCGGTGGGAGCGGGGGCGACGGCCGAGGTATCCCCAGGCGGGAAGGATCAATAACGTATGGCACGGATCGGCGTGTTTGTCTGCCATTGCGGGGAGAACATCGGGGCCACCGTGGACTGCGCGGCGGTGGCGAAGGCGGCGGCCGAGCTGCCCGGCGTGGTCCACAGCGTGGACTACAAGTACATGTGCTCGGACCCCGGCCAGATCATGATCCGCGACGCCATCCGGGAGAAGCGACTGACCGGCGTGGTGGTCGCCGCGTGCTCCCCGCGGATGCACGAGCCCACGTTTCGCCGGGCCTGTGCCGAGGCGGGGCTCAACCCCTTCCTCTGCGAGATGGCCAACCTCCGCGAACACTGCTCGTGGGTGCATGAAAAGGGCGGGCCCACCACCGACAAGGCCATCGACCTTGTGCGCATCATGTGCGAGAAGGTCAAGCGCAACCGGCCCCTCTACCCCATCAAGGTCCCGGTGACCAAGACGGCCCTGGTTCTCGGCGGCGGCGTCGCCGGCATCCAGGCCGCGCTCGACATCGCCAACGCCGGCCACAAGGTCGTCCTCGTCGAGCGAGAGCCGTCGATCGGCGGCCACATGGCCATGCTCTCCGAGACGTTTCCCACGCTCGACTGTTCGCAGTGCATCCTGACCCCGCGAATGGTCGAGGCGGCCCAGCACCCCAACATCACCCTCTATACCTACTCCGAGCTGGAGAGCCTCGAGGGCTTCATCGGGAACTTCAAGGCCCGCATCCGCAAGAAGGCCCGCAGCATCGACGAGAAGCTCTGCAACGGCTGCGGCGTTTGCACCCAGAAGTGCCCCACGAAGAAGATCCCCAGCGAGTTCAACGCGGCGCTCGGACTCCGCACGGCAATCTACGTCCCCTTCCCGCAGGCGGTGCCGAACAAGCCCGTCATCGACCGCGAGCACTGCACCTATTTCACGAAGGGCAAGTGCCGCATCTGCGAGAAGTTCTGCCAGGCCAAGGCCATCCGCTTCGACCAGGAGGACGAGATCATCGAGATCCCGGTCGGCGCGGTCGTCTGCGCCACGGGCTACGAGATCAAGGGAACCGACTTCTTCCCCGAGTACGGCTACGGCCGGTACAAGGACGTGATCGACGGCCTGCAGTTCGAGCGCCTCGCGTCGGCCTCCGGCCCCACGCTCGGCGCGATGAAGCGTCCGTCCGACGGCAAGCCGCCGGAAACGGTCGTGTTCGTCGCCTGCGCGGGCTCTCGCGATCCGGCCAAGGGCATCGAGTACTGCTCGAAGATCTGCTGCATGTACA
>CAZTVU010000013.1:15015-43451 GCA_964617025.1 uncultured Planctomycetales bacterium | reverse complement strand
ACGTTCGGGTTGCCCTCCTTGATGATGTACTCGGCCGCGAGGAGGAACTCGTCAAGCGTGGAGCTCCAGCCGCGTTTGAGCAGGACGGGCTTTTTCGTCTTGCCCACGGCCTCAAGAAGATTGAAGTTGTGCATGTTGCGCGTGCCGATCTGGAGGACGTCCGCGTACTTCGCCACGGTCAACACCTGGTCGATGCTCATCACCTCCGTGACGATTGCCAGGCCGGTACGCTCGCGAGCCTCGGCCAGGTACTCCAGGGCCTCCTCCCCCATGCCCTGGAACTGGTACGGACTGGTCCGCGGCTTGAACGCTCCTCCCCGCAGCGCCACCGCCCCGGAGTCGCGAACCTGCCGGGCCACCTCGAGGATCTGCCGGCGATTCTCGACGCTGCAGGGGCCGGCAATGACGGCGATCTTCATCCCCCCCACCGTCGCCGTCGGGCCGAGCGGCACGGCCGTCGGCTCCGCCCGTACCTCGCGGCTGGCCATCTTGTACGGCGCCAGGATCGGGATCACCTGCTCCACGAACGGCGCCTGTTCG
Source organism: uncultured Planctomycetales bacterium (assembly GCA_964617025.1). Classification (GTDB taxonomy): domain Bacteria; phylum Planctomycetota; class Phycisphaerae; order UBA1845; family PWPN01; genus CAZMVY01. The sequence goes on along the minus strand of CAZTVU010000013.1, from coordinate 42,911 downwards.
AGCATCCCGCGGTCCTTGAACCGTTCATCCCCGATGACGGCGACCACCGTCCGCTCGGTCCCCTGAATCACGTGCTCCTTGAGCCCCATGTCGCGGACGATCTGGACGACGTGGTCCACGTGTTTCTGCGTACACCCCGCCTGCATGACGACAATCATGGAATGGTCTCCGTTGTAATCCGGTCGATAGCCCCGTCTCTTTCGCCTCGAAACGATAACGTCGGAACGATGATTGCGGTGGCCGGACGCACGGGCGGGCCCGTCCGTCACGGCCGACGAAAGATGAAGACGCATCGGCCGAACCGGCCGCCGCGGGGCCGCGCCCCGCCAAACGAGAGGCAACGCCGTAATCGTGGTCGAATCATCTCGCCGTTCTCGCGCGGCCCGCAGAGGGCCGCGAGCGTTCGTCGGTTCAGGCGCTCCGTCGCCAAAGCCACCCCCGGCCTCGATCGTCCGCCGCACGCAGCATCTCGACGGCGGCCAGCAGCGCCGTCGCCCGACGGCCGGCGTCCGCCGCCGCCGTGCGGGCGTGATCAACCAGGGCACGCAGCGTACGTGCCTGTCGCGTCACGATCGAGCGGGGTTCCGATGACATCCGATCAGCCTCCTATCCGCTCCATGCCGTTCATGTAGGGCCGGAGCACCTCGGGAATGGTGATGTTGCCGTCCCTGTCCTGGTTGCACTCCAGGATCGGAATCAGGATCCGCGGACTGGCGATCACCGTGTTATTCAGCGTATGGCACACGTGGACCTTCTTGTCCTTGTCGCGGTAACGGATGTTGAGCCGCCGGGCCTGAAAGTCATACAGCCGGCTGGCCGAGTGTGTCTCGCCGTACCCCTTCCGCGACGGCATCCACGTCTCGATGTCGATCGTCGAGGCCTTGCCGGCGCTGATATCGCCGGTGCACAGGTGCATCACGCGGTACGGCAGGCCGAGCCGCCTGAGGACTTCCTCGGAGAAGCCGACCATCTTCTTCTGCCACGCCTTCGACTCCTCCCGGTCGTTGCGGCAGACGACCACCTGTTCGACCTTGTCGAACTGGTGGATGCGATAGATGCCGGAGGTGTCCTTGCCGTAGGTTCCCGCCTCCCGGCGAAAACAGGTGGACATCGCCACGTACGTGCGGGGCAGCTCCTCCTCGGCAAGCACCTCGTCGGCGTGATACGACGTCAGCGCAACCTCGGCGGTGCCGGTCAGGCAGAGCTCGTCCTCCGGCATGCGGTAGACCTGGTCCCGGCCCTCGGGGAAGAACCCCGTGCCGACCATCACGGCGTCCCGCACGAGGACGGGCACCGACATCGGCGTGAACCCGGCCTCGTGGACCATGAAATCGAACGCCATCCGCAACACGGCCTGGTGCAGCAGCGCCCCGGCGCCCGTCAGAAAATAGCTCCGCGCGCCGGACAGTTTCACGCCGCGTTCGATGTCGATCAGCCGGTGCATCTCGCCGAGCTGGACGTGATCCCGCGGCTCGAAGTCGAACGTCGGGGGTTCGCCCCAGCGATACAGCTCGACGTTGTGGGAGGCATCCGGCCCGACGGGGACGTCGTCATCCGCCGGCATCGGGATGGTCAGCATCAGGGCATTGAACTCCTCGAGCACGCGTTTCTGCTCGTCCTCGAGCTCCTTGCCTCGGGCCTTGAGGACCGACATCTGCTCGACGAGCTTATCGGCCTCCGCCCTGAGCTGCTCCGGCGTAGCGCCCTCGGCAATCCGCCGCTTGAAGAAGTCGCTCTTCGGGTTGCGATAGAGGGCGATGTTCGCACCGGTTTCGTTCTGCTCCGCCTTGAGCCGGTCCAGCTCGAACTGGATTGCCCGGCGTCGGTCGTCGAGCTGGCAGAGCCGATCCACATCGCAGACGATGTTCTTGCGGGCCGCCCCCTGTTTGATCAGCTCCACGTTCTGCCGGATGTACTTGATGTCGAGCATTCCGAATCCACCCAGAAAAAAAGCCCTGAGATCGCACTCGCGTCTCAGGGCTCTCGGTCTGGCTATTCTCGCAAACGGCCGCTATGCCCGGAGACGCGTACCTCCGAAGTACCAGAACCAGCTAAAGTAATACCAACGCGACACGTTCACAACCGCGTCTCCGAACCCTTTGCAACCGTCCGTTCTTAGCCTAGCCGCCTCGCCCGAGGATGTCAAGGGGCCGCCACGTGGCGGTTTCCACGCCTCTTCTTGCCGCCCTCGGGCCTGCCGCCGGTCCCGGCATCCGCCGCCGTCAAACGGACGGGGCCGCGATCGCCGGCCCTCCGGGTTACGTCGCTCCGCGGCTTCGTCCCTTCGTCGCCGGCGCACGCGCCGTGCAACCGACCCGCCGGCCGTCAGCCGAAGACGGCTTCTTGACGCCCGCGGGGGCGGCCAATAGCCTCGCAAAGGGCATCGTCGCGCGCAGTGCCTGGCGGCATGACGCGATTCCCACGGTTATGCGAGGTGCAATTGATGGGCCTTCTGACGTCGGCAATGACGGATGAAATCGAGCGGCGCAAGGAGAACATCCGCCGCGTGTGGGACTATCGGCGGGTCGACCACATCCCGATCATGCTGCGCGTGGTGCACAATCCGTGGGGATATACGACCCGCGAGCACTTCCTCGACGCAGACCAGCAGTTCCAGCTCGAGTTCGAGTCGGTGCGCCTCTCGCTGGACCTGGTGCCTGATGACTACATTCCGGCGATGAGACCGGACGTCGGCTGCGTGGTGATCGAGAGCACGCTGGGGGCCGAGGTGGTCTTCGGGGAGGATCCCAACCAGACCTGCACCGTGAAGGGCCCCCTGCTCCGGTCGCTGGACGAGGTCTACGGCCTGTCGATGCCCGACCCGCACACCGACGGGCTCGTGCCCGAGGGGCTCAAGCGGGTTCGGACATTCGTCGAGCGGACCGACGGTCAGGTTTACGTCTCATGCCTCGACATGGGCGGCTCGATGAACGTCGCGTTCACGCTGCTCGGCGGCGTCGCGTGCCTGACGGCGATGTACGAGAACCCCGAGGCGCTGGAACATCTGGCCGGCTTCATCGCGGACGCCTTCATCCGCCTCGCCGACGCGACGATCGAGGCCGCCGGCGGGATCGAGCACGTGACCTGCACGGACTTTCCGTACTGGTGGCATCCCGAGGGGCGCAAGGGCCACTGCTCGGACGACATCTGCGCGCAGTACGGACCGGAGATGTTCAACCGCTTCAGCAAGCCGTTCAACAACCGGATCTACCGTCGATACGGCGGCGGCATGTTGCACAACTGCGGGCCGAACCCGTGCGCCGGCGAGTACCTCTGGCACGATCCGCGCATTTACGCCGTGGATCTCGCGTATGCTTACTCGAAAGACGACCTGGCGGCGTTCAAGACTGCATTCCGCGGCCAAGGCGTGATCTATTTCGAGTTCACCGACAGTCCCCGGGAGAACCTCGCCGAGTACCGGCGCGTGGCCGACGCCCTTGCACCGGATGTCATTGCCATCCCCTGCCTGACGTGCGCGCCGACGGACGACGTCGCCGGGCTTTACGCCGCATTCCGGGAGATCTCGAGGGACTACGCCGCCCGAATCAACTGGCGAGACGGCTGACCATCCGGCGGTACGCGCGCAAGGGCGGCCCGAATGCCGTGGCACCCGGGCCGCCCGCGGACGCTCTGCTCCAAACCGCCGCGAACTACTTGCCGACTTCCTTCAGCAGCAGATCCATCTGCAGGAGCATCAACTTCGTGTACTCGGGGTTGTGCACACCGAGGCTGCCGTCGTTGATGATCCAGTGGTACATGAAGCGGACCTTCTTGATCTGGTCTGGAATCGCTCCCTGCTGCGCCGCCGGCGGTCCGCCATATTCGGCCGCGCTATACTCCCATTCGCTGACCGGGCCGAGCCGGGCCGCGATGGCGTTCAGGCCGTTCTGGATCGCAGCCTGAAGCGTGTTCATGTCCGCAATGGCCTGCTCCTCAGTAGGATGACACCCGACGGCCGTGCAACCGGTCGTGATCACCTCGAACCTGTGCCCCGACTCAGCCGGCTCTTCCTCGCTCTCAAACTCCTTCGTCTGCATGTGGCAGGTGCTGCACTGGTGCGGCACGAACCGGTGCACCGTCCGCGTGTTCGGCACGATGGGGTTGCCGTCCGGCGTGGGCATTTCGCCGATGTAGTGGTTGACCTGGACACTGTAGTGCGGCCCGCGGCTCGTGGCGGTCCACACGCGATCACGCGTGTGGTGGCACTGCCCGCACAGGTTGAACCGCTCCGCGTTGATGCAGTCAGCAACGACGTTGGAGGCCACGGGTGTGACCACCTCCTTGTACCGCAACTGATAGTCCTCCCCTTCGTCGGGATCGGCCGCGTTGCCGGTCTGCCGGTGCGGGTCATGGCAGATCGCGCAGGAAATGCCGTTCATCTCCTCGCGCGTCTTACCGGCGAGGAGATCGTTGCTGACCGTTTCCTCGCCTTGGATGAACCTCACCTGACGCACATCGCCGGAGTGGCAAAGGCCGCAGTTATTGAGGTTCACGCCCTCCGCAAACTCCTCGGCCAGTTCCTCGGTCACCAGGCCGTGCTTGGACGTCGACCACTCGTCGTACGTCGGGTGGTGGACGTCGTTGTGGCAGCTTCCGCAGATGCTGGCGGCGATGCTCTTCGGAGGCCGCTTCGTCGGATCGTCCACGTTGTTGACGTGGTCGCGGCCCGATCCGTGACAGTTCTCGCACTGTACGCCGGCGAGGTGCGGTGTGAGCTCCTCGCTCATGAAGCCGCCGTCCTGACCGAAGCCGACCGTATGGCACGGCAGGCAGCGCGGATTCTTGTCCTGCCCGATCGCCTTGAGCGTCTCGAGGGCCTTGGAGTGGTTCGTCAGCGCCCAGGTGTCGTGGTGGCCGCTGTGGCACCGCTGGCAGCCCTGGGACTCGATCGTCGACACCTTCGCCCCGACGAACTTGCCCGGCGTGAAGACGGGGCCCGGCTCGGGCTCGGGCTCCGGGCCCACGCCGGGACACCCCCCCATGTACAGCGTGCTCATCACGCAGAGCAGGCCGACGCATCCCGCGGCCCGCCCGCCCAACAGTCCTCCGACTCGTCGAACCATGTGTCACCTCGCATCCTGATGCGGTCCCCGCAGGCGCCCGGAGACCTACCCACGTTCAGACTCCCCCTGCTGCGGCAAGTGAAGGCCCGGCGCGGCCTCGCTCGCCGACTTCAGCGTCAACGCGAACGGATACCCGTTTTCGTCGTTGTGGCATCGCAGGCACACGAAGTCGAGCGTGACGGCCGCCCGACCCTGCGCGTCCGCGAGCACCCGCGAAAGATCCTCTGAAAACATCGCGCGGTAGTCGACCCGCGCGGTATTGACCCGGAACAGATGGGTCCGCACGTCGCCGATCCGGCCCGCGGAAGCGCCTCTCACCGCCGAGGTCGCACTTCGTCCGGCCAGGGGCATGTGGCAGCTCACACACGTGACCTCCTCGACACGACCTTCCTGCGCGAAGACCGCGCCTTCGTGAAACGCCATGTTGCGGTCCGGGTGGCACGCTTCACATGCCGCGCGGATCGACCGGGCCCGGTCGTAGGTCGGCCCCGTGTGCGGATCGTGGCACACCGTGCAGGCCAGGCCCGCGTGGCCGCCGCTGGCGCGAAGCTCCGAATACTGCTGGTAGTGTTCAATGAAGCCGCCCTTGGCCGTGATCACCGCCGGGCCTGAAACGCCCGATCGGCTGTGGCACCGACCGCAGGCCGCCGCGCTCGCGTCCACATACAGGTCGCGCCGCTGCGGGTTCGGAACATGGTTCGACCCCGGGCCGTGGCACGCCTCGCACTGGACGCCCGCCTCCTGCCATGTCCCCTGCAACCCCGGCCGGCTTTCCTGATAATGCGGGTCAGCCGGATCAAACGGCTGCGGTCCGGTGGTGTGGCAGGCGAAGCAGGCCGAACCGTATGGCGTCTGGGCCGCCGCACCCGGCTCATACGGCGCGAACCCAGCGGCCGACCCGTTCGCCGGAAAGGCCAGGTTCCACTGCGTGTCCACGCCCGCGAGCCCATTGGTCAGGATGTAACCCCGAGCGTCGACGAACACGGCCTTTCGCATGTAGCCGCCCACGACGTAGGAGACATCCTCCCAGCCAAAGCCGTGCGGCGGATCGGGAACGCCCGGCCCCGCCGCCCAAACCGGCACCCGCCCCTCCACGGGCTTCAGTACCTGCGAGTGCCCGTGGAGCCGACCGGCGACATCGGGGTGGCAGGATCGGCAGGCGGCCGAGCCGACGTACTGTGCGCCGCCGTTCGTCGGATCAGTCGTGTTGGCATACGCGGGCGCGGCGCCGTCATCCGGCAGACCCCCCGGCACGCACCCCGCAGCACCGGCAAGCAGCGACAACGCGACCGACCGCGCGAGTTCGCACGTTCGCCCACCCTGTCGAAAAAAGCGACCGCTCCGCCTCATGATCTTGTTGTTCGTTTCGTCCCGCATTTCGTCCGGCACATGCCCGCACGGTGGCACCCGGCCGTCTGGCGCCCGGTGACCTGCTTCATTTCCGACAGCCGGATCGATCGAAGCCGCGCCTCGATACGCCGGCACTCTTTCTCCCAGAAGGCATGGGCCGGACACCGTCGCTGCCACCGGCACTGCGTCAGCCCCAGCAAACAGCCCCACAACTGACACCGGCCCTCGACCGCCTCGGCCACGTCGCAGACGCTGATCTCCGACGCGGGCCGCGCCAAGGTGACGCCACCGCGATATCCGCGCTTTGCGTGAACCAGCCCGGATCGCACGAGCAGGTTCAGGACCTTCGCCAGGTACGCCCGCGGAATCCCGGTGCGCCTGGCAATATCCCGCGCGAGCGTCAGCTTGCCGTCCGGGCCCTCAAGGCAGCTCATCGCGAGAATCGCGTAGCCCGTCGATTGGGACAATGACAGCATATTGGCTCCCGACAGCCCGCGCCGCCGGCAACACATATACCCTAAGTGGATGACGCTGTCAACAAAATACTGGATGCCACCATCGCAAAAAGTGAACGTGAGGTCCGCAACCATGGGAACCGCACCACAACGGTGCGAATTGCCTCGCCGGCTGCCCGGGCGCGGCACACATCGTCCGGCGGTCCCCACGATCGGGAAACTCGCCATTCGAACATCGCAGCCCCAGAGAGGTTTTCATCGGAACGAGCGAATCGGCCCCGTGGGCGCCGGGGACGAACAGCCGCTTGTTTCAACGGAAACTGAACGAGCTGCGGATGTGAACTGATTGTGCCCGCCGGGCCAAAGGCCCCCGAGGCCGGGCGGCATCGCCCGGGCCACCCCGTGACCGAGTGCATGGGAACGGCTATCTTCTCTCGGCATGCATCGTTCAACCGACAAACCCGACAAGCACGAAAGGGACGCACTCATGAAGACCGCTCATCGGCCCGAGAGAAGCGGAAAGCCATCCGCCCGTCGAGATGCCGGAATCGGGCTTGCCGTATGGGTCCTGCTGACGCCGGGGATTCGGGCGATCGCCGCCGACGTGGTCGTCGCGCGCGACGGCAAGCCGCTCGCCGCCATCGTGCTGGGTGCCAATCCGCACGCCCTGGAAAAGGAAGCGGCCGAGGATCTTCAGTGGGCGATTCGGGAAACCACGGGCGCGACCCTGCCGGTCGGGCCCACCCCGCCGCCCGCAGGACTCATCCCCATCCGCATCGGCTCCGCGGCCGCCGGTGACCGCGCGGAGGCAACGGAAGCCTATGACGCCGCCGTCGTCCGAACGTCGGCTGAGGGTCTTGATGTCTTCGGGCCTACGGCGGCTGGTACGGCCAATGCCGTCGCCACAATCCTGCTCGAAGACCTCGGCATCCGGCAGTACTATCCCGAGCGACTCTTCGCGATCGCGCCGAAGGCCCCCGAGGCGCGCATCCGCCCCCGCCGGGTGCAACCGACCTTCCAATACCGTCTGTGGAGCGGCGTGACGGGCCGCGACGCCGGGGCGTACATTCGACGCAATCGGCTAACGGACACCCGCGTGCCGATACCTCGATGGGGCTTCGGCCACAACCTCGCCACCATCATCTCCGTCGAAGCCTACGGCAAGAGTCATCCCGAGTACTTCCCGCTTCGCGACGGCAAGCGCCTCGTCCAGGGCCGGAACGCGGGCGACACCCCTCAGCCCTGCTTCACCCATCCCGACGTGGTTCGGTTGAGCATCGAGGCCGCCCGCCGCTTCTTCGACACGCATCCGTCGCAGGACACGTTCTCACTCTGCGTCAACGACAACTCGCGCTACTGCGAATGCCCCGCGTGCGCGGTCCTCGACGCCCCCTACCGCGACATCCCGGTCGGGCGGCAATACGCCGAGTCGTACTACGACTATGTGGCGAAGGTGGCCGAGGCGATCGCGCAATCCCACCCCGGCCGGTTCCTCGGCGTCTACGCCTATTGGAACGTCGAGCAGCCCCCGCGCAACCGAGCGCGTCTGCCCGACAACGTCATCGTCGCCCTCACGCTGGACATCCTTCAACACTGCGACCCCGCCTACCGCGACAAGGACCGGGCCCTGCTGCGCGCCTGGGCCGACCGCGTCAGGCACCTTCACACATATGTCTACTACGGCCTGGGATGGTACACGCCGCGAACGTCGCCCCGACTGGTGGCCGAAGACCTCCGATATGCTTCACAAAACCGTGTCGAGGCGATCTACTGTGAAGCGTACCCCTTCTGGGCCTGGTGCGGACCGATGCACTACGTCGCCGCCCGTTTGCAGTGGGACGCCGGCGCCGACGCCGAGCGAATCCTCGACGAGTTCCACCGGGACTGCTTCGACGACGTCGCCGCGGACATGCGGGCGTGTCACGACGCGTGCGAACGATTCTGGACCCGACCTCGCCAGGCCCGATGGTTCGAGGGGCTCGACAAGCTGGCGCCGGAGGAGGCGATGGCCGACCTGCCGACCCTGCGCGAGGCCGAGCGCCGACTGGAGGCCGCCCTCGCGAAGACGCGAATACCCCTCGTCCGCGAGCGCATCGCGTGGCTGAGGAAGGGATTCGCGTTCACATCGGCCGTGGCCGATGCATTCGAGGCCAAACAAAGGGCGACAGGCGCGGACCGACTGGAGCGATTGCTGGCCTCGGCCCAAGCGGTCGAGACGGCCCATGCGGCCATCGCCGCCGAGCCGGCCTATGTCCATGCGTACTACGAGCCCGGCGACCGCTTCACCGGAAAATGCTGGCAGTGGTTCAAGGAACCGCTGCGGGCCGCGGCGGAGGCGCGATGGCGAGAAATCCACAAAGACGCACCCCCGGCGGACGCCGACGCCCGGTGGAACGACCTGGCAAAGACGTCGGGGCTGTCGTCGTGGCTCGAGCGGCGCAAATGGGACTTTCGCTTTGAGCGATAATGGAGGGTCGCCGCCCTGCTCCCGGCGTGGCACGGGCCCGACCCCTACCGGACCATCGGGGGCGCGAGCTTTCGCCACGGCAAATGCGGGGCGTGCCGGATCGTGTCGGCCGAAGACCGCTGACCCGTGCCCCTCGGCACAAGCCCGCGCACCAGCCGCTCACGTCGGGTCGGGGCGCGCCGACGGCGGCATGTCACTCGGCGAAGCCGTATGAGTAGAGCGTGGCGGCGCGCAGCTCAAACGCGAGGCGGATCCGTGTGCCCTTTCGAGAGGCGAGATCCCGGGCGCCGCGCCATCGAACCGTGGCGTCGGTCAGCGACCCGCTCAGGGGCTCGCACGCCTCGAGGGCCAAGCCCGGCGTATCCAGCACGGCCGCGCGGAGCGACCCGCCCGCCGCGACATCGGCGGTCACGCAAAGCTTCGAGCCGAGGCACGCGACCGGCCGCGTGAGGATCGTGCCCGGCCGAGCCGGGTCGATCGTCTCCATGCCCGCGAATCCGTCCGGACGGAGGCGGGCCAGGCAGAAATAGCCCTTCCGCCAACCGCCGTGCGTGTCGTCATTGCCGCCGTAGTACAGCCGGATCTCGCCGTCCCGCGTGATGGGGCAGGCCGCTGCATAAATGCAGCCGCCGTCGTAGCCGCCCTTGGCCCCGCGAGAGATCAGCGGGCGCCCCGGACAGACCCGTTCCCAGCGACGGGTGTCGCGGCTCCAGGCCAGTTCGCAGTCGACGGTGTCGTCGGCATTCAGAATCATCGCGAGGCCGAGGTAGACGCCCGCGTGCCGGAAGACCGGCATGGCATAGACCTGACGGTCGAGCGTGCCGCGCAGGACCTCCTCCGCCGGCGTCCACCGCTCGAAATCCTCGCTTTCGGTTCGACCGACGACCCGCTGGCGATCTCTCCAGAGCCGCGTGATACCGACGTACCGCCTCGAGGCGGCGTCCCAGAACGCATTGTTATGCGTATCGCCCTCGGCGCGGATCTCCGGGCAGGGCCGGACGGACGACCAGCGCAGGCCGTCGGCCGAGAAGGCGACGCCGACGGGCAACCCTTCGCCGGCAAGGGCGAAGAGCTTGAATCGCCGCGTCGGGTCCGCGTCGCGGACATCTCGCATGACGCCCGAGCCGTGGACGACGCGCATGACGAGGTTGTTCTTCGTCGAGCCGTCGAACGCCACAAGCCCGAGGTCGGGCTTGGTCCACGCGATCCCGTCCCGCGAAAACGCATAGCACAGGCCCATCTCGCGGGCCTTGATGCAGCGGATGTACGGGGCCGCCTTCCGCTCTTCGGGAGGCGTCTTCGTCGTCGCCTCATCCACGATGAAGGGGCTGTACCACAAGCGGTACAGTCCGGCCGACTCGTCAAACAGCACGTTGGCATAGAGATTGTCGAACCGCGGTTCCCACGGCTTGTCCTCGCCGAAGAGCGGGTTGCGCGGGTCCTTGACCACCCGGCCCGGCACGAGATGGACGCCGTCGGCGCGCTCGATGAGATCGGACTCCAGGAGAAGGTGCCGGTCGGCCGCCGTTCGGTTCAGGCCGCCGGGGTCGGCCGGCCGGGTCGCCGACGGCAACGCATCCGCGGATGCCGGGCAAGGGGCGGCCGCCGCCAACGAGAGGATTGCGAGAAGTGCCGCGCGATTCCACATGACACGTACACCGCAGGAACTGCCGCGCCGGCAGCATCGCCGAGCCGGGTCGGCCGAACACCTTCGCCCCAGACCCCGCACGGCTCGCCTGACGTAACGCGCCGCCGGCCTCAGGCAGTGCCGCCGGTCAACCAGGCGAGCCACTCGTCCATCCCGGTGCCCTTCTTCGCACTGACGCAAAAGACGGGCGCCGTTTCATTGAGCTGCCGAATGTACCGCTGGCAACGCTCGACGCCAAACGTCACATAGGGCAACAGGTCGAGCTTGGTCAGGACGACGGCGTGGGCCTTCCGGAAGAGCAACGGGTACTTCGCGGGCTTGTCGTCGCCCTCGGCGACACTGAGAACGGCGACCGTCCGCTCCTCGCCCAGGTCAAAGCCGGCGGGGCAGACGAGGTTCCCCACGTTCTCGATGAAGAGAATGTCAAGCTGATCCAGCGGTAGCTTCCGGACGGCGTGATGGACCATCGCCGCGCCGAGGTGGCATCCGCCTTCGGTCAGGAGCTGCATCGCCGGTATGCCCAGCGCGGCAATTCGCTCGGCGTCGTGCGTCGTGGCGATATCGCCCTCGAGCACGGCGGCCCGCTTCGCGGCGGCAAGCCGCGGCAGCGTCGCCTCCAGCAGCGTCGTCTTGCCCGCCCCGGCGCCGCCGATCAAGTTGACCGCGGTGATGTTGTGGAGGCGAAGCAGCGCTCGCGTGTCCCCCGCGAGGGCGTCGTTGCGGGCAAACACGTTGCGCATCACCTCAACGTCCATCCTCAACCTCCAGCGTCACGGAGGCAAGCAGCAGCTCGTCTCCGCCGCTGATACGGACGTCCGGCGACCGGCACGTCGGGCACGCGTACGTCCACTCCTGCTGAGCGCCTTCCGCCCCGCAGGCCCGACAGGCCACGCGCGGGGCCACCGTGATCACGGCCAGCTCCGCTCCCTCGGCGATCGTGCCCGCGGCCGCCAGCCCAAAGGCGTCCACGAGCATCTCGGGCACCACCTGCCGCATCAGGCCGACGCGACACTCCACCCGCCGCACCCGGCGGGCCCCGTGACGCCCGGCCTCGTCAACCGCAGCGGCCACGAGCTCGGTCGCGATGGAAAACTCGTGCATCCGCTCACTTGAGCTTGGTCTTGAGCACCTTCAGCAGGGCGTCGGGGCTGACGGGCTTCTGGAACACGCCGGCCAGGCCCAGCTCGCTGTAGTCCGTGGCCATGTTGAGGTTGTCGCCGACCGAGCTGAGCATGTAGATGGGCGCCTTGTTGCCCAGGGCGCGGAGCTCCTTCACGAAGTTCGTCCCCGCGTCCACCTCCTCCATCATCAGGTCCACGATCACCAGGTCGGGATGGGTTTCCTTGTAGACCTTCAGCCCGGCCTCCGCGCTGCCGGCCTCTACCATCACGTACCCGTTGGCCTCGAGAACCGCCCGCATCGTATCGAGGAAGTCCTTGTCATCATCCACATAGAGGATCACGTGCTTTCCGTCTTTCATGATTCGTCCCCTGATACAGGTGCCGTACTCATTGCCTCAGAATCCCGGCTCGACGTCGCGCCGTCAAACCCGCGCGAGCGGCACCAGAAACTCCAGGGCCGCGTCGAGGTTCGCCCGCGCGCGTTTCGAGAGGCGCTCGCCGAACTCGTTGAACTCGTACCCGCGGATCCCCAGCATGTAGCCCGCCGTCCCGGCGTCGAACAGGTCGCGGGCCATCGCCAGGACGGCCGCCGGAGGCACGCTGTGACTGCTGAAGCTCAAGGCCGCCGACGGTTCGAGCCGCTCGAAGGAAAAAGGCTCCGGCCCGCCGACCGCCGCATCCGCGAACACGACCACGTCGTGAGCCGCGACGGCCGCCGCGTCCTCCACGGTAAGCTGGTAGTCCGCGTCGACCGTCACCCCGGGCAGATCCAGCCGCTCGAGCGCGGCGGCCAGCGCCGGCCCCAGGCCGTCGTCGAGGCGGCCCGGATTGCCGTAGCCGATCACCAGAACTCGGGCGGCGTCGCCGTTCATCCACGCGCCTTTCGGTCGATCAGGTTGCCCGAACAGTCGACGAGCTCGACGGTCAGCGGCATTTGCCCCAGGGCGTGCGTCGCGCAGGACAGGCACGGGTCGTAGGCCCGAATGGCCACCTCGATGCGATTGAGCAGGCCCTCGGTGATCTCGACGCCGGAGAGATGGTCCTTCGCGACCTTCTCGACGGCGCGATTCATCGGCTCGTTGTTGTTGGTGGTCGAGACGATCAGGTTCGCCATGACGATCTGGTCGTCCTTGTTGACCCGATAGTGATGGAAGAGCGTTCCGCGCGGCGCCTCGATCAGGCCGACGCCCTCGTCGCGCCGCTCGCCCCGGACGACCAGATCCGTGCCCTGGAGGTCCGGGTCGTGCAGCAGGGCCTGGATCTTCTCGATGCTGTGCAGCAGCTCGATCATGCGGGCCCAGTGGTACGCCATCGTCAGGTTGTTCGGCTTGCCGTTCGTGACGGCCATGAACTCCTTCCGGGCGGCCTCGGCCTCGGGCGTGTCGATGAAATCGCACGCGTTCACGCGGGCCAGCGGGCCGACGCGATACCATCCGTCCCGCGGCCCGAGCGACTTGATGAACGGGAACTTCATGTACGACCACGGGCGGACCTCCTCGGCGATGTAGTCGAGGTATTTCTGGTAGTCCACCTGATCGAAGATCTTCTTCCCGTCGGCGGTGATCGCGCGGAGGTTGCCGTCGTAGAGATCCATCGCGCCGTCGCTCCGGACGAGCGACAGGTGATTCGACTCGAACGAACCGAACGGCGCGAGGTCCGTCAGGTGCTCCACGGTGTAGTCCCTGGCGATCTTCAGCGCGCTGCGCGACCACTTGACCATCTGGTCGATGTCCTGGAGCAGGAAGTCCCGCTCCTCGATGCTCAGGTTCTTGTTGATCCCGCCCGGGATGGCGCCGGTGCCGTGGATCTTCTTGCCGGCGGTGATCTTGATCACTTCCTGGCCGAACTTGCGCATCATGACGCCCTGCACGGCGAGGTCCGGGTGCTTCTGCGCCACCCCGATCACGTTACGGATCGCCGGATCGGCGTCGAAGCCGAACAGCAGGTCCGGCGAGACCAGGTGGAAGAAGTGCAGGGCGTGCGACTGGAAGAACTGCCCGTAATGCATCAACCGCCGCATCTTCTCGGCGGTGGGCGTCAGCGCGCGCCCGCCGACGATGACGTCCATCGCCTTCGCCGCCGCCAGATGATGGCTGACGGGGCAGATGCCGCAGAGCCGCTGCACCAGCACCGGCACCTCCCAGTACGGCCGGCCCTGGATAAAGCGCTCGAACCCGCGGAACTCCACGATGTGGAGGCGGGCCTGCTGAACGCGCTTCCGGTCGTCCAGCAGGATGGTCACCTTGCCGTGGCCCTCGACGCGGGTCACGGGCTCGATCACGATTCGTCTCAAACCGGTAGTCGTCACGACTGGTTACCTCCAGTTCGATCAGTCGTATTTGATCAGCGGGTACGGCAGGTTCACGGGTTTGTCCGACAACAGCGCCACGAGGGCCTCCCAGATCGTGTCCGCCGGCGGCGGGCACCCCGGAAGAAAATAGTCGATCTTCACGACCTCGTGGCAGGGATAGACCTTGTTCAGCAGCAGCGGGATCTCCGGGTCGTCCGGGATCCGGCCGGAGGGGTTGTACACCGTCGGCCCCTTGCAGTACGCCTCCTCGAGGCACTCGCGCAGGGGCATCGTGTTCCGCAGAGCGGGCAGGCCGCCCATGATCGCGCACTCGCCCACCGAAACGAGGATGTCGCAGTTCTTCCGGAAGTCCTTGAGAACGTGCACGTTCTCCTCGTTGCAGCAGCCGCCCTCGATCAGGCCGATGCGGCAGCGCCCGGTGAACTTCTTGATGTCGTCCACCGGCGACTTGTCGAAATCGACGAGTTCGACGAGCTTGAGGATGCGGTCGTCAATGTCCAGCACCGACATGTGGCAGCCGAAGCAGCCGGCCAGCGATGCGGTGGCGATTTTCGGTTTGGCCATGATTCCTTGCACTCCTTACCTGGTTTTGGCGCCGTTGCCGCCTTCGATATCCGACCCGATCGGCTTCCTGTCATAGAGGCGCCGGCCGATGGGAACGGCGTATCCGACGCGTTTGCGGAGCAGCGAGCCGACCGGGCACAGTTCGACGGCCTTGTCCGTCGCCTCCGCCTTCGTGCCGCCCAGCCCGTTTTCCGAATCCACGCCCACCTTCCGGTGCGAGCCGCGCCCGACGAACTGGAAGACGCCCTTGCCGTCCAACTCGGTCGAGGCCCGCACGCATCGCGCGCACAGCACGCACCGGTTGTGGTCGACGAAGATGTCCCTGTGCGTCGCGTCGACCCCGCGATGGGGGAACATGAACGGGTATTTCGGCGCCAGCATGCCCAGCCGGTAGCCCAGCGCCTGCAGCTCGCAATTCCCGCTCTTCTCGCAGAACGGGCAGAAGTGGTTGCCCTCCACGAAGAGCATCTCGATCAGGTTTCTCCGCAGGTGATTGAGCCTCTCCGTGTTGTTTTCGACCGTCATGCCCTCGGCGACCGGCTGCGTGCAGGCCGCCTGCGGGCGTCCGTTGACCATGACCGTGCACACCCGGCAGCTCCCGTAGGGGTGCAGCTCCTTGTGGTGACAAAGCCGCGGGATGTAGATGCCCGCCGCTTCGGCCGCCTGGATGATCGTCTGCCCGGGGCGGCCCTTCACCTCGACGCCGTCGATCGTGAACGTGACTGACTCGCTCATCGTCTGAATCCCTTTCTCAGTATGCGTGGTGCAGGGACCTGCGCCCCGCGATCAGTTCCGCGTCGCTGACCGCGTCGCGGAGGTTGAAGGTCGGTTGCATCCCGTCCGTGTGGGCCCGCACGAGCCGCTCGTACAAGGGCCGGAAGTTCTTCAGGGTGGTCAGCACGGGGTTCGCCGACGTCTGGCCGAGGCCGCACCGGCTCATCGTCTTGACCGTGTCGCCGAGGTCCTGCAGGTACGCCAGGTCGGCCGGCTCGCCCTGCCCGCGGAGGATCCGCTCGATCCGCTCCTTGAGCAGGACGTTGCCCACCCGGCACGGCGTGCAGTAACCGCAGCTCTCTTCGACGAAGAACTCCAGGAACTTCTCGACGACCTTGAGGATGTTCCGGTCGGGCCCGAACACCATGATCGACCCGCCCGTCGCCAGGTCGTCATAGCAGATCGTCCGTTCGAATTCGGCGGGCCCGACCATCTGGCCGCTCGGCCCGCCGACCTGCACGGCGATGGAATCGTCGGCGTCGCACATCCGCAGGACCTCCGACAACTTCACGCCGAAGGGGACCTCGTACACGCCGGGAGCCCGGCAATCGCCCGAGATGCTCAGCAGCTTCGTGCCGGGGCTGCCCTTCGAGCCGAGCTGTGCGAACCAGCCGGCGCCCATCTCCATGATCCGCGCCGCGCAGCAGAAGGTCTCGACGTTGTTGACGGACGTCGGGCCCTGGAGGTAGCCCTTCTGCGCGGGGAACGGCGGGCGATTCTTCGGATCGCCCCTTAGGCCCTCGCAGGAGCTGATCAGCGCCGTCTCCTCGCCGCAGACGTACGCGCCGGCGCCCATCTGGATGCGAATGTCGAAGTGGACGCCCGCCTTGCCGCAGATGTCCCGGCCGAGCAGGCCCGCCTTGCGCCGCTCCGCGAGCACGTGCTCCAGAAACGCACGAAGGTAGGCATATTCGCCCCGGAGGTAGACGATGCCGGTCTCGGCGCCGATCGCGTAACCGGCGATCGTCATGCCCTCGAACATGAGATCCGGTCGTTCCGTCAGGATCACCCGGTCCTTGAACGTGCCCGGCTCGCCCTCGTCGGCGTTGCACAGAACGTACTTCTTGGCGCCCGGGGCGCTCCGCGTGAAATCCCATTTCATCCCGGTGGGGAAGCCCGCGCCCCCCCGCCCGCGAAGGCGGGCCGTCTTCATGTCCCGAATGACTTCGGCCGGCGTCATCGCCAGGGCCTTCTTTAGCGCCCCGCCGTTCGTGAACGGCGCCAGCACGACCGGCCCCTCCTTGCGGATGTTGTTGCGGACGGCCGAGCGAACCAGGTCATGGGCATTGTTGCCGTCGCCGAATTTCTGCACCAGCTTGTGCGGGTCCATGTGCTCGCGCAGGCTCCGCGCGATCTTTCGGGCCGCGTCCGTCGACAGGTGGGTCAGCACCACGTCGTTGACGAGCGCCGCCGGCGCCTGGTCGGACATGCCGATGCACGGCGTCCATTCCAGCGTGATCTTGTCGTCGGGCGTTGTCTCGCCGAACTTGATCCCCAGCTCGTTCGAGAACGCCTCGGCCACGCTGTCCGCCCCGTACATCTGGTCGATGACGTCGTTGCAGAGGCGGATCACGACGCGGCCCTTCGGCCGGTTCGAGAAGAACGCGTAGAACGAGACGACGCTCTCGACCTCGACGCGGTGAACCGAGACCTCCCGCGCGATGGCGTCCATCGCCGCGCTGGGGACGTACCCGAACGCCTCCTGGACCCCGCGGACGATGTCCATCATCCGCGTGCGATCCCGTCCGTTCGCCTCGCAGATCCGTTTCACGGTCTGCTCCAGTGTCTCACTCATGCCATACCTCAACTGTAAGCCGAGCCACCCTTGCCCGCGTCGTCGCGGGCGGAAGCCGCCGGGGGCCCGTCGGTTCGGGTCCGCGGCAACGTTACGGAAACCGTCGTGCCGCGGCCGGGCTCGCTCCGCACGTCGAGCCGGCCGCCGGCCAGATTCACCATGGAACGCACGATCGCCATGCCGAGGCCCGTGCCGGGCACACCCGACTGCCTCGCCTGCCTCGTGCGAAAGAACTCCTCGCCGAGCCGGGCGAGATCCTCCGAAGACATGCCGATCCCCGTGTCGCGCACCTCGAGGACCAGGCCCTCGTCGTGCTCGCGGAGCGAGACGGCCACCTCGCCGCCCTTCGGCGTGTATTTGATCGCATTGGAGAGCAGGTTCTCCGCGATCGTCGTCAGGATGCCCGGCTCCACGCACAACCGCTCGCGGAACTCGGGCGCCTCCACGCTCCAGGCCAGCCCCTTTTCCCTCGCCAGGAGCTCCTGCGCCTCCAGCACCGGCCGCAGCCGCTCGACGGGATCCAGCATCTCGCACTGCGGCTGGCGCGTCGCGTCCCGCGCGCGGGAGAGCACCAGCAGATTCGTCAGCAGCGCCAGCAGCTCGTCGCCGCGGACGATCGCCCGCTCGATCCGCGACCGCGGCCCGGGCGCGAGGTCCGGCAGCTCCACGAGCAGCGCCCGCAGCAGGCTTTGCTGCGCGGCCAGCGGGGCCTTGAGGTCGTGCGAAACCTTCCGAAAATACTGCGTCTTGGCCTGATCCGCCGCCTGCAGCGACGCGTTGGCGTGTTCGAGGGCCTGCGCCCGCGCCCCGACCTCCGCCGTCAGCCGGACGATGTCCGCCTCGCGAGCCCGCAGCGTGCGCGCGATCGCCGTGCCCAGCCCGACGGCGATCACCAGGGCGCTGGCGAACGCCAGCAGCGTCAGCGTCACGAACCACGGGTCCCGATAGTGGCGCTGCAGGGCCGAAACGTTCGTGTGCGGCACCCAGCCCTTCATCTCGGCGACGGCCAGCAGGGCGAACAGCAGGATCGCCAGGCCCGCGACCGCGAACACCTCGCGGACCGGCAAGAGCAGCGTCGCCACGACCATGTGAAACACGTAGTAGACGAACAGCGGATTCTCAATGCCGCCGATCGCGTGCAGCACCAGCGTCAGCGCGAGCAGGTCCAGCACGATCTGACCGAGGGCCGCGACCGGGGCGCGCCGGGCCAGGACCTCGGGGCGAACCTCCTTGATCCGCCGCTCCAGGAACCAGAACAGCCAGTTGTACCCGAGGATGGCCGCCCCCACGGCGGCGATGAAGCCGCCGGACACCCGTCCCACCGGAAACATCGCGAGCGCCGCGCCCGCCGCCCACACACCCCCGCCGAACAGCCAGCGCACGCGGATGAGCCACTTCAGGCGCACGATCAGCTCTTCGCGCTCCAGCGGGATCGGGTTGGGCGCCACGTTCGCCGTCATAAACCTCAACAGATGCGAGGCAGCTCCTCGCCGTAGGGCTTCTGCACCACCCGTCGACCGCCCGACTCCGTAACCAGCTCGGCCAGGGCCGGCCGCGTCTCCGTCACCACGCCGATCACCGCGGCATCGCGTCCGCGCGGGTGGGACCGGCACGCGGCCACCACCCGGTCCGCATCACCGGCCGAACAGACGAACACGCACTTGCCTTCGTTGGCCACCGTCAGCGGGTCGAGCCCCAGCATCTCCGCCGCGTGCCGGGCCGCGCGCGAAATCGGTATTCTACCCTCCTGCACCTCGATGCTCCAGCCCGACTCCTGCGCCAGGTCGGCCAGCACGCCCGCCACCCCGCCGCGGGTCGGGTCGCGCAGGAACTTCACATCGGCCCCGCTCGCCAGGACGGCCTCCACCAGCCCGTGCAGCGGGGCCACATCGCTGACCAGCGTCGAGGAAAACTCCAGCCCCTCGCGCCGCGACATCACGGCCAGCCCGTGCTCGGCGATGCGGCCGCTGAGGATCACGGCGTCACCGGGCCGGATCCGCCGGACATCCAGCGTAGCCCCATCGAGGCAGCGCCCGATCCCCGCGGTGTTGATCAGCAGGCCCTCTCCCCCGCCGCGCCGCTCGATCACCTTCGTATCGCCCGTGACGATGGCGACGCAGGCCTCGTTTGCCGCCGCCGCCAACGACGCCAGAACGCGATCCAGCAGGGCCAGCTCCAGGCCCTCCTCCAGGATCAGTCCCAGGCTCAGAGCGACCGGCATCGCCCCCATCATGGCCAGATCGTTCACGGTCCCGCAGACGGCCAGCCGGCCGATGTCGCCGCCGGGGAACTCCAGCGGCTGCACCACGAACGAATCGGTGGTCATCACGAGGCAGCCGTCGCACCGCCCGAGCATCGCACCATCGGTGAGCGGATTCAGCCGATCGTTGCCGATCACCGGCAGGATGTGCTCCCGGATCAAGCGGGCCGTCAATTCGCCGCCGCCGCCATGGGCAAGGACGATGCGGTCCTCCCGCGCCGCCGCCAACGACCCCTGCGCGGCATCGGGCCATTCGATCACGCCCTTCCCCCCGCGCCGACCGGCGCCGTCGTCGGGGCCGATGCCCCGCGGTTATACTTGTACCACGCCGCGCACGTCCCCTCGCTCGACACCATGCACGGCCCCACCGGCCGGATCGGCGTGCAGGCGTTGCCGAACAGCGGGCACTGGTCCGGCGTCACCTTGCCCTGGATGACCTCGCCGCAACGGCAGCTCGGCGGATCGTCGTCGTCGCCCAATGCGATGCCGAACCGCGCGATCGCGTCGAATCGCCGATAAGCCGGCCGCAGCACCAGCCCGCTGTCCGGGATCTCGCCCATCGCCCGCCACGCGGTCGTGCCCGGCTCGAACACGCGATCGATCATCTCCTGGGCGACACGGTTGCCCGCATCCGACACGGCAACCCCGTAGACGTTCTCCAGCCGAGCCTCGCCCGCCGCGATCTGACGCAGCAGGTGCAGCAGCCCGCGCAGGATCTGGGGCGGCTCGAAGCCGGCAACGACGCACGGCTTGCGGTGGCGGTCCACCACCGGCCGGTACGCCCTCGCGCCGATCACCACGCTCACATGACCGGGACAGAGAAACCCGTCGATCGGCACGTCGCCGGAGGCCAGAAGCGCCATCATCGCCGGCACGACCAGCTTGTGCGCGACGATCACGCTGAAATTGTCCAGGCCCCGCCGCTCGGCCTCCAGGAGGACCGCCGCGGTCGCCGGGGCCGTCGTCTCGAAGCCCACGGCGATGAACACGATCGCCTTGGCGGGGTTCGCGGCGGCAAGGTCGACCGCTCCGCGGGCGGAGTAGACGACATGCACCTCGGCCCCGCAAGCGCGCCGCTGCTCAAGGCTGCCGAGCTTGCCCGGAACGCGGAGCATGTCGCCGTACGTGGCGATGGCCACACCGTCGGTCCCGGCCAGCCGGATCGCCGCGTCAATGTGCCGCTGGGCCGTGACGCAGACCGGACAGCCCGGCCCGCTGACCAGTCGCACGCCCTCCGGCAGCACCGCGCGAATGCCGCTGCGGAAGATCGAGACGGTGTGCGTCCCGCACACCTCCATGAGCTGCACGCGCCGCCCGCAGCGGACGGCCAGTGTGCGGATCTCCTCTTGCATCCGGCGGACCGCGTCATCCATCCGGCATGGCCTCCACGACGCCCGCTTCCGCCAGGTATGACCACGTTTGACGCGCCTCGTCCTCGGGAAGGACCGTCAGCGAGAACCCGGCGTGCAACAGCACCCAATCGCCGACCTTCGCCTCGGGCGTCAGCGCCGTGCTGACGGCGATCCGGTTGCCCTGAAGGTCAACCACCGCCTCGCTCTCTCGTAACTCGACGATCTTCGCAGGAACCGCCAGGCACATCAGTCGTTTCTCTCGAGCCGCGCCGCCGCCACCACCGCCTGCCCCAGCGCCAGACCGCCATCGCCGGGCGGCACGCGCCGGTGCGTCAACACGCAAAGCCCGCGCGACGCAAGCAACTCCCGCGTTCGGGCCAGCAGAATCTGGTTCGCAAACGAACCGCCGGTCAGCGTTACCGTTTTCACACCGAAGCGCCCGGCGACAATCTCAGCGCCCTGCGCCAGCATCTGCGCAACGGTCTCGTGAAACCGAGCGGCAATCTCGTTGGTGCTCCGGCCCGCTGCTGCGTCCGCGACGATCGAAACAATCATCGGGCGCCAATCGAGGACCAGTATACCGTCCTCTTCGCACGGCGCAAAGGGGTACGCTTCCATCCATCGGCATTTGTTCGCGTGTTCATGTGCGTTGAGCCACTCCGCCGCCGCCGCTTCGAGTGCCATTGCCGCCTGTGCCTCATGTCCGTTGCGGTCGCAAATACCCAAAATGAAAGCGACAGCGTCAAACAGACGACCCAGGCTCGACGTCAAAGGGCAGTTCACCCGGCGATGCAGCATTCTCACCACGACGGCCAATGACCCGTCGTCCACACAAGCCCATCGATCTGAAACGGAATCACGAACGACGGAATCCTCAATCTCGCTGAGCACCCCCATCGCCGACCGAAACGTTTCCCGCGCGGC
This sequence comes from uncultured Planctomycetales bacterium, assembly GCA_964617025.1. GTDB lineage: Bacteria > Planctomycetota > Phycisphaerae > UBA1845 > PWPN01 > CAZMVY01. Next base: position 20,827 of record CAZTVU010000013.1, on the reverse strand, counting down.
CGCATCGCCCCCGGGCAGCGGGAACGACCGAAGATGCCCCGCACGCCGGTACGTGAATGCATCGCCCACCAGAAACTCGCAGCCCCAGATCGTTCCGTCCGTACCATAGCCCGTACCGTCGCACGCCACGCCCACGGCCGGACCCTCCACGCCGTTCTCCGCGAGGCACCCGGCGAGGTGCGCATGGTGGTGTTGCACGGCAACCCGCGGCCTGCCCTGCTGCCTCGCGTACTGCGTGGACAGGTATGCCGGATGCAGGTCGTGAGCGATGCACGCCGGCTCACATCGCAACAGCGCCGTCAGCCGTTCGATCGTTTCCACAAAGTGCCGGTACGTCGCCGGCGACTTCAGGTCGCCGAGGTGCTCACTCAGAATCGCCTCGCGACCCTGATACACGCACACCGTTGTCTTGAGCTCCCCGCCCACGGCCAGGACCGACGCCGGCGCTGCCCGGTGAAGCAGCACGGCGGCCGGGGCATAGCCCCGCGCCCGCCGAATCGGCACCACGGAATCGCCCGCCGCGACGATCACCGAATCGTCCACCCGCCGGGCGATGTCGCGATCATGGAGCACAAACGCGTCGGCCAGGTCGCGCAGCCGCCGGAGCGCCTCGTCATTCTCGCACGTCAACGGCTCCTCCGACGGGTTGCCCGAGGTCATCACCAGCGGAGGCAGGCCCTCCGCAAACAAGAGGTGGTGAAGCGGGGCGTACGGCAGCAGCAGCCCCACGTGCGGTGAGCCCGGCGCCACGTGGGTGCTGAGCATACCGCCGCGAGGCTCGGACGCCGGTTCCGCTTCTCGCATCCGGGGAACCAGCACAATCGGCCGCTCGACCGTCTCCAGCTCGCGGGCAGCCAACTCGCCGATATCCGCGATTCGCCGAGCCGTCGCCAGGTCCGGCACCATGACCGCCAGCGGCTTCGTCTCGCGACCCTTGCGTTGTCGCAGCAACAGCACGGGTTCATCGCGGTCGGCCCGGCACGCCAGGTGAAATCCGCCGATCCCCTTGATCGCAACGATCCGCCCCTCGGCCAGCAGCGCCGCCGTGCGTCGAACGGGGTCGCCGTCCATCGGCCGGCCCTCGCCGTCGACAAGCCACAGCCGCGGCCCGCACGCCGGGCAGGCGTTCGGCTGTGCGTGGAAACGGCGATCGGCCGGATCGTCATACTCGCGTTGACAGAGTTCGCACATGCGGAACTTCCGCATCGTCGTCTTCGGGCGGTCGTACGGAACCGATTCGATGATCGAGTATCGCGGTCCGCAGTTCGTGCAGTTGATGAACGCGTATCGGTGACGGCGATCGGCCGGGTCGAACATCTCGCGCAGGCAATCCGCGCACACGGCCGCATCGGGCGTAATGCCCGCGTCCTGCTCGGCATCGCGCCGGCTGGGCACGATGGCGAAGCCCGCCCGCCCCGTGGGGGCGACCTCCGTGCGGCGCACCTCGTGAATCCGTGCCAGCGGCGGCGCCTCCGCCACCAGCCGTCGGAGAAAGGCCGTCAACGCCGCAGGCTCGCCCTCCACCTCGATCCATGCGCCGTGCGAGTCGTTCCCCACGACGCCGCCGAGTCCAAGCTCCGTGGCGAGCCGGTATACGAACGGCCGAAAACCCACGCCCTGCACCTGACCCCGAACCGAGATGTGATGACGGGCTGCCGCCATACGTTTCGCTTCAGGGTATCGCACGGGATCATGAACACCAAATCGCGGCCTTGACGACATCCGCCGTCGCCCGCAGGATTGGCCCGATGACCGCGCGCGACCGGCTCTTGCAGGCGATCTCCCTCACCGTGATTGTCACGGCGATGCTGGGCACGACGGCCGGGTACGGCTTGCACTTTCGCACGCAGGGCTACCGCCGCAACGTCGAGGCCCGCCTCAGCGACTTCTTTCAGCTCCCGACCGAGGTGGGCCGCGTCGAGCCGCACACACTGCACAGCCGCGTCTTTCGCGATGTGCGGATCTGGCTCCCCGGCCGACGCGATCGGATCTTCTTCTGCCCCACGGCCGTCTGGCGGCAGGCCGGCCGCGGACCCGTGCCGGACCTCTACCTCGAGCTCAACGGCGGCACGCTCGCCATCGGCTCCGAGCAGTGGCTGCCGGAGGATTATCGCCGCGTGCTGCGGTCCGCCTTCACGCGAAACCTGGCGGACCTGAACATGCGGCTGGTGGAGTTTCACGGCATGGACCTCGTCTGGCCGCGCCGCGACGGCCGCCTCACCGCGGAGAACGTCAGCGGCCGGATCGTCTTCGATGACCACCACCGCGGCGAAGCGACGCTCGTGTCGCAGTCGCTCAACGGCTACAAGGTCGTCGATCCCGTCCACATCCACGCCCTCGTCCGCCCCACCGAGGAAGACTTCCTGCCGGAGGTCCGTCTCACGTTCCCCCGTCTGCCGCTGGCCTCGCTCAATCTGGACCGGCTCCTCGGCAAACCCGTCCGCAGCGGCCAGTTTGGCGGAACGATCACATACCATCAGCGCGGCCTGGCGGAGGACGTCCGTTTGTCGGGCCAGGCCGAGGGGCTCGAACTTCGTGAACTGACCGCCGGCGCCGCCTTTGGTCCCACCGAGGGTCGGATAAGCCTCCGCATCGACGACGCCCGCATTGAGGACTCGCCGCCCCGGCTGACCCACATCCGTTTCGGCGCGAGGATCGAGGGGCTCGACCTTGGCCCACTCGCCCGCCGCGCCGGCTATCCGGAGATCAGCGGCCGCGCCGGCATCGTCGTCCATCAGGCGCACGTCGAGGGTCGGCGCCTGCGGGAGTTCAGTGCCGGCGGGCGGATCGAGGGCGTTCCCGTCGAAGGACTCACACGCCGGCTGGGCCAGGGCATCATTCGCGGCAACCTGTCCGTGCGGCTCAACGCCCTGCGGATCATCGACGACCGGATCGCCTCGCTCGACGCCGACGTGGAAGTCGTCCCCCCGCGCGGCAGGCCCGGAACGATCGATCGCGAATTCCTCCTCGGCACGATTCGCGGCATGATCGGCCTCCAGGTCCCGGAGCAAATGCTCCCGCCGCGAATCGAATACGCCCGCATCGGCGCCAAGCTCTTGATCAACGAGGGGCGGCTGCGGCTGTTCGGCCTCGTGGGCCCCGGCCGCACGGCGATCATCGTGTTGCGTCTCCTGGGCCAAGACGTGCCGATCCCCGCGCCGACCGACACGTTCTCCATTCAGTCCGTGCTCGACCGTATCCAGTCCCGCGCGAGGGACGTCGACCTGGAAACGCTCAAGACCTGGTGGCGAAGCCCTCCGCCCGCCACCGCGCCGGCCACGCAGGGCCCGCTAACGACGGTCCCCTCAGGTCCCACAACGGGCCCGCACAACTGACCGGGCTCCAGCGTTGCACTGCACAGCGCGGGGGCCGAGCCAACTCCGTCGTTGCATAACGCAACGACGGAAAAGCAAGAAAGCGAAAAACCGCACAAGCGAAAGATCGCGTGCGGAGGGCCGTATCTGGAGTACACGTGTGGCGTGATCGTGAGCTCGCCACAGGATCAGGGGTTTTTCGTTTTCTCGCTGTCTCGTTCTTGCGCTTTCCAGCGTTGCCGTATGCAATGCTGGGGTCAACGCCCCCAGCCCGGACCGTAGACGGCACGGCCGGGCTTCGCACCCGTGTGTTCGCCGTCCCGGAGCACCTGGACGCCGTTCACGAACACGTGCCGCACGCCGGTGGCATATCGGTGAGGCTCGGCGTACGTGGCGTGATCCTGGATCGTCGCGGGGTCGAAGACGACCACGTCCGCGAAGTGCCCGGCCGCGAGCCTTCCGCGACGCCGGATCTTCAGATTGTCGGCGGGCAGAGACGTCAGCCGGCGGATCGCCTCGGGCAGAGAGATGAGTTTCTCTTCTCGCACGTATTTCGCCAGCAGCCGCGCGAACGCCCCGTACGCGCGCGGGTGTGGCGTCCGGTTGAGGAAGATGCCTTCCGCCGACATGGACGCGCCGTCGGAACAGAAGCTGACCCACGGCCGCCGGATCGCCTTGCGGATGTTGTCCTCCGAGATGCCGAAATTGACGATGCCGACGTGGCCGTTTTCGATCAGGAGGTCGAGGGCCGTGTCCTCGGGCGACGTCCCGCGCATCGCCGCGACTTCCGCCAGCGTCCTGCCCACCAGCGGCCGGCATGCGGCGCTGCCGAACGAGTTGAGCATCATCCGCGTGCCGCCTGCGTTGATCCGGACCTCCTTCCGGATCCGCGCCCGCGCGGCAGGATCCTTCAGCCGCTCGACGCACGCAACCCGCCCGCCCTCCTGTGCCCAGAGCGGCAGGACGGTGCTCAGCCCCGTGCCGCTCGCGTCGTACGTGTACATGTCGGCGGTGACGGGCAGTCCCTCGGCCCGCGCCGCCTCGATCCGCCGCAGGGCCTCGTCGAATTTGTCCCACGCGCCCCACCCGGCCTTGAGGTGGTAAACCTCACCGCGCGCCCCGGATCGGCGGACGATCGTCAGGAACTCATCCAGCGCCTCGAGCAGGTGGTCGGCTTCCCCGCGGATGTGCGAGATGTACATCCCGTCGTACTCGGCGGCGGCCCCGGCCAGCGCGATGAGTTCGTCCGTTTCGGCGAACGCGCCGGGCGGATAAATCAGCGCCGAGGACACGCCCATCGCGCCCGGCGGACAAGTTGGCACATCCGGTCCAACTCGGCGGATGTCGGCCGGCGATCGGCGTAGCCCACCTCGTGGATCCGCACCGTCGCGGCCCCCACGAACGAAGCCACGTTCGTCGAGATCCCGCGCCGTTCGAGCCACGCGAGGTACTCGCCGAGCGTCGTCCACTCGATCGGAAACGTGATGTCGCCCTGCGAGGCGCGCTGCGAACGTTTCATCGCCTCGTTCCACGGCCCCATCGACGATCCCTCGCCGAGCACCTCGAGCGTGACCCCCTGGCGGATGTCGCTCTGCGAGCGCCCGTCGTGGATGAGCGATTCATTGGCCCAGCTCAGCATGTTGATGAAGCCCGGCGCCACGGCCAGCCCGCCGGCGTCGATCTCCGCCCGGCCCCGGGCCCCCTCCAACCGGCCGACGGCGGCGATCACGTCGCCGTCGATGGCCACGCATCCGCGATACGGCTCCCCGCCGCTCCCGTCGCAGACCATGCCGTCACGGATGAGCACGTCATGCCGCGCCGCATTCGCACAGCCCCCGAGAAGCACCACCCACGCTCCGAACCACCGCACATTCCGACGCATAGCGTCCCCATAAAAGGTGTCAGGATGATTTTCCGGGCTCAAGATACCAACCGGCGCTCGCCGCCGATAAGCCCTAGAGCGGCCGAGGCGATTCCATCACGATAGTCGAACCCGGCGCGATCGGGAAGCGGCGGATCCGCGCCGCCCCTCGCATCGGATTTCGTCTTTCGTGGACCGATGATAGGATGGGCAGTGCAGTCAGGCCTCGACGCATGGCCTCATGAACGTTTGGCCCGGCGACGGCCTGAAACCGAGCTAAGCCTGCCGGCAGGCGGTTTACGGCGGCGTGGCGATTGGCGGACCGTCGGCGGCGGCCGAGCGTGCGGGGCCAAGGCGGTCTTGGAGTCCTGAAAATCATCCTGACACCTTTTATGCGGAGGTGAATCGTGGAAAGACTGCCTACCGGCCGACCGATCGTGGACCGGCGGCCGCCCGTCGAGGCCCTTTCGCCGGGCGAGCGGCTCGGCATCGGCGTTGTCGGGCTTCACGAGGGGATTACCATGCTCGTCGCCCTGGGCGAGTCGGCCCGCTGCCGGGCGGTCGCCGGGTGCGACCTCTCCCCCGAACGGATCGAGGAAGCGCGTCGACTCGTTGGGGATGTATTCTACACAACCGA
>CAZTVU010000013.1:0-14920 GCA_964617025.1 uncultured Planctomycetales bacterium | reverse complement strand
ATCTGCACCAAACCGCTGATCAGCTACCTCGCCGCCGCCCCCCGCCTGCTCGCCGCCGCCCGTGAGACGGGCGCCCGCCTGCAGGTCGGGCAGAGCACTCGCTTCTTTGAACCGTTCCGCCGGCAGCGGGCCGGGTTCGAGGCCGGCGAGATCGGCGACGTCGAGGTGGTCGACGCCCACTACAACCACCGGATGGACTGGTTCTATGACAAGAGTCCGTGGGCGATCGCCGACACGGACTGGGCATTCCTGGGCCTGAGCCATCCCCTGGACCTCGTGCGGTGGTACCTCGGCCCGATCGCGGAGGTGCACGCGTACGGCTCGCGAACGCGGCTCGGCCGCTCGTACGGCGTCCGCGGCTTCGATGTGTACACGGTCAACCTCCGCGCAGCCGACGGGCGGATCGGCCGCGTGCTGGGCAACTACGGGATCACGGAGTTGCCGGCCGCCCGGGCGATGATCGAGTGCCTGCTCATGGGCGATAAGGGCACCAGCCTGGCGAAGTACCCGACGCTCGAGTTCATCCGCCTGGCCCCGGACCACACGGAGGTGCGCGAGGACTACCACCACGCCTACACGGGCTACTATTTCCGGCACCAGCTCAAGGGGATGCACTACGGTGAGTTCTGCAACTACGCGGATGCCTTTGCCGAGGCGATCCGCAACGGTGCCCCCAACGCGCCCGATCTTGCCGAGGGGATCGAGACCGTGTGCGTGATGGAGGCGACGCGGCAGTCCGCCGCGACCGGGCGGCCGGTGGCCCTCGAGCCGCTGCTGGCCACGGCCGGGCTGCGCTGACCACCGGACCGGCGGGAAGCCGCGCAACGACTGGCGGGACGAACGGGGCGGACCGGGGCGGCACGCATGAGGCCGAGCCGACTATTCCCGTCGCAGCATCACGCAACGACGGGCGAGAAAGCGAAAAACCGAAAAGCGCAAGAAAGCCTTCGCAGGGCCCTATTCGAAGCACACTGCGGGTGCAGGGGTGAGTCCACCGTATCATCCGACGTTTTTCGTTCTCTTCCTTCCTCGTTTCTCCGCTTCCGGCGTTGCCGTATGCCACGCTGGGGCACGGCGGGTCGCCGCGTCGCCTTCCGTTTCGCAACGATCCGCCACGCCCCCCGGGCTTGTTTCGCAGGCATCATCCCGCGAACCTGCGGAACTGCCGTGGACATCGGCGGCGTTGCACGATGAGACTCTGCGGGTTACTCTCCCAGCGATTATGCGAACGGCCGAATTTCATCGTCTTGCCGTGACCGTCCTGTCGATGCTTGCCGGGCTGTCGGGGTGCGCGTCGCTCGATCCTCGGGCGGACCATCGGCGGGTCGCGGACCTGGTGGCCCAGCGCACGGGCGTACAGGGGACCTACGACCCCGCGGAGGAGGCCGCCATCGAGGGCCGCGTGGCCGGGCTGCTCGCCGACGGGCTGACGGTCGAGGAGGCCGTGCAGATCGCCCTGCTCAACAACCGCGAGTTCCAGGCGCTGTTTCAGACGATCGGGGCGTCGCGGGCGGACGTGGCGCAGTCGCAATTGCTGACGAACCCGTCGCTGGCGATGAGCCTCCGCTTCCCGGACGGCGGCGGGCGGTCCAACCTGACGCTCGGCTTCGGGCAGGAGATCGTCGACCTCTGGCAGATCCCGGTCCGCCGGAAGATCGCGGAATCCGAGCTCGAACAGACGGTCCTGAACGTCGCCCGCCGAGGGGTCGAGATCGCCGCGGAGGTGCGGGTCAAGTGCTATGAACTCCTGGCGATCGAGCGGGCCGAGGCAATCGGGCGCGAGAGCGTCGCGTTGAACGAGCGAACGCTCGAACAGGCGAAGGCCCGCCTCGAGGCCGGCCAGATCGGCCAGACGGACGTCAGCCTCGCCCGCAGCGACGTCCTAAACGCCAGGATCGAGCTGGTGAAGCTGGCCCGGGACCGGCGGGTGGCCCGGGCGGCGCTGGCGGATGCCATGGACGTAAGCCGCCTGTCGGGGCCGTGGACGCTGCGCGACGCACTGCCGGAACCGCTGGCAAGCGTTCCCGATGACGCGGAGCTCATCGCACGGGCGACCGCGGAGCGCCTGGATGTTCGGGCCGCCGCGGTTGCCGTCGAGACCGCCGAGGGTGAGCTCGCTCAGGCGCAGCTCAACCTGTTCCCCAGCATCACCGTCGGCGTCGACAGCGAGCGGATGGAGGCCCGGGCCGCGCCGGGCCGCACGGTGCTCGCGGACACGGCACGCGAGTCGATTGCCGCCGGCCGGCTCACGGCCCCGGGGATTCAATCGCGTGCCGAACGCGACGCCGACCGCCGGGGCCAGATCGACTGGAAGCTCGGGCCGACGCTCGAAATGACCATGCCCGTGTGGGATCAGAATCAGGCGCAGATCGCCAAGGCCCGGTGGAAGGTCGCACAGGCGCGAAAGGAGCACGAGAACCTCCTGGACACGGTGGTGCGGGAGGTCCGACAGGCCTCCGCCGTGGCGAGGGCCGCGGAGGAGATGACCCGCTTCTACACGAAGGAGATCCTGCCGGAGGCGCGAAAGAGCGTCGAGCTTACGCGGCAGGCGTATCGTGCGGGACAACAGGACATCCTCGCGCTGCTGCTGGCGGAGCGGACGTTGATCGAACAGGAACGGGCGTACGTGGACGCCCTGCGCGATTACGCCGTCGCGCGAGCGGATCTGGAGCGGGCCCTCGGCGGACGCCTGCCCGCGGGCCCCGCAACGCAACCGACGGCGACGCGGCCGGTATCGTCCGGGCAGCCCGCGACGGCCTGCGCGCAGGTCGGGAGGACGGCCGAATGAACTGGGCTCACACAAGGCACCCGCGCATCGCACGATCGCTCGCGGCAACGGCGGCGGCATTCACGGCCGGCTGCATTCCGGACGATCCCGCCGTCGTGGCGGAAAACGTGACGACGTTCATCGGCGACTTTCTGCGGGCGATGGCGGCGGCGTGGCTGCTGTAGGCGCAACGGCGCAAGCCGAAGCCGCCGTCACTCGAACATCCGGAGCTGGTACTTCTCCATCGCGAACTTGCTGACGGGCTGGTCCACGGCCATGGGATACTTGCCGCTGAAGCAGGCCGCGCAGTAATGGTCCGCCGGGTGGCAGACGCACGAGAGCATGCCCTCAAGCGACAGGTAGTGAAGCGAATCCACGCCGAGGTAGTCCCGGATCTCGTCCACCGACCTGCCGTGAGCGATCAACTCGGTCTGCGTGGGGAAGTCGATGCCGAAGTAGCACGGGTGGCGAATGGGCGGACTGGCGACGCGGAGGTGGATTTCCGTGGCGCCCGCGCGGCGAAGAGCGCCGATCTTTCCTCGCGTCGTCGTGCCGCGGACGATGGAGTCCTCGACGACGACGAGACGTTTGCCGCGGACGGTCTCCTTGATCACGTTGAGCTTCATCTTGACGGCGAGGTCGCGGAGCGACTGGTCGGGCATGATGAACGACCGGCCGGCGTAGTGGCTGGTGACGAAGCCGCGGGTGTACGGGATGCCGCTCTCCTCGCTGAAGCCGAGGGCCGCGCAGCGGGCGCAGTTCGGCACGGCGATGACGTTGTCGGCGTCGGCCGGCGCCTCGCGGGCGAGCTGCCGGCCCATGGCGCGACGGACCTTGTGGACGTTCTCGCCGAAGATGTCGCTGGCCGGGTCGGCGAAGTAGACGTGCTCGAAAACACAATGGGCCGGGCGAACGGAGCCGGGCTGCACGAAGAACTCGCTGTGAACGCCCCGGTCGTCGATGGAGACGATCTCTCCGGGGGCGACCTCGCGCACATACTCCGCGTCGACAATATCGAACGCACAGGTCTCGCTGGCCACCACCCACGCGCCGTCCGGCATGCGGCCGAGCGCGAGCGGCCGGAGCCCGAATGGCCCCCTCGCCGCAACCATGCGATCGGGAAACAGGAAGAGGAGGCAGAACGCCCCCTGCAAGTGATTCAGAACGTGGGCCATGCGGACGTGCCCGGCCACCTGCGCGTGCTTGGCGAGGACATGCAGGATGACCTCCGTATCGCTGGTCGTGCTGAAGATCTGGCCGTGCTCCTCGTATTGGCGACGAAGCAGGGCGGCGTTGATCAGGTTGCCGTTGTGTGCCACGGCCACCTGCCCAAGGCAACAGGTCACCAGCAACGGCTGGCAGTTGGCGTCCGTGCACGACCCGGTGGTGGAGTAACGGACGTGGCCGATCGCCACGGGATTCCGAACCTTTTCCAGGATCTCCGGATTGAAGACGTCGGTTACCAGCCCCAGCGCGGCGTGCCGCTTGATCGTCGTGCCGTCGGTGGTGCAGATCCCGGCGGCCTCCTGACCGCGGTGCTGCTGCGCGTAGAGGCCGAGGTACGTAAGGCGCGCCGCCTCCGGATGCCCGTAGATCCCGAAAAGACCACAATGATGGCGAACGGATTCGCGATGCACGCGGGAGAAATCCCTACGCCCACCCCCGACAGACGTCCCAGGCGCCAACGCCGTTTTCGGAAAGACCTCCTGCCGCTCGGCCCGGCCGAAAGTCCCCGCCCGAACACGACACCCAAGCCTAGCAAACCGTCCCCGACGCGTCAAGGCTTCGCAGGAGCCGAAGCCGTCGCCTGCCGGCGAAAGTCCTCGTCCAGGCGCGTCCACAGCGCGGCCATCTCGCTCACCCGCTCGACCTGCTCCGCCGCAAGATCGTGCTGCTCGGTTCGATCCCGGCGCAGGTCGTACAGTTCCCACCGGTCGCCGTTTTCGGACTCTGAGACGATCTTCCAGTCGCCGACCCGCAACGCCCGATTGCCCTCGTGATGCCAGTACAGGTACTCGCGGGCTATGGCGCCATCCTGCTGCAGAACGGGTCGCAGGCTCTTTCCCGGCATCGGCGGACGATCGGCGCCGTTCCATCGCCCCGGCGCCGTCACGCCGGCAAGATCGAGAACCGTGGGCACAAAGTCGATGACGTGGGCCGGTGCGTGCCGCAATGCGCCGCCGGTGCGGACCTCCGCCGGCCAGTGCACGATGAACGGCGTCGAGATGCCGCCCTCGTGCATCCAGATCTTGTGGCGGCGGAACGGCGAATTCGCCGCGCCCGCCCACCCGGGCCCCAGACACAGAAACGACCCGGCGGACCCCGGCTCGGCAGTGCTATCATGCCCGTCGCCTCGCACGAGCAAGGTTGCATCGGCGCCGTTGTCGGACAGGAACACGATGAGCGTATTGTCCCACGCGCCCATCCGGCGGACCTGGTCCAGCACGCGGCCGATCTCGCGGTCCATCCGATCGACCATCGCCGCATGGATGGCCATCTTGGTCGCCTGGAAGCGCTGCTGCGCGGGCGACAGGTCGGCCCACGCGAGGGCGTGCTCGACCTCGCCGTCGCCGAGGGTCTTCAACACGCCGGGCCTGAGGTAGCGCGGCGTGAACTTCGGGTCGCGCGGGGAGAGAACGCAATCCACGATGCCGTATTCTCGGAGCCGGCGCCATCGCTTCTCGCGGATCGCGTCCCAGCCCTCGAGGTAGCGATCTCGGTAGCGGGCGATGTCCTCCGGCAGCGCGTGAAGCGGGAAGTGCGGAGCGATGAAGGCGAGGTAGAGAAAGAAAGGCCGGCCGGGGTGCTTCGCCGCGTGCTCGGCGAGAAAGTCGATCGCGTGCTGCGCCATCGCGGTTGTGGCGTAGTAGCCCTTCCCCGGCTCGACCGGCGGGAGCGGGCGGTCGTCGAGAAAGTGGGTCTTGGGCGTGAAGTAGCGGTCCCAATCCTCGAAGCGATACGACCGGTCGAACCCGGCGGACAGCGCAAGACCATCCACATGCCATTTCCCCGAGTGATAGCTGCGGTAGCCGGCGGGCTTGAGCAGCTCGGGAAGCAGGGCCGCCCACGCGGGCCGCTGCCGCGCCGGGTCGCGATTGACCTGCTGCGCGTAGTAGCCGGTGAGAAGCGATGCCCGAGTGGGCCAGCACCTCCCGGTGTTGTACATCTGCGTGAAGCGCAGGCCGCCCGCGGCCAGCCGGTCGAGATTGGGCGTGGCGATCTCGCCGCCGTAGCATCCGATATCGGAGAAGCCGAGGTCGTCGGCGAGAATGAGGACGACGTTCGGCGGCGACGCGGCATGAAGACACGCGACGGAAACAAGCACACACAGGACCGCCGCCGCCCCGTCACGCAACGCAAGCGCCAACGAGACGCCCGCCGCGGACCGCGGACGCGGGCGACGAGCACAAGAAGGATCCGAATGCACGACGGACACATGCGACATGATCACACTCCGTGCGGCTGCATGCCGCGATCGAGACTCGGGAAGACCCCGTCGTTGCATGACGCAACGACGGAAAAGCGAGAAAGCGGCTTCGGAGGACCGAGTCCGAAACATGCCCGTGCGGCGCGCGCACCTGCACCGCGTCGTCAAACCTTTTTCGTTTTCTCGCCTTCCTGTTTCTTCGCTTTCCAGCGCTGCCGCATGCAACGATAGAAGAGGATAAGGCTTGCGGCCGGCGGCAGACAAGCGCGATGCGGCGCGGCCGTGCTGCCACGCCCGGCCGGCCCCGATATAATCCGCGCCACTTCATCACCGGGAGGAATCATGAATCGAAACAGAGACACGGTCTCGCGCAGCATCGTCGGCGGCCTGATTCTCCTCACCGCCGGCCTGGGCGGGGCACCGTTCGCGGCCCTCGGCCAGGAATTGTCAGGGCCGATCGACGTCGGATCCCGGCGACAATTGTTTATCGACCGGCTCTTCTTCGCCGAGTCGAAGAATGTGGAACTGGTCGTGCACCCGCCGCGCAAGACGGGGGAGATGAGCATCCGGCCCGAGCATCCGTGGGAGAGGGGCGGCATCGGGCCGTACAGCAGCGCCCTGTTCGCCGACGGCATCTACCACATGTGGTACCACGCGATGGACACCGAACAGTGGGACACCGGGCACGGCCGCGGGTCGATCTGCTACGCCCGGTCGCGCGACGGCATTCACTGGGAGAAGCCGGAGGCCGGATTGATCGAGTATCAGGGCGAGCGGCGGAACAACATCGTCTTCGGGCACGGGGCCTCCGGCGTGACGCTCGGCCAGGACGGGGGCATGGTGTTTCTCGACCCCAACGCGCCGCAGGACGAGCGGCTTCGCATGGTCGCGCGGTTCGGCGCCAGGGGAGGACCGGGCGACTCGATGCACATCTTCTCCTCCGGCGACGGCATCCACTGGCGGCTGACGCACCCGTCGGTCGTGACCGCCCGGCCGCAGGACGACCGCAGCCACCTGGATTCGCAGAATGTCATCTTCTGGGACGACCGCATCAACAAATACGTCGCGTACGTGCGAATGAACCGGCCCGAGCGGCGCGGGCGCGCCCGCAGCATCGCGCGGGGAGAGTCGGACCGCCTCGGCGGCTTCCCCGACGTGTGGGACATGCCGCTCGTCCTGCAGCCCGACAAGGACGACCCGATGGAGGACGGCCTGCCGGTGGTGGACTTCTACATGAGCGCGGCGGTCAAGTATCCGTGGTCCGACCGGGCGTACTTCATGTTCCCCACGGCATACTACCACTACGGCGGCGGGCTGCCGGAGTTTCCGCGGGAAGTGCCGCGCAACGCCGGCCCGCTCGACAGCCAGTTCGCCGCGAGCCGCGACGGCATCGCCTGGGAGCGCTACGACCGGCGGCCGTTCGTGCCGCTGGGCATCAAGGGCGAGTTCGACTGGGCTTCGGCACGCGTCCTCTGGGGGCTGGTGCCGGATGTGGCCGGGCGGGAGATGTACCTCTACTACCGCGCCAGCGAGTGGCTGCACGGCTGGGACCGGGACAAGCGCAACAAGGAGCTGCTGACCCGGGCAGGCCTCGGGGCCGAGCGACGGATCGCGGTCATCAGCCGGCTGGTGTCGCGGCGAGACGGGTTCGTGTCCGTGCGAAGCGCGTATACCGGCGGGGAGTTCACGACCCCCCCGCTGCGCTTCACGGGCCGCAGGCTTGTGGTCAACGTGGACACGTCCGCGACGGGCATGTTGCAGGTGGCGATCCTGGACGCCGGCGGCGCGCCGATCAAGGGCTTTGGTCTCGACGAATGCGACCGAATCCACACCTGCAATGAGATCAGCCGCACCGTAAGCTGGCAACGCAATGCCGACGTGAGCAGGCTGGCGGCCGCGCCGGTGCGGCTGCGCTTCGTGATGCGCAACTGCGACCTGTACGCGTTTCAGTTTGCGGCGGAGTGACGCAACGCGTTTCCGGGCCGCACCCCGGACGCGAGTTGGAAATCGCGCCGCCACGGGGCCAACACGGCCCGCGCGTTTGGGACCGCGGCGGCCTTGCCGCCGCTTTTCCTGGGGCGTGCTGTAATGCGCCGGCGCGCGGCAGACCGTCCGAGGCAGAGCGGTGGCGTCGCCAGCGCACTCCACAAGGGCTGACCGGCGATCATGTGAGGAGACGCCCCTCCCTCCGCGCGACGTCGGCTTGTCTGCCGTGCGCGAGGGCCTATCATGAGCGCCGTTTACGGGAGAAACACATGAAATCATCATCGGCCCGACCGGGCGGACACAGCCCCCGGCAGCTACGCTCGTTTGCCGCGGCGATGTGTGCGACCGCAATCCTGATGATCGCACCCACCATCGCACGAGCGGCCGAGCCCGGTGCATTCGAGACGGAGTATGCCCGGCTGGTCATCTCCGCGGACGGCGGGATCCGTTCGTTCGCGGACCGGCGCAACGGGGCGGACCTGTGCGCGCGAGACCCGGCCCCGGCCCTCGCGCGGGTAAGGAAGGCCGGGCGGGAGTATCCGCCCACTTCCGCCGAGCGCGCCGCTGACCGCATCACACTGGCGTTTGGCGAGGCCGGCGTCACGGCCGTGGTCCGCATCGAGGCCCGGCCGCAATACTTCGCCATCGAGGTGCTGTCCGTCAGCGATGACAAGATCGACGAGCTGGCGTTTCCCGACCTGACGCTGACGCTCCGCGGCTCGCCGGATGAGCCGTTCGGCGCGTGCGTGCTGGCGCTGAACCTCAAGACGAACGTGCGGGAGCTGCCCGGCTTCAACCGGCGCCTTCGGGCGGCGTGCTACCCGCGATTCGGCCTGGCCGGGGCCAGGGCGGCTTTGGTCGCCGCGCCGGCCGGGCGTTTTCGACCGGCCCTGCAGCAGGCCGTGTCCGAGGCCCCCGACCTGCCGCACTCGCCGCTGGGCGGGCCGTGGGCGCTGGATGCCGCCATCAACCAGGGGTCGTACCTCTTCAACTTCGGCGACCTGTCCGAGCAAACCGCGGACGCGTGGATCCGACTCGCCCGAACGCTGGGGATGAACCAGATCGACTTCCACGGCGGCTCGTCGTTCCGGTTCGGCGACATCCGCCCGAACCCGAAGACCTATCCCAACGGCCGCGCGAGCCTCAAGGCCGTCATCGACCGCCTTCACGCCGCCGGCATCCAGGCGGGGCTGCACACATACGCGTTCTTCCTGGCGAAGGACTCCGAATGGGTCAGCCCGCGGCCTGATCCGCGCCTGGCCAAGGACGCCACGTTCACGCTCGACGCCGACCTCTCGGCCGACGCGGCGACCGTGCCCGTCGTCGAGACGACCGAGAAGATGTCGACGATCACGGGTTTCTTCGAGTGGAACAGCGTGACGGTACAGATCGACGACGAGCTGATCACCTACGCCGGCGTATCGAAGTCCCCGCCGTACGCCTTCACGCAGTGCCGGCGCGGAGCCTGGGGCACAAAGGCCGCCCCGCACGCCAGGGGCGCGAAAGTGCACCACCTCAAGGAGTGCTTCGGCCTCTTCGTGCCGGACGGCGATTCGACGCTTCTGGAGGAGGTGGCCGCCCGCACGGCCGAGGTCTTCAACGAGTGCGGTTTCGACATGATGTACCTCGACGCACTCGACGGCGAAGGAATCCTCGGCGGTCCGGAGGCGGGCTGGCACTACGGATCGAAGTTCGTCTTCGCCATCTGGCGTCATCTCAAGCGGCCGGCCCTGATGGAGATGAGCACGTTTCATCATCACCTCTGGTACGTCCGCTCGCGATACTGCGCATGGGACCACCCGAACCGGGCCCACAAGAAGTTCATCGACATTCACGTCGCCGCGAACGACGACAACCGCCGGATCTTCATGCCGGGCCACCTGGGCTGGTGGGCGGTCAAGACGTGGGCGGGCAGCGACGTCGAGCCGACGTATGCCGACGACATCGAGTACCTCTGCTGCAAGTGCCTCGGCACCGACACGGGCTTCTCCGTGATGGGCGTCGACCCCTCGACGATCGACAAGGTGCCCGCGTTCCAGCGGCTCGCGCCGATCATGCGCCGGTACGAGGAAATCCGTCACGCCCGTTCCGTCCCGGATCCGGTCAAGGCCCGCCTCCGGCAGGCCGGCGCTGAGTACACACTCGTCCGCAAGCCCGACGGCGGGGCGGCCTTCCGGCCGATGCACTATGCGCGGCACAAGGTTGAGGGCATCGACGGCTGGAGCAACCGATGGACGGTCGTCAACCCGTTCGGCCGGCAGCCCGTGCAGGTCCGCATCGAGGCCCTGGTCGGCGTCGGACCGTACGATGCGGAGGGAAACCCCGTGCTCGCCGCCTTCGACGATGCGAAGGAGTTCGCCGCTCGATCCGCCGCCCCCGGCATGACCGGCTCGCTGGGACCGACAACCACGCCGGTCAAGGTCGGCGGCACAAGCGGCGAGCTTGTCGCGACGAACACGCGCGAGGCCTCCGCGCCGCACGGGCCGAAGGCGCCGACGTGGACCTGCCACGCAAAGGCATTCTCACCGCCGCTGGATCTGCACGCGCATCCGGCACTGGGGCTCTGGGTCCACGGCGACGGGGAGGGCGAGGTGCTGAATGTGCAGCTCAAGAGCCCGACGCACGTCTCTCACGGACTGCGCGACCACTATATCGTCGTCGACTTCACCGGCTGGCGCTATTTCGAGATGCTCGAACCGGAAAGCGACCGCTGCGACCGATGGGCGTGGCCCCACGGCGGCAACGCCTACGCCGTCTATCGCGAGGTGCCCGACACCCGTAGCATCGACACGCTGAGCGTCTGGTGCAACAACGTCCCGCCGGGCAAGTCCGTCCGGTGCGCGCTGAGTCCGATCCGGGCGCTGCCGGCGTTCGACACGAAGGTGATCAATCCGTCGATCTCGGTGGCGGGCCGGACGATCACGTTCCCCGTAACGATCGAGACGGGCAGCTACCTGGAGCTGCGCTCGCCCGGCGAGTGTCGGCTCTACGGCCGCCAGGGCGAACGGCTCACCGACGTCAAGCCCCAGGGCGAGGCCCCGGACCTGTCGCCGGGCGAGAACACCATCGAGTTCAGGGCGATCGCGCCGGGGACGCTCAGCGTTCGGGCGAGGGTCACGGTGATCACGCAGGGCGACGGTCTGCTGGAATAACGCGGGGAAAAGCGAAAAAACGAGAAAGCGAAAACGCGAGAAAGTCCGGCACCCGCCCGGTCGCACAACGCAACGAGACGAAAGCAATCACGGCGGGTCAATGCTTCGCCTTTCGCTCGGCAACGACCCACCCCTCTTTTTCGCTTTCTCGCTTTTCCGCTTTCTCGCTTTGCCTTGCTACTGGACGGCCCGATAGACCTCCCAGTGCAGAACCTCTTCGAGCGGGCGCTTGTCCGGCGACGGAATCTCCGCCGGATAGCCGATCGCGATGAGCGACACAAGCTTCAGATTCGCCGGGGCCCGACACAGGGCGACGATCTGGCCGGCATAGGTCTTCTTGTCGCCGGCGACCCAGCACGCCCCCAGGCCCAGGGCCGTCGCCGCGATCAGCATGGCGGTCGTCGCGGCGCTGCCGTCCTCGACGTAGTACCGCGTCGGTTGCGACAGCACGACAATACAGGCGGGCGCGTCGGCGATGAACTTGCCGTAATCCGTGATCTGCGCGAGCCGCTGCCGGACGGCGGCGTCGGTCACGACCACAAACTCCCACGGCTGATCGTTGTGCGCCGTCGGCGCCAGCCGCCCGGCATCCACCACCTTTTTCAGGACGTCCGCCGGAACGGGGTCCGGCTTGAACTTGCGGACACTCCGCCGTGATGTAATCGCCTCCATCGCATCCATGTCACACCTCGTCGATCCTGATTTGCAGTGCGGGGAGTGTATATTCCGTCGTTGCACATAGCAACGGCGGGAAAGCGAGAAAATCGAAAAGTGGGAAAGGGAGAAAGGCCCTTGGATGTGCGAACTGGACAGGCTCGGTCGGCGCGGTTTCGCCCGCGCGGGCCCGGCTTGACTTGTAGCGCGGATTCGCCGGGGAAATCGCCGGAACGAGCCAGTCCCCGGGCGGCCCGTTCATGCGGGGCCGAAACGCGCCTATCATGTCTGCGAGAGGAGGCGCGATCTATGCCAGACCACAACGATCCCGGTACTCCCGTGCAGCGGCCCCGGCGGTTCGCCGTATCCGGCGCATCCGGCCTGATCGGCTCAGCGGTCGTCCGCCGGTTGGAGTCGGACGGGCACGAGGTTCGCCGGCTCGTTCGCCGCCGGCCGCCGGTCGGGGCGGCCGACGTCTTCTGGGAACCCGCGACCGGGGTGATCGATGCCGCCGGGCTGGAGGCCCTGGACGCCGTCGTCCACCTGGCCGGCGAGAACATCGCCGACGGCCGCTGGACCGCGGAGCGCAAGGCGCTCATCCGCACCAGCCGCGTCGAGGGCACGCGCCTCCTATGCGAAGCGCTGGCCCGGCTCCGGCAGCCGCCCCGCGTGCTCATCGCGGCGTCGGCCGTCGGCTTCTACGGCGATCGCGGCGATGAGCCCCTGACCGAGGACAGCCCGCCCGGGACCGGCTTTCTGCCGGAGGTCTGCACGGCCTGGGAAGCCGCCACCGAGCCCGCCCAAGCGGCGGGCATCCGCGTGGTCAACCTCCGCATCGGCGTCGTCCTCTCGGCCGCGGGGGGCGCACTGGCCAGGATGCTTCCGGCGCTGAAGTCGGGGCTGGGCGGGCGGGTCGGCAACGGCCGCCAGTACATGAGCTGGATCTGGCTTGGCGACCTCGTCGCCGCCATTGGACACCTGATCGACGCCGACGGCGTGGCGGGACCGGTCAACGGCGTCGCGCCGAACCCGGTGACGAACGCCGAGTTCGTCGAGACGCTCGGCCGCCTGCTCCACCGCCCCGCGCTGGTGCCGCTGCCGGCCTTCATGGTTCGCCTCCTCTTCGGTGAGATGGGCCAGACGCTGCTGCTTGAGGGATGCCGGGTGTTGCCGGCGAGGCTGCAATCGTGCGGCTTCTCGTTCGCGAAGCCCGATGTGGAGTCAGCCCTTCGGACCGAGATCCAAGCCGAATCCGCACCGGGGGGCGAAAGGCACGAATGAGCAGACGGAACGGCGAAGCCGTCACTGAGCCTTCGGCTTTGACCACAGGCCCGGCGCGAAGAAGCTGAGCCGGTACACCTCGTCGCTCGCGTTGTTGAATCGGACGGAGTCCACCGTCCCGGCGTGGCCGTCGTGGTAACAGATGACCGCCCGGTTGCCGTGACGAAGCGTCAGCCAATCCCACTGGTTCACGATCACATAGCCGTCATTCATCGGCGAGAGCTCGTGCTCTTCGATCAGAATGCAGGTCTCGCTCGGACGCGGCACCAGACTGGTGCGCAGATACCATGTATCCTTCTGATTGGGCCTGATCCGACCGACCTTGATCAGTTCCTCGATGATGCGCGCGTTTCTCGTGTAGCTGAACGTTGCCGGCCGTATGTAGGTCCACACGCCGGGGTTGTCGCGACGGCGCTTCGAGTCGAGCGGGCATTGGTAAGTCTCGAGGTGAATGACGTAGTTTCGCGTCGGTCGCTTTCGCCCCCACTTCGCACTGTTCATGATCGTTCGGTTGTTGCCGAAGAGCTGGCCGCTCTCGGGCACCTGGAATCCCGTGCCCCGCTGAACTCGCGGGGATTCGGTGTCCCACAGCCAGTAGTCCACGTCCGGCAACCTGTCCTGAAAGTCGGCGGCGTACAGGAAGTGCGACGCCGAGAGGTTCTTGTTGTTCGTCATGCAGACGATTCGCTTCGCTTGGGCGCGAGCTTTCGAAAGGCTTGGCAGCAGGATCGAGATCAGCAGGGCGATGATCGCCACCACAACCAGCAGTTCAATCAGCGTGAACGCCCGCCGACCGGCGGCAGCGCCGTCGAACAGGCGGCGACCGGGCCAACCTTGAGGATCCCATGTACCGTACATCGCCGATCTCCTCCGCTTGTTAGCGGGATGCCTTCCAACCGCACTTGCACTCAGGGACGACAACCCGGTCCCCCAGTTTCCCCTCGGCAAAAAGAACGGGCTTGCCACACTTCGGGCACCGGCCGGACCGAAAAACGGCCGGCTTGTTGCACTTCGGGCAGACGGCAACCGGGCCGTCCATGCTCGTGCCGACCTCCTTGAAGCCCTTCGCCCGCCCCTCCACCGACAAGTCCACCATCTTCTCAATCGAGGTGCTGTACGTATGGCCGCAGGCCTGACAGAGAAGGCCGATCCCCATGTCGCGCTCCCCGGACTCCCCGGCCGCTGCGCGGTATCGATACGCGAACAGCATCCCCCCGGCCGCCAGAACCGCGGCAAGGAGCACGAACAGCCGCGCCCGCGCCTTGGTTTCGTCCGTCATGGCCTTCGACCGAACATTGACGTGGGCCGAACGTGCCGCGCACAATCAAATGCCCCGTTTGCGCACCGCACGTCGCGCCGACGACAACGAGTATAGCCTTTGCCGCGGCTGTGCGTCAACCCGGGAGCCGTCATAATCGTCGCTTTCGGCGGCTGGGATTGAGGTGCGTATCGAGCGGGTCAACGTGCGGTCCGGACCCCACGGCGGTCGCATACGTCACAACGCGGCGGCTTCGCCCCCCGCCGCCCCAATACACGCCGACCCGAGCGCATCCGGGCAACACAGCCACGACGCAGGGAACAACCGATTCTCTGAGTTCACGCCGTCGTTGCATAACGCAACGACGGAAAAGCGAGAAAGCGAAAAAGCGGAAA
>CAZTVU010000012.1:32791-43791 GCA_964617025.1 uncultured Planctomycetales bacterium | reverse complement strand
GCCGGCGTGCCGCAGACCGTCCGAGCCAAAGCGGTGGCGTTGCCACCGCAGTCCATAGGCGCCGACGGGCGACGGATGGCGCGCAGCGGGCATTCGGAAGCGCCCGTACGCGACCGGGTCGTCTTCGGAATAGCTTGTCGGGAGAACAAGAGACCGGGGGGATATCACCAACAACGGGGGTTCTTTGCGGTCGCGTAACCACGGATGCGAAGTTCGCCAGCCGCCTGCGCCTATTGTCCCGCCGAAACACGCGACGGGCGGCCCAGTGCGCCCGGCATGAGCCGCTCCGCGTAGCCCATCATGCTCCACGTCATCACTTCCCAGATCATCAGGCGCGATACGTTCGGCCGGCCGCCGCCCAGGAGCAGGTTTCCCACGTACCGCAGTTCCTCGTCGGCGGCGGCGACCAATCCGCGATGCTGCGGCAACTGCCGCGCGAAGGAGTACATCAGGTACGGCAGGCCCGCCATATCGACGTTTCGCTCGGTGTAATCGGGCACAGGCGCCCCCCGGGTCTTCTGGTTCGCCTCCATCCAGTCGAGCGCGAGCCGGATCTGGCTCATCGCCGTCGCGTACGCCGGCGTTCCGGGAGCGAGATGCTTCAGGCCCGTCGCGTACAGGTCAAAGCAGTAGAAGATGATCCCCGACGGCCTCTGCTGAAACGTGATCGGCTTGACGTCGCGGAAGTCCCGGCGGGTCATCCAGTCCAGGGCCCCCGTCGCCGCCTTCAGGTACTGCGGCTCCTGCGTTTCCTCGTGGAGCAGAAAGAGCAGCGTGCCGACCGTCGCCGTCGAGCACCACCACGGGCCGTCGTACTCCGGCCAGCAGCCGTTCGAAAACCCGCCGTCCGGCGCCCGGTACCGGTCGATCATCAGCTTGGCGAACAGGCGAACCGAGTCCAGGTATCGCTCGCGGTCGGCCGGTGCCGCGCAGCGGATCGCCGTGGCCAGCACGCCCATGCCGACCGACCCGCTGTCGGCCGCGTTCCACTGGCCGTGGTCCTCGCCCGGGGCCCGCGAGTGGTTCATATAGTACGCCCCGCGCGGGATCATCCGCTCCTGGCATCTCACCGCCCAGTCCGCCCACCGTCGGCAGGCGGCGAGGTACTTCGGGTCGCCGGTCAGGTCGTATCCGACGGCCAGCGCCCGCACCGCATGCGCGTCTTCGAACGCCGGCATGTGGTGCGTCGCGGGGTTGGCGTCGTTGCGGTCAAAGACGTTGAACGGCGTGATCTCCTTCATCAGCTCCGACGTCGCGAGGTCGCAGAACGTGACGAACCACGCGCGAAACTCCGCCGGCGGTGCCGGCGGCGCGAACGGCGACCGCGTCGACCCGCATCCGGCCGACCCGCACGCAGCCAGCGATATCCAAAGGAGCGTGCCGCTCGCCATTGCGTATCGTATTCGCCCGGCAGCCCCCCCGCGTGCGGCGGGGGCGGCTCCGTCGCGATTTCCGATCATGCCCACCGGTTCTCGATGACATCCCCCGATTCCCCGTTCTTCCAACAAGCTTTTCCGGAGACGATCCGGCTGCGTTCGGGCGTTTTCGAATACCCGTTTCGCGCCATCCATTCTCCGCCGGCGCTTGTGGACTGCGGTGGCAACGCCACCGCTTTGACACGGATGGCCTGCGGCGTGCCGGGGCTTCACCGCGCGGCGCAGGAAAAGCGGCGTCGGAGCCGCCGCACTCCAAAACGCGCGGACCGCGCGATGTGGGACGGGCGGGGCGACCGCCGCCGGTGCGATCAGAACCCGATGTGGCCGAAAGACCGGTCGTGTCATCTGTACCTCCCTGGACCCCGAAGCGGCCATGCGACGGCGGCGATTGTACCGGCCACAGCCGCATTTCGTAGCCGAGGGCTCAGGCCCCCAAGCCGTGGCACGCCAACGCGGGAAGGCTTATCGGACAGAAAGATTCCTTCCGACAGGCTTGTCCCGGATTACTCATCGCGGGTAGCTGGCGTTGGCGTGGCCGCGGGAGGGGAGCGGATCGTGGCGGAGGGAGGGGTGGAGAGACGCGTTTGAGGGGCGTAAAGGTCTTTCCAGAGGCTTCGGGCGGGTATCGTGGGGGACGGGCGGTTACGGTGCGTTTGCGAAGCAGGGAATCTGCGAGTCTCTTCGGAAAATCGCACGCGATTCGCGCGTCACAATTGCGCTTGTGCACAACGCGGCAGTTCGTCGAGTCGCCGGCAGACCCCGGAGCCATCGCAGGTGCGGCCGGTGGGCCGGGATGTGGATGAGCATGCGGCGGGCGGATTGGATGACCTCGCCGGCGACCTTGATCAGGAGCGTTCGCCACGTGGCCAAGTGGCCTTCCCCAAGAGGGTCTTTCCGGCGGCGGCAGTTGTGATAGCGGCGTCGTTCCGTTTCGGCCAGGGCGGCGACCGGGGGGCGATCTGCGGCTGGAAGTCGGTCGACGAGGGCGTCGGCTCTACCGTGGGGCCGGCGCCGTCGCCGGCCACGGGGTGGCAAAGCCGACGGCAACGGTTTCGTAAGCGGGTGTTTTTCTCGACCGGCTGCGGGATTCTGAAGGCGATCTGAAGTCGGAAGACCGCCGCCGCGGCATCGTCGACCGCATGCGGCTGGCGGTCAAGCGTGACGGACCGCGGCGCAACGTCAACCGTTATCGGTCGTTCATTGCACCTCGCGGCCGGTGCAGGAGGATCCTCGGAAGTCACGCCGAACCGGCCGCCGGAATGCCGACCGCTTCGGCCTCGAGGAACCTCGACTGGCCGGGGACAAGCCGTTGCAGCGAATGCCCACAGCCGTGGGCAGCCGACGGCTCCGCCGCCACATCGTTCGCGCGGCGGTTCGTTCGCTGGGATCGGCCCCCCGTCGTAGCACACAATCGCATCCGCCAAGGAGTTACGTGCACGCGACGACCAACACCGATCGCGGCGAACGGGGCCTTCCCGCCGTTGTTATGCGGTCGCCGATGAGCGTTTCTGGGTCGCCTTCCGTTGGGGGCAACCGCAGCGGTCTGACTGGCATGACCATACCCGTCATGTCATACCCGTCCACCGAAGGCTTCTGTCGTGAGCCGCCGTCGTTTCTGCTCAGCGCGACGTAGCCGGATGGAGATCCCGGTGCTATTCTCGGGTATGAAGCTACAGATTATCGTCATCGTGAATGGGTTTGCCCTGACAGGGGCTTCTCTCCGCGCCACCGCCGGCACGTTCAACTGGACGGGGGCGACGGATGGGAGCTGGTCCGTCGCCACGAACTGGGACGCGGGCGTTCCGGCAAGCGCAACCGACACCGCAGTTGTGTTTGATAATACGAATCAACCCAACACCGTTAACAACATCGGCGGCGGACTCACGCTCAACTCACTCACGCTCGGCCCGAATTCCGGCGTACGGTCGTTCACCGGGAATGCGCTCGTGTTCGACGGGGTCAGTCCCTCGATCACGCTTCAGAACACGACCGGAAGCGGCAATACCGTTCTCGACTTGCCCATTCAGATCAACCAGACGCTGTCGATCACGGGCGGCGTGGATTTCGATCGCCAGCTCATCTTCGGCAACGCCGCGTCCTTCAACGGACCCGGAGGCGTGACCTGGGCCGGCGGGGTGGGAATCATCAACTCCACGAACAACTACAGCGGCCCCACGACCATCGCCGCCGGCGCCATAAGCGTGAACAAGAGCGGTGCGTTCGGCAACTCGCCGAGCGTCACCATCCAAGTCGGCGCAGCCCTGCAATTGAACGGCGGCTCGACTCCAACGATCAACCGGCCGCTCTTCGTTGCCGGCGACGGGGTCTTCGGCTTTCCGGCACTCCATGCCAGCAGCGGGTGGAGCCTCTGGGCGGGACCGTTCAGCCTGACGGCGAACGGCCGAATCGGTGCGCTTGCCGGTGCGTCGCTCACGTTGAACGGTACGATCTCCCTGGATGTGCATGACCTGACGGTCGACTCAGCCGCCGCCGGTCTGGTCGTGTTGGGCGACGTCCTTTCCGGGCAGACGTCCAGCACCACCAACGGGCTGATCAGCGGGACCGGAGGGATCACCAAGACCGGTCCAGGCACGCTGCGGATCGGCGGCTTCACCACCGTGAGCAACACGTACTCGGGACCTACTCTGATCAGCGGCGGCGCCGTGGTCGCCGCGAAGGGAAGTGCATTCGGCAACACCTCCTCGATCACCGCCGCACCGGGCACCGTCCTTATGCTGGATCGCGGCATTCGGCAGGTCAGCTTCGGGCAGCCCGACTACCGCGATACGTCGATCGAACGCCCCTTGAACCTTGGCGCTCTGCTCGTCGCCTTGGGACCTGTGATCTCCGCTCACCGCTGGAATGGCCCCATCAGCCTCACCGATGATGCCGAACTGAGCGCCGATGAGGACGGGCGACTCGGCGTCGGCTCGATCGCCCTCAACGGGCACACGCTGACGGTCCGGCCGCAGCCCGCCGCCGGCCAGAAGAACCGCGTCGTGTTGGCCGGCGCCATCACCGGAAGCGGTGCCCTCGTGCTCGATGCCAGCACCAATCCGGGCGCGACCGACACCATTTCCCTCCAGACCGCGGGCAGCACGTTCGCCGGGCCCGTTTTCGTCCAGAACAACGTGATCCTCGGCCCCGGGGACGGATTCGGAGATCCCGCCAATACGGTAACGTTCTCGGGCACATCCAACATTGTGACATTCAACGGCGTCGGGACAGTCGCCCCGCGGCCCTGGGTGCTCGGCGGCGACAGCGGCCTGCAGATCATCCCCGGCAACTTCAGCAGCACGATCCACGCGAACATCTCGGGCACGGGTCCACTGTTCATTGCGGGAATCGGCCTCGGCACCGGCGGCATCATCACACTGAGCGGCGATAACACGTTCACCGGAGGCCTGGTGATCGGCGCCGACAGCACCGTAGTCTTCTCTGCGGACGCGAACCTCGGCGCAGCGGGGCAGCCCGTCACGCTTCACGGCGGCCTCTACGTCTCGACGACGACCGTCTGGGATGCCAGTCGCCCGTTGGTCCTGGCCGGCAACACCCCGACGCTGGGGGCACCGCAGGGGGTCACGTTCACCGTCAACAACGACCTTAGCGGGCCGGGCAAGCTGGTTCTCGCCGGCAGCGCCGGCGGCCAGTTCGGCGGGACCATCCGGCTTGGGGGCACGAACAGCCACGCCGGCGGCACCGAGATCGCAGGCGCGACGCTCGAAACGGCCTCCGACGCCTCGCTGGGCGGGCCGGCCGGCGTGCTGAACATCGGCCGTCCGAACGGCGCCTTCGTTCTCGCGGGGCGACTCCTCGCGGCGGGCGACCTCGACATCGCCCCCACGCGTACCACGAGCTTCCGCTCCGCCACCATCGACACGAACGGGCATCAGGTGGCTTTCAATCAGCCGATCAGCGGCCTGGGCCTCACCAAGGACGGCGCGGGCGTCCTTCGACTCAACACCGCCAACACCGATATGTCCGGCGTAAACGACGTGACCATTACCGCCGGCTCGATTGAGCTCGGCGTCGACGAAGCACTTGGACGGCCGCGAATCACGCTCGCCGGCGGCACTCTCGACCTGAATGGCCACCACCAGACGGCGTCGGGCCTCTGGGGGCCCGGTGCCGTGCTGCTGGGCAGCGGCGGGACGCTCACGTTGATCGGGGGCTCCACGATCGAGGCGACAATCTCCGGTACGGGCCACCTTGTCTTCGGGCAGTCCGGCTTCATTGCCGACTCGTACCGCCTGCTCGCCGACAACCCGTTCACCGGCTCCGTCTCCGTCGTCGCGGGCAACCGCGTCAGCGTTCGCAGCACCCAGGGCTTCGGCGCCGCCGGCAACAGCCTGCTGCTGGACGACGGCGGGATCGAGAGCGATTCTACGGCCGCCGAGCCCGTCGTGATCGGCGCGTCGTTCCCGATGACCATCGGGGCGGGTGGGGCCGGCTTCGGCGCAAACGGCGCGCCCCTGGTCGTCGAGGCCCAACTGGCGGGATCGAGTCCGATCCGCGTCCGTGGGGGCGGCGACGGTTACGAGGTCCGCTTCGCGCATCCGGCAAACACCTTCGTCAGCGATATTCAACTGGGAGACCCGACGTTCGGCAGTGCGGTCCTCGGTCTGGTAGCCGACGGCTCACTCGGCGACGCGGGCAATGCGATCACGCTCGGCTACCGGTCTTTCGACGGCGAAGTGACGCGGACCGGCACCGGCACATTGCGGGCGTTCGCCGACGTCACGCTGCCGCCGGGGCGTGTCATCCGCATCGCGGGCGGCGATCACTGGGAAGATCGCGGCGGCGTCCTGGACACCAACGGCTTCACTGTCACCGTGGCCGGGGCCATCGCCGAAGTCGATTCGCAGACGCCGCTCAAGAAGGCGGGCGCGGGAACGCTTCGGCTCGATGGCGCGAACACGTACACCGGCGAGACGACCGTGGCGCAGGGGACGCTCGGAGGCGCCGGCACGATCGCGGCGGTCCGCGTTGAGCCCGGCGCAACGCTCTCGCCGGGCGCCAGCGCCGGCACGCTGCGGACGGGCGACGTCACCTGGGAGGCCGGTGCCGGGCTGGAACTCGATTTCGCCTCCCCCGCCTCCGCCGACCGGCTCGCGGTCGCGGGACAGGTCACGCTCAACGGCGACGTGCCGCTCTCGCTTCGCCTCGGCTTCACCCCCACGGTCGAGCAGACGTTCGTGGTCATTGACAACGACGGGGCAGACCCCGTTCAGACGGGGGGCCTCTTCATCATCGGGGAGAACACGCTTGACGAGGGCGAAACCTTCTCCGCCGCCGGCGCGACCTGGACGATCCACTACGCGGGCGGCGACGGCAACGACGTTACGCTGACCGTGGCCGCCGCCGCGGGGGCGCCGGCCGACTTCGACGGCGACGGCGACGTGGACCTGGCCGACTTCAGCGCATTCCAGGCATGTTTCAACGGTCCGAACCGCCCGTATGCACAGGCAGGCTGCGGCGTCGCCGACTTCGACGCCGACAACGATGTCGACCTCCTGGACTTCCAGGCGCTCCAGGCATGTTTCAACGGTCCGAACCGCCGGCCGACGTGCTTGTAGACGGATCCGGGGCGCATAGGTTGGGGCCGCTGAACGACCGGGGCGGCGTTCTACGGCGCTGAATAGCCGCTGCGAAGGTCAGGGCGAGGGGAGGGCCTGCTTGCTCAGGGCCATCGGCGATTCGTCCGCGACGGCGAAGGCACGGAGCCGGAAGCTGTAGGCGTACGACGCCGGCGGGATGCGGTATTCGGGCAGCGGCAGGGCGCCCCAACTGTCGTTGCCGCCGACGCCCATCTGCCGGAGGTCGAGGTTGAGCGTGACGAAGTCGCGGCGGGGAAGCTCGTGCGGGTAGCGCGGGCCCTGGAGGTCGTCCGTCGCGTACGGCAGGGCGTTGACGCTCAGCAGCGGCCGCCCGACGGCGAGCAGGCCGATGCCGCTCGTGTGCATCAACGCCGCCCACCGCACATCCACCTTGTTGCCGGACTCGCCCGGCTCGGAGTAGTCCGCGCAGAACTGCTCCTCCACGCGTCCGGTGTACAGGCCGACCCGGGCGTCGTCGCGGTCGCAATAGGTCTCCTGCGGCCCGCGACCAAACCACGTGATCGTGTCGAAGCCGTTCACCAGGGCCATCTGCATCCCAAAACGCGGCAGATCGGGCAGCGGCTTGGCACCCGGCGTCATGCGGCCCTCGACCACCACATCGCCCGACCCCAGAATGCGATGCGTCAGCACGTACGTGCACTCGACCGACGGAAGGACCGCCCGGACCTGAACGACGACCTCCCGCGGTGAGATGCGCTGGATGCCGAGTTGCTGAAGCTTCCAGTCGCGGCCCGCGTGGCGCCAGACGCCCAGCCGTCTCTCCATGTGGTTGCCGCGGTCGTTGTCGGTCGGGGCCCGCCAGAAGTGCGGGCGGAGCGGCTCGTGGATCAGCTCCTGCCCCTTGTGCCGCCACGACACCAGGAGGCCCGACGACTTGTCGAACGTCCACACCGTCTCGCCGCCGGTGACCTTGACCGCCGACGCGTCCTCCACCATGCCCAGCGCGTGCATCCCGGCGGGGTCCAGCGCCGGCGCGGGCGCCTCGATCGGCAGCCGGAACTGTTCCCACGCGATCTCGTACCCGCGCTTCGCCCACAAGGTGTCCCGGCGCAGGCGGAACGACACATCGAGGAAATACTCCGTGCCCGGCGCGGGGGTGATCGGCGCAAACGGGACGCGGACGTTGGCGGCCTCTCGCGGGGCCAGCGCAAGGCCGTCGAGCCGGCCGCTTTGCACGACCTGTCCGTCCGCCGTCACCTGCCAGAAGCACTCGGCCATGTCCTCCAGCGGCGTGAAGTCGTGCCAGTTCTTCACCTCGATCACGCCCCTCGCCAAGTCGACCGGTCGGACGTGCACGTACTGATAGACCTTCTTCACCTGCTGCGCGGCCGGGTGCGGCACGCGGTCGGGCGAGACGAGCCCGTTACAGCAGAAGTTGCCGTCGCTCGGCGTTCCCGGCGGGCCGAACTCGCCGCCGTAGGCCCAGAACGTCCGGTCGCCCGGCCTGACCGGCTGAAACAGGCTGCCCGGCGCCCGCCCCACGGGCTGGCGGAACGCCTGGTCGACCCAGTCCCAGATGAACCCGCCCTGGAGGTGCCGGTGGGCGTAGATCAGCCTCCAGTATTCCCAGAGGTTGCCGGTCGAATTGCCCATCGAGTGGGCGTATTCGCAGAGGATCAGCGGGCGGGTCTGCGGCCGGGCGGCGTACTCGGCCAGACGGTCCGGCGGCCAGTACATCGGGCAGACGATGTCCGTGGCCGGGTCCGTGCCGGCCTGCTCATAGTGGACGGGGCGGCCGGGGTCGCGCTGGCGGATCCACTTCGACGTCTCGACGAAGTTCGGCCCGAAGCCGGCCTCGTTCCCCAGCGACCAGATGATGACGCAGGGATGGTTCTTGTCGCGCTCGACCATGCGGACCGTACGGTCCATGTGGGCCGCGAGCCACTCGGGCGGCCTCGCCAGCGACTTCTCGGCGTAGCCCATGCCGTGCGACTCGATGTTGGCCTCGTCGATGACGTAGATGCCGTATCGGTCGCAAAGGTCGTACCAGGCCGGCTGGTTCGGATAGTGGGCCGTGCGGACGGCGTTGATATTGTGCTGCTTCATCAGGACGATGTCGCGGACCATGCTCTCGACGGTGATCGCATGGCCGCGGTCCGGGTCGTGCTCGTGGCGGTTGACGCCCTTGATCAGGACCGCGCGGCCGTTGACAAGTAACTGGCCGTCGCGGATCTCGACCTTGCGAAAGCCGACGCGGCACGGGACCGCCTCGATTACCCGGCCCGCCGCGTCCGTCAGCGTGATGACCAGCGTGTAGAGATCGGGGCGTTCGGCGGACCACAGCAGGGGACGTTCCACCTTGGCGGAGAACTCCAGCGTGCCGTCGCCCCCCGCGCCGATCGTCGCGTCGCGGCGCAGGGGGGCGAAGACCTCGTTGCCCGCCGGGTCGCGCAGGGCAACCGAAACGGACGCCGACCTCGCCTCGCCGGAGAGGTTGCGGACTCTGGCCTGCACGCGCAGCACGGCATCGCGATAGCGGGCGTCGAGGTCCGTGTTCACCTCGATGTCGGCCACGTGGGCGTCGGCGACCGACAGCAGATCCACATCCCGAAAGATCCCGCTCAGCCGCCAGAAGTCCTGATCCTCAAGATACGATCCGTCGCACCAACGAAATACCTGGACCGCCAGGACGTTCTCGCCGGGCCGCAGGAACGGCGTGATGTTGAATTCCGCCGTCGTTCGGCTGTCCTTGCTGCCCCCGACCTTTTCGCCGTTGACCCAGACATAGAAGAACGACGACACGCCGTCGAAGCGAAGGAAGACGTGCCGCCCCTTCCAGGAATCGGGAACGGTAAACCGCCGCCGGTACGATCCGACGGGGTTGTTGTCCTCGGGGATGCGGGGCGGGGTCGGCTCGCCCCAGGGATACGGAATGTTCACATAGATGGGAATGCCGTACCCCTGGACCTCCATGTTCGACGGGACCGGGATGGTGGACCACTGCGAGTCGTCGAAATCGGGGCGGTGGAAGTCGGTCGGCCGTTCCGCCGGCCTTGGCACCCAGTGGAACCGCCAGGCCCCGTTGAGCGACTGATGGAAGGGCGACGCGCCCTCGCCGATCGCCGACGCCGCATCCGGATAGGAGAACCGCACCGCCCTCGGCGGCTCCTTGCCGATACTCGTGACTGCCGGGTTTTCCCAATCGGGCGCCGTCGCCACGGCGGACGACTGCAACATCATCACCGAGGCCCCCATGATCCATGCTCCACCAAGGCGGCGCCGGGCCCGCTGCATGATACGTCACCTCTCCCGGGTTTTCGGTTCGACATGGCGCCGCTTATACCACGACCCTCGGCGACTTGCATCCCCACGGCGACACGTACCGACACGGCCGCCTTGCGCAATCGACGGCAACCGGCTATCATCCGCGCCCGAAACGCAGGCCGGGAGCAGCGGGTATGAGTTCGGGGATTGCCGTTGTGAACGTCGATGGGGCGATCAAGACCTGGCGCGAGGTCATCGGCCCGTGCGAGGAGGTCGCGGTCGTCACCAACCCCTCCTACGTGGCCTGCCCGGTGGAACTCTATCCCCTGGCTCCGCGCAACCCCGGCCCCTTCGACTCCGTTGCCGGCATCGTCATGGACATGGACGGCACCACGACCACCACAGAGCCCCTCTGCCTGCACTCGCTCGAGTGGATGGTCCGGGCCATCACCGGACGCCCGGATCCGGCGACCTGGAGCGGCCTGGATCCGCGACGCGACTATCCGCACATCATCGGGAACTCGACGACACGGCATGTGGAGTACCTCGTGCGAACGTACGGGGCGGACATCCGAATGGCGGCCTTTCGCGAGGCCTTCGTCTCGGCGGTCGTGTCGACGCTGGCCGCCGGCCACGACGAGGGCCGTCGGCGCGAGGTCCGGGCCGACGCCGCAGCGCTCGGCCTGCGGGAGATGCTGGCGGACGACCGCCTGCGCCGCCTGACGGCGAATCGCGTCGAACC
>CAZTVU010000012.1:30251-32781 GCA_964617025.1 uncultured Planctomycetales bacterium | reverse complement strand
CGCGGTAAGGCAGGTGGCGTACTGCTTGCCGATTCGCCCGATGACGTTCGCGCCCTCGTGAAGCGGTACGAGCGCGCCGTCGACCTCGCGACGTTCGCCGATCAGGTCCGCGCCGCCGTGGACATCTATTACGTCCGGTACCACACCATCCTGGCTTCAATTCGCGAAGGCGCGACCGGTGCCGCGCCGAGCGCTGCCGACCCGCCGACGGACCGGTGCCTTGTCGCGCCGATGCCGGCCGTCGGCATCTTCCTGGCCCTGGTGAAGGGCTGGCTCGCGGAAACGCCGGATGCATTGTACGAACTCCTCGCCGACCAGGTACGCAAGCTTACCGGCGCAAACCCGCGGCACCCGCGTTCCGCCTGGCGGGCGATGGCCCAGTGGTTTGCCCGGCATCCCGCCCCCGTGGGCCTTGTCACATCATCGATCCAGTATGAAGCGGACATCGTGCTCGGCGAGGTCTTTCGCCAACTCCGCCACGAGGCGGCCCAGTGGCCGCTCCCCGCCGTGCCCCGGGAGCGGATCGCCGCCGGCTTCGCCAGTCATAGGGCTTATTACGACGCGTATGTGACCGCATCGGATTCTTCGGAGATCCGATTGAAGCCGCATCGGGACCTGTACAGCATCGCCCTCTACCGGATGGGCGTCTCCCGGGACGATTACCAGCGGGTCATCGGGCTTGAGGACAGCGAGTCGGGCGTGGTCGCGATTCGTTCGGCGGGCGTCGGCTGCAGCGTGGCCCTGCCGTTTCTCGAATCGTCGGATCACGATTTTCGGGCGGCGACCCACGTGGTTCATGGTCAGGTGCCGGCCCTTCTACTCAACCACGCCTGCTTTGCATCCGATCGGGCGTTAACCTCATTCAGGCCACATCACCCAGAAAAACCTCTAACGGGCCCTTGACAGGACGCGATACAGAGCGTAAACTTGCCCCACGTCAAGCGAGTGCTGGGTCAGCGGTCCCCGGCGTATGCTTGGCGGTTTGAGCGGGTTTACCTCGCCAGGATGAGTTTCGCGGCTAAGGGGCCCTATTTTGTTGTGGTGTGTCGGTTCTTGTTAAGATAGGGTCTTCTTGCCGTGTTTTTGGATTGTTCGGCAAAAATCGGTTTGCGGCGCTAAATATTTCCGGCCGCGATGCCGATACGAAGATGGCCGAGGTGTGTATAATCTAATGGCTTGACGGTCCGTATTCATACGGAGGGCGGGTCGAAAAAAGACCCGAGTATAACGCCTGACGGCTTCTTTCCCCTCCGGAAAGCACTGGGACCGCCCTTGTGGCACTCGGTGCTTTCTTTATTTCCAGCGCGGCTTGGCCCTCATATTCAAGATATTGATTAGCGCTTATTCGATCGGTTTCCGTCGGTGGCCCCTCCCGCAGTCTCGCTCCCTCGCTCTACCCAGGTGTGGTACCCACGGGACCAAACCCCGCACGCCTATTCGCGCAGCCGCTTGACGCCCCGAGCGTACCGAGCATGATGACGGGGCGGGGAACGCGAGGAACACAATAATGTCCTCCATGAGCGCGGTTATTTTGACACTGGGCTGGATCGCCATTAAAGTGGTTACCGCGGTCGTTCTCTTCGTCCTGATCCGGCGATCGCGCGCGGCAGGCCTGTGGCTGCTGTTCACAGCGATCGCTGTTTGGCCGATGATCGACTTGCTGCTCTTTCAGTTCGCCGTGCCGTTTTTCATGACGTCTTACGCGATATCGCCCATGACCTTTTACGCCTCGTACGCCTGGATCTTCCGCCTGCTCTCCACTACCGTGACGGCGGTGCTGCAGGTCGCCGCAGTGGCCGTCCTCACGCGAAACACGGCGCCCAGCACGCCGGTGCCTTTGTGCCCGCGGTGCGGCTACAACGTCACGGGCCTGCCGGACGACCGGTGCCCCGAGTGCGGCACGAGGTTCGTGTGCGAGCTCCGCTACGCGACGCGTGCCGCATGAGGGCAGGCGAATCGTGGGGGACGGCCCCTGCGGCCGGTCATCGGGCGGCGCTCGGGAAGGCGTTCACAAGCTGCTTGAACCGGTCGCCGCGTTCCTCGTAGTTCGTGAACATGTCCCAGCTCGCGCAGGCCGGCGAGAGGAGAACGACGCTGCCCGGGACCGCCAGGCGACGGGCGGCCGCAACGGCCTCGTCAAAACCCTCCGCAAGGTGCACAACCGGCCCGCCGCCGCCGCAGACGGCGGCGCGGATGGCGTCGGCGATCTTCTCTCGCGTGTCGCCGAGGCAGACGACGGCGTAGGCCCGCTGCGCCGCGACCCGGGCCAGCGCGTCAAACGGCAATTGCTTGTCGTATCCGCCGGCGATGAGGACGATCGGGGCGTCGAACGCCTCGAGCGCGGTGATCGCAGAGTCGGGCGTCGTGCATTTGGAGTCGTTGCAGTAGCGCACGCCGTCGATCTCGCGGACGAACTCGAGGCGATGCGGCAGGCCCCGGAACTCCCGCAGGGCGCGGGCCATGGCCTCGTCGCCGGCGTCGAAAAGGAGGCCGACGTTGACGGCCATCATCGCGTTGTAGACGTTGTGCC
>CAZTVU010000012.1:12814-30241 GCA_964617025.1 uncultured Planctomycetales bacterium | reverse complement strand
GGGGCGCCGAGCTGCGCCAGCGGGATCACCGGCCGGAAAGCCCCGACGCGGTCGGACATCGGGTGGCCGGGCGGCAGCTCGGGCTGTTCGCGGTAGACCACGATGGCGCCGTCCTCGACATGGACCCACGCCCGGGGATCGTCGTAGCTGATGCGCCGCTTGTAGCCGCTGGTCAACGACTCGGGGCGGACGACCTTGAGCCTCTTCACGAGTTCCGGGTCGTCGCCGTTGTAGATGATGCAGCCGTGATCGCGGAGGAAGCGGACGATGTTCATCTTCGCGGCGTCCATCGTGCCATGCCGATCGAGGTGGTTGGGGCGGAGGTTCGTGAGGACGGCATGGTGCGGGCCCATGCGGATCCGGGCGAGATCCTCCAGTTGAAAGCTCGACAGCTCCAGGACGACGACATCGCGGTCGCGGATTGACGGCAGCTCCTCGAGGAGGCAGCGGCCGATGTTCCCTCCGACGAAGACGCGGGGCGGGTCGTCGAGCGCCTCGAACCCGGCCCGCAGGACATCGCCGATCATGGCGGTCGTCGTGCTCTTGCCCACCGAGCCGGTGACGCCGATGATCTGCCCGGCACACCGTTCAAAAAAGAGGTTGTTCTCGCTGGTCCAGGGGATTCCGCGGGCGCGGGCGGCCTGGAAGAACTCGGACTTTTCCTTGTCGACGGCCGGGCTGGCGACCAGCAGGTCGGTCGCGTCCAGGTCGGCCGGGTCGTGCCGGCCCAGCGTGTACCGGACCGGCAGGCCCTCGAGCTGACGCACCGAGTCAGCCAGCGTAGCGGCATCGGCCTGGTCGGTGACGGTGACGGCGGCGCCCTGCGCGACGAGCCATCGGGTCACGCCGATCCCGCCGCCGAAACGGCCCAGCCCCATCACGAGGACACGCTTGCCGGCCAGATCTGTCCCGGTGCCCATGAAGAATCCTCCTGCCGCCGTGTGCCTGTGCTCATAGCGGCGGAGCGGGCCCGCGTCAACCGCTTGATCGCCGGCCCGCCGACATGCGGAACCGTGCCGGGACCTGTCGTTCGTTCGCGCCTGTGGAGTGCGGTGGCAACGCCACCGCTTTGGATTCGGACGGCCTGCGGCGCGACGGGGCGTCACTCCGCGCGGCCGATTCGGACGGTCTGCGGCACTCCCGGGCATTCCTCCGCGCCGCAGGAACAGCGGCGGCATAGCCGCCGCAGTCCACAACGCGCGGCCCGCGCCCTGCAGGACGGCCCGATCGGCATGCGGAACCGTGTCGGCACTTGTCGTCCGCCTGCGCCTGTGGAGTGCGGTGGCAACGCCACCGCTTTGGATTCGGACGGCCTGCGGCGCGACGGGGCGTCACTCCGCGCGGCCGATTCGGACGGTCTGCGGCACTCCCGGGCATTCCTCCGCGCCGCAGGAAAAGCGGCGGCATAGCCGCCGCAGTCCACAACGCGCGGGCCGCGCCGGGCTTTTCCGGTTTTTCGCTTTCTCGCTTTCCGGTCATTGCATTATGCCGCGACGCAGGTTATATTTGCTTTTGTCGACGATGGTGAGATATTTTGTCGACGAAGATATATGTCTTCGTCGGCCGACGGCGAGGGTATGTCGGGGAAGACCGGTGCCCGTTTCCAAGACGCATTCGCAGCAGAAGCAGGCGTACGAGCGGCTGCGCTGGCTGCTGATCCTGCAGCAGATCCCGCCGGGCGAACGGCTGCGCGAGGCGGAGTGGGCCGCGCGGCTCGGCGTGCACCGCACGAGCCTGCGCGAGGCGTTCGCCCGCCTGGAGGCCGAGGGCCTCATCGTGGCCGGCGCCAGCACCGGCTTCCTGGTCCCCCATATCGACGCCGAACACCGTCGCGAGGTCAACGAGATCCGCTGTGCCTTGGAGGGGCTGGCCATCGAACGCATCTGCCGCGACGGGCGCAACGCCGGTCCCCGGCTACGAGACGTGGAGCTGGCATGCGAGGCGTTCGAGCGGTGCGTTCGCGAGGGGGCCTTTCTGGGCGCGGCGGAGGGCGATCGGCGCTTTCACGAGGCGCTCGTGGACGCGGCCGGAAGCCCCCGCCTGTCCGCCATCTACCGACACGCGCCGTTGCCGCTGATCCATCAGGAAATGGCAGACCCCGCCGTCTGGTTGGCCGAGGAGCAGCGAACGCTGCGGGAGCACCGCGCCATCCTGGCGGCGATCCGCCGGGTGGACGTCTCGGGGGCCGTCCGCCTGCTTCGCGATCATCTGCTGCCGCGGGGGGAGGCGGCCGGCGGTCGCGCCCGGGCGGCGCCGGGCCGGCGAATCGTCAGGGCACCGGCGAACGAGAGAGCCGGAAAGGCATCCCCGACAAAGCGGCCTGCGGGCTCCGCCGGCCGGAGACGATTTGATGCCAACGACGCCCGCAGACCACGCTGACCGTATGCGCCCGACCTTCGGTCCACCCGTGCGGCGCGCACGCGTCGCGATAGGGATCGCCGTGGCGGCGGTGGGGACGACTCTATGCGCGGCACAGGAGTGCGCGGCCCTGACGGCGGCGGAGACGGCCCGCGGGGCGCCCGGGGTTCGAAGCGGCCTCGGCCCCGTGGACTGGGCGGCCATCGCGGCGTACGGACTGGCGATGCTCGGTGTGGGCTGGCTGGCCTCGCGCAGGACGCGAACCAGCGAGGATTACCACGTCGGCGGTCGCCGGATGATGCCGTCGGCGGTGGGCCTCTCGCTCTTCGCGACGCTGATCAGCACGGTGTCGTATCTTGCCGTCCCGGGCGAGATCATCAAGCACGGTCCGGTGTACCTGGCCTACATTGGGGCGATTCCCATCACTTATGTCGTGACGGGGTACCTGCTGATTCCGTACATCATGCGGCTGCCGGTGACCAGCGCATACGAAATCCTGGAGGGCCGACTGGGGCTCCCGGTTCGCCTGACGGGATCGGCGATCTTTCTGCTCACCCGCCTCGTCTGGATGGGGCTGATCGTCTTTACGTCGTCCCGAACGATGGTCGTCATGCTGGAGTTGCCGCCCGGCGCGGCCGTTTGGCTCGGCGTGGTCATGAGCCTGGTGACGGTCGTCTACACGTCGCTCGGCGGCATCAAGGCGTCGATCATCACGGGCGCCATCCAGAGCCTGATCCTGTTGGGCGGCGCGATTCTCTCCGTGCTCTACATCACCTACCGGCTTGGGGGTATCGGTGCGTGGTGGCCGCACACCTGGGCGCCGAACTGGGACACGCAGCCCTTCTTCAGCCTTGATCCGCGGGTTCGGGCGACGGTGCTCGGGATGATCCTCACCACGCTCGCCTGGTGGGTCTGCACGGCGGGTTCCGATCAGATGGCCATCCAGCGCTACCTCTCCACCCGCGACGCCCGCGCGGCCCGCCGCGCGTTCCTGGTGAACAACATCGCCGACGTATTCACCACGCTGGCGCTGGCGTTCCTTGGGTTTGCCCTGCTGGCGTTCTTCCGGGCGAATCCCGCATACATGAGCGACGCGCGGAACCTGACGCGCGACGCCGACTACCTGTTCCCGGACTTCATCGTGCACCACCTGCCGGCCGGGGTCGGCGGGCTCGTTGTGGCCGGCCTGCTGGCGGCCGCCATGTCGAGCCTCTCTGCGGGGTTCCACTCGTGCGGCTCCGTGATCGCGGTCGACTTCCTCGACCGACTCGGCCGGCGGGGCGCGTCGGACGACCGCCGCCTGCTCACGGCCCGGTTGATCGGCGCCGCCGTGGGGCTGGTCGTCATCGGCCTGAGCCTGGTGGTGGCCTGGGTGCCCGGCAACATCAACGAAATGGCCCAGAAGACGACGAACCTCTTCGTGGCCCCGCTGTTCTGCCTTTTCTTTCTCGCGATGTTCGTGCGGTATGCAACGGCGTTCGGCGCGATCGCCGGCATGTTGTACGGGCTCGCCGCGGGCGCGGTCGTCGGGTACTGGGACGTTCTGACCGGGCTGACGCCGCTGAGCTGGCAGCTCGTCGTGCCCGCATCGCTTGTGGCGGGCGTCGTCGCCGGCTGCCTGTGCAGCCTGGCACCCACCCGCGGCCGGCCGTGGCCGCACACGCTGGGTTGGGCGGCGGCGGCAGCAGCGCCCGCCGTCGCGGCCGCCGTGGCGATGGCGATCTACGCGGCATCGCAAACCCCGCGGCCGCCGGAGGGCCTGATTCCATGAACGCAACGGCAGTCACGCAGCCGGATGAACCGATCGCCCGCCGGGGCGCCAGCCTTGTGCCGCGTCCGGATGATATCCGGCTCGGCATGGTCGGAATGGTCGACGGCAACGGGCACCCGTTCAGTTGGAGCGCGATCATCAACGGCCGCTATGACGCCGAGGCCATGGCCCGGTGCGGGTACCCGGTGATCCCGCAGTACCTCGGCGCCGAACCGCCGGAGAACCTGGGCATCCCCGGCGCCAGGGTGACGCACGTCTGGTGCGACGGGCCCGGCGAGGCCGAGCGGGTGTCGAAGGCGGCGTTCATTCCGAACATCGTGGCGCGTCCTGAGGACGTGATCGGCGAGGTGGACGCCGTCATCATTCCCACCGACAAGGGCGGCGAGCACGTCGGCCGGGCGCGGCCGTTCATCGAGGCCGGGCTGCCCGTATTCATCGACAAGCCGCTGACGGACCGCGAGGAGGACCTGCGGCAGTTCGTGCGGTGGCAGCGCGAGGGCCGGCCGATCCTGTCCACAAGCTGCATGCGCTACGGGCGCGAGTATGCAACGCTTCGCGAGCGGTTGAGCGAATGCGGTGAGCTTCGGCTGGTCACGATGACGATATGCAAGAGCTGGGAGCGGTACGGCATCCACGCGATCGAGGGCGTGTACCCGTTCCTTGCCCCCGGCGGCTGGGAGAGCGTGACCAACACCGGCACGGAGCAGGCGAACATCGTCCACTGCCGCCATGCCGGCGGCGTCGACGTCGTGATCGGTACCATCGCCGACCTCTACGGCGCCTTCGGCTGCCTGAACCTGTACGGGACCCGGGGGTGGCTCGGCGCCCAGTTCCGGGACACGTTCTCGGCGTTCAAGGCGCAGCTCGTCGCGTTCGTCGAGTACCTGCGGACGGGGCGGCTGCCGTTTCCGTTTGCGGAGACCGTGGAGCTGATGAAGATCATCATCGCCGGCATCCGAAGCCGGGCCGAGAACGGACGAACGGTGAGGCTTTCGGAAATCGGGGCCTGATGGCGAGGGAATCATGCCAGTGCTCGATCAATTCAGCCTGCGGAACAAGGTGGCCGTCATGACGGGCGGGGCCGGGCTCTACGGCCGCCAGATCGCCGAGGCCCTGGCCGAGGCCGGCGCGAGGACGTTCATGGCCAGTCGCGGGGTCGAGAAGCTGGAGGCGCAGGCGGCAACGTTCCGCCGGGCGGGGCTCGACGTGACCGCGCTGCCGCTGGACCAGGGCCGCGAGGAGTCGGTGCTGGCCCTGCTCGACCGCGTCATCGCCCTCGCCGGCGGCGTCGACGTGCTGGTGAACAATGCGGTGCTGCGGCCGATGGCCGACTGGACCTCTCCGGCGGCGGACTTCGCGCGGAGCATGGAGGTCAACGCGACGGGCGTGTTCATGATGACCCGCGCGTTCGGTGAGCACATGGCCGGGCGGGGCGGCGGCTCGATCATCAACGTGGGCTCGATTCAGGGAATGGTCGGCCCGGACTACACGCTCTACGAGGGGCTCGGCTGGGGCTCGCCGCCGGACTACTTCTTCCACAAGGGCGGCATGATCAACTTCACCCGCTACGCGGCCTCGCGGCTCGGCCCGCGGGGCGTGCGGGTGAACTGCATCAGCCCCGGCGGCTTCTTCGCCGACCAGGATCCCCGGTTCGTCGATCGGTACAACGCCCGTACCTTCCTCGGCCGGATGGCGAACGAGCAGGATCTCAAGGGCATTATTGTGTTTCTTGCGTCGGATGCGTCCCTGTACGTCACGGGAGCGAACATCCCCGTCGACGGGGGATACACGGCAAAGTAGGGCCGCCGTGTCCTGCGCGCCCCGAACGGCCCGGGAACGACGCACGGAGAGAAGCGGCCGGGCGAGTCCGCCCCCGCGTTCCATGGGGCACGCGGGAAAGCGAAAAAACGAGAAGGCGAGAAAACGAAAAACCTCGGATCGGACGGCGCATGTACGGCCGTCCCCCCGGATGAACCTCAGAGACGGCTCCCCGAAGGCGTGTTTCCCGCTTTTCCGGTTTTCCGCCTTCTCGCCTTCCGGTTGCTGCGTGATGCAACGGCGGAGTCCATTGGCCGCACCGGCGCCGGAATCGGCGCCCCGCGTCGGGACGGCATTCGGTCTTGCGGAGGCGCCTGACGGCATTGAGCGTGCGCTATGGAGCGAGAGCGGTCATGAACCTTGAACGAGTTGCTGCGGACTACGAACGGGACGGTTTTGTGCGCCTGCCGGGCTTTTTTCCGGCCGCGGACGTGGACCGGATCGGGCAGGCGCTGGAGCGCTATGTTCGCGAGGTCGTCCCCGGGCTGCCCCGGGAAGACCGCGTGCTGGAGGCCGACGGAAAGTCGGTGCGCAACTGCTGGCGGATGCACCTTCACGATCCGTTCTTCGCCGAACTGGCCCGCCGGGCGGACATCACGTCGCTCGTCGGGCGGCTGGTGCGCGGCGAGCCGGTCCTGATGGCGGTGGAGTCGTTCAACAAGCCCGCCCGGGTCGGGTCGGCTGTCCCGTACCATCAGGACAACGCCTACTTCTGCCAGGTCCCCCCGGACGTCTTGACCGTCTGGGTGGCGCTCGATGCGGTCACCGAGGCGAACGGCGCGGTCCGCTACGTCCCCGGCTCGCACACGCGGGGCGTGCTGCCGCATCGGGCGTCCCTCGTCGAGGGCAATTCGATCGGCCTCGCGGAGCCGCCGGACCCGGCGACCACGCCGGAGCACTGCGCGGTCCTCGACCCCGGCGACATCGTGATTCACCACAGCCAGGTCATCCACCGCAGCGAGCCGAACCGGACGGACAAGCCCCGGCGCGGACTGCTTCTGGTGTATCGCGGATCGCACACACGGACCGATCCGCGACTGGAGGCCGCGTACAAGGCCGCCCGCGCCATGGTAATGAACAGGTAAGGGGGACCAATCGCTGCCGGCTGCGCTGCCGTGGGCCAACGGCCGGATCCGACGGAGGAGCCGATGAGCGTGCTTCGAATGACGGTGCTCAGCGACGCGGAGATCGAGGTCATCCATCAGCGCAGCCTAAAGGTTCTCGATCGCGTCGGCGTCAAGGTCACACATGCCGAGGCGCTGCGGAGGCTGGCCGCCGCCGGGGCGCGGGTGAGCGAGGCCTCGGGCCTCGTGCGGTTCGACCGCAAACTGGTCGAGGAACTGCTTGCGCTTGCGCCGGCGACGGCGAGGGAGACGGGGCTCAACGGCAAGGTGCTCGAGGCCGGCGGGTCGAACCGCTACTACCTTTCGCTGATCCTCGATCCGTTCGTCATCGAGTACGGCGGAGGACCACGGCGGCCGGTCCTGGAGGATGTGCGGCGGCACACGATCATCGGCGAGTCGCTGCCGCGCGTGTCGTCGATGATGCGGATGCAGTTTCCCGTGGCCGACGTGCCGGAGCCCGACAGCTATTACAGGACGATGGAGGTGTTTCTCAGCCACACGACGAAGCACGTCGCGGTGTATCCGACGTCGGAGGAAAACTGCCGCGACTGGATGGATGCGGCGGCGCTGATTGCCGAGGCGGCGGGGCTGGATGTGGAATCGACGCCGCTGCTGAGCGTCGCGATGGCCGTGACGAGCCCCCTGGTCGTCCACGGCATGAACGTCGAGATCATGAAGATGGCGATGGAGCGGTGCTATCCCGTGATTTCCACGGTGTGTCCGATGGCGGGCACGACGTCGCCGTTCTCGCGGGCGGGCACCCTCCTCCAGGCGAACGTCGAGGCGCTGGCGCCGGTGCTCATCACGCAGGTCTACCGGCCCGGGCACCCGGTGTTCTACGGCATCGGTCCGTCCGTGACGGACATGCGGAGCGGCCACGATCGCTACTACGGCGCGGAGAAGATGCTCTTCAAGCTTGCGGCGGTGCAGATGGGCAAACACTATCGCCTGCCGGTCTCCGGCGAGGCGGCGGGCACGATGACGTGGCGGCCCGACGTGCAGAACGGCGCGGAGGGCCTGGCGTATCTGCTGGCGTCCGTCACGTCGGGGCAGAACATCCTCGGCGGCCTGGGCAGCCTGCACAACGCCAACGGGATGAGCGCCGAGCAGATCATCATGCAGTGCGGCCTGGCGGATATGGCCGAATACCTCGCCCGGGGGATCGACCTGGACGAGTCTCGATCCGGACTGGCCTCGATCGCTGCGGCACAGCCCGGCGGCAACTTCCTTACCGACGACCTCACGTTGGAGCTGCTGCGGAGCAACGAGTTCTTCGAAAGCCCGCACTTCGACCTGACCGGCGGCTACGTGGACGGCGCCCGCGGCA
Source organism: uncultured Planctomycetales bacterium (assembly GCA_964617025.1). Classification (GTDB taxonomy): domain Bacteria; phylum Planctomycetota; class Phycisphaerae; order UBA1845; family PWPN01; genus CAZMVY01. The sequence goes on along the minus strand of CAZTVU010000012.1, from coordinate 21,843 downwards.
TGTACGAGGCCGCTCACGAGACGGCGGAGCGGCTCGTGCGGGAGTATCGATCCAACGTGCCGGGAAAGGTGCTTGAGGCAATCGGCCGCTTCTTCGCGGGGAAATACCGGGAAAGGCCCCCGACGCGGTGACCTACGTCTTCGGCGTCTTCACGGTCACGGTCAGCGGGACGCCGGAGGTGGAGGCGCCGCCGCACCGCTCCAGGGCACCTCCAGCGTCCATCGGGCGGTGTTGCCGACCCGCATGTTCCGGACCCAGCTCACGTGGCCGTCCAGGTAGCTCACGTTGGCGCCGACGCACCCGCTGCGCGACGAAGCCGTCGGGAAATTCGTATAGGACGGGATGCCCGCGTTGTTGGTCCGAGAGGATCCCTTGCCGTGGTTGAAGACGAACTTGTTGAGGGCGCCGACGCTGGGGCCGCTGGCGGTGTACTCATCCTGAAGGATCGGCACGACCGCCGGCGTGCCGCCCGCCCGCCATTCGACCTTCGGGGCCCAGGGCTTTTCCAGCGAGGTCCCCTTGAAGACGCAGGTGGAGTTGTACAACATCATCACCTGCGCACCGAGGTATTGGGACCGCTGCGTCTGTTCGATGGTCTCGGGCGAATCGAGCCGCGGCCCCCCATTCGCGGGGCACGAGAAGATCTCGACCTGGTTGCTCACGTACTTCTTCATCAGCGCTCGGAGGTCGTACACCCCGCGCCCGACCGGCGGCTCCGGGTCGTACCCGGCGTACACGGTGTCGATCCACCACGAGTGCTTTCGGACGTCGGAGTATTGCTGCGTCGCGTTGCGCGGAAGGGTGCCGCCGTAGTCGTGGGCATACATCATGCACGCGTAGACGTGCTGGTGCATGTTGGACTGGCAGGCGACCTGCCTGGCTTGCGCCCGGGCGCGGGCCATCGTCGGCAACATGATCGAGATGAGCAGAGCGATGATCGCCACCACTACGAGCAACTCGATCAGGGTGAACCCGCGACGTTCGGGCTTGCGAGGGCCATCGCCGGGGCTTCGACGCCGACTTGTACATGTGCAGGACGCGTTCATCATCGCATCTCCAAAAAACGCCCTCCAGCGGCGAAGGCCAACGCCCTTCTTGTTATCGCGCCCAGGGCGGCGTCACAACCTGAAATGTGGGCGACGAAGGCGCGTTGCGTTATGCCACCCATGATAATGTAATCGGCTCTGCAACGGCTGTCAAGCAAATATCGGGTGCTCGGCAGCAAGTTTTTCGCCCCTGTTTTTCCGCATCGCCTGAGTAGCCTGCGCGGGGGCAACCACACCCACACCGTGTCCGTTCCTCGACGTAGTCCGCGGCACCTCGCGGCCGCGCCACCATGGACGGCCATGCTATAACCACGCATTGCCCGTCGCCGGAATCCGAGTCAGCATGGAAGCTATTACCTATTTCTGTACAAGTACTTACAGATAAGACTGGCCGATCAAGACGCCAACGTGACCGTAGTGTAGATTCCGTTGAGTAGGGGACCAGCCGACCCGAGGCCGCAAGTCGATCGCGGAGAAGTCACCCGGCCCGGGACGGGATCCGCCCGTGGCACCCACTCCTTGGTGGGCAGCTCGTGGCTCGGCGCGAAATCCTGACATTCCGCCACTTTCGGGTTGACAGATCAAGTCACGCGCGGTTTAATGGGGGGTAGAACATTACCCCGTTTGGCTGGCTTTAAAGTCTCTACCGCGCTTTGGGTGATGAAATCGGAAGAGACGCCCAGGACCAAGCCGGCGGAAGGCTGACGAGTCTGGCAAGGCGCTTTCCCGTCACTGTCTGTGTGCATGATGTGCGATCCATGAGCCACGTCGACCCAATGGAAGTAGGCCCGGCCGCGATGAAGGTCGTGCGGCAGCTTCGGCGACAGGTGCTCATGGGGCATCTGAAGATCGGCGAGGAATTGCCATCCGTCCGTGAGCTTGCCAGGACCACGGGGGCCGGACTTATCAGCGCTCATCGGGCGCTGCAGCGAATCGAAAGCGAGGGATGGGCGGACCGCAACCACGGCCGCCGGCTTCGGATCGGGCAGGATGCCGTGCGCCTTGCGCAGGTGCAGCTCCGGCAGGAGCCGCCGACGCGGATTTTCTGGCTTAGCGCCGGGCAGGTGCGCGCCAGCGCGGAAATGGCGGCGAGCACGATCTCCGAGGGCATCTTCCAGGTTCTTCCGAACTGCTCGCCGCACTACCTGTATTTGGATCTCGCGGCGGGCTTTGCACCGGTGGAGCAGTTGCTGCGGCAGAACGCGGAGCTGTCGTGCGAGGTGGGATACGTGCTGGCGGGAATGCCGGCGTCGTTCAAGCGGCTCTTCGCCACGTACAACGTTCCATGTGTCGTTCCCGGATATGTGGAGCCCGGCATCAACCTGCCCTGCATTTATGAGGACATGGTCGCGGTCGGGCGGATGGCCGGGGAGTTGCTGTGCCGCGGCTGCGGCCGCGTCGTGGCCCTGTGTCACCAGGAGCTGGTCGGCGCCCAGGTGTTTCTGGTGGAGGGCGTTCGAGAGGCGGCCCAGGCTCTGGGCGCGCCGAGGCCGAGCGCTGCAGCCTTTTACTATCACCTCCCGCCGGAGATCGCCGATTACGTCCGGGCGATCGATCTGCTCCTGACGGGTCCCGAGCGGCCCGGAGGGATTCTGGCGGTGCATCCGGAGTTCGCGATGGCGACGCTTCAGATCGCCGCCCGCCGGGGTATCCGCATCCCGCAAGAGCTTCAGGTCGTCGGTCTCCACCACCATCCGATGTATCCGTTCGCGTATCCGGCGATCACGTCGATCGGCCCGTGGTCGCTGGTGGAACTGGGGCGTCGCTGTGCGGAGCTTCTGGCCGAATCCCTGGGCGCGCGGCCGCAGGTCGCGAAGCGCGAGGTAATCCGGTCCACACTGATCGAGCGAGAGACGACCCTGCCGCGCTGCGGCGGGGCAGGCGGATGATACGGGCAAGGGCGGCGCGAGAAGCCGTCGGTACCGTCAACAGGAAAGGAAGGGTCGAAGATGGCAAGATGGCACGCGAGAACGCTGATGGTGCTGGTCATGGCGCAGGCCGCGTGGGCGACGCAGATCTCCGTCGACGGGACGACGCGTCTCTCCGACACCTACGAGCCGCCCGACCTCGTGGGCGCGGCGCCGGTCGCCGACGTGGGCGCGTGGACGGCGGTGGGCGCCGGCTCGCTGGTAACCAACGCCGGCTCGCCCGGCGCGGCCGAGGGAACACAGTACCTCAGCATCAACGGCGGCAGCCTTGTCCGGCACACGCTCAGCCCCGTCGCCGGGACGAGCGGAACCGTCGTCCGACTTGAGACGATGGTGTACCTGCCGACGGCGGCGCAGAACCAGGACGCCTGGTACCAGATGGTGTGGTTCAACACCTCCGGCACCGTCACCGGGGCAAACAACTCGCCGATCCACACGGCGATCGTCGGCAACCAGCTCATCTACTATGACGGCACGTCGTACGTCACGCCGGGGATTCCGCTGTCATACGGCGTGTGGCAGAAGTGGGTGGTGGAGTACACCGTCGGCTCCGGCAGTTGGACGATCACGGTGGACGGCAACAGCATGGTGATGGGGCTCAACAGCCGCAGTGCGGACGTGGGGATCGGCAGCATCCAGTTTTTCGCGAACCTCGCGGCGGCGGGCAACCCGTTCTTCCTCGATGCCGTCGGACTTCCGGCAACCAATAACGACTGCGCGAGCGCCTTTGCGATCACGTCGGACACGACGGTCGGCAGCACCGCCGACGCGACCAACGACGGGACCGCCAGTTGCGGCTCCTCCAACAGCAGCCCCGACGTCTGGTACACGTTCACAGCGCCGCTGACCGGTGTTGCGAGCCTGGACACGTGCGGCTCGTCGTTTGACACCGTGCTCTCGGTGTACACCGGCACCTGCGGCGCGCTTACCGAGGTCGCCTGCAACGACGACTGCGGCGGCTCGCCCTGCGGGGGGACGGACTCGTGCTTCACGGGCCCGGTCTCGGCGGGGACGACATACCTGATTCGCGTATCGGGCAAGAACGGGGCGAGCGGCAGCTTCGTGCTGCACGCGTCGCTGGTTCCCGACTGTCCGCCGGGTCCGCTGCCGCAGACGTTCGACACCACGGCCCTCGGCTCGCCTGCGTGCTGGTTCGTCGGGACCCGAACGGGCGGATGGTACGGCGCCGCGCCCGGCGGCGTGGCGGGGGTCATCAACACGGATTCCGTATCCCCGCCGAACAGCTTGGCGATCGTGGGGACCGGGCTGGCCGGCAGCATGCATGCCTGGCGCGACTACAACGGGCTGTCATCCGACGGAGTCAACCCGATCACGGTGTCGTTCGACATGAAGGTGGTCAACTACACCGGCAACATGGCGATCACGCCGTTCTGCTTCAACGGCGCCCTGTGGGGCACGGCGGGCACGCCCGCGGGCGGCGCCTACGGCTGGCCGGTGAACACCAACTACACGGTCACAGACAGCCTTACGTACTACGAGGACGGGGGCAATACCTACACGTTGCTGCCAACCATCCCGCGCGGCGAATGGTTCCGTTACACGGCGACGCTGTACCCGGCGACGCAGACGGCCGACGTCGCGGTGACGATCCTCACCGGGGCGAACGCCGGCTGGACGGGCGGCGTTCGAGGCAAACAGTTCCAATATGGCACGACAGAGGTGCCCCCGTACTACGAGTCAGCGCTCGACGAGCTGCGGGGCGTGGGGTTCTTTACGCCGGGCGGCCAGGTGTTTGCCACATCGGACCAGCTCCTGATCGATAACTACGACGTCCGCCTGGGCGACCCGCCGGTGCTCCCGCCGCCGCCGAACGATGCTTGCGCGAACGCCGCAGATGTGGGCGCCGGGCCCGTGTTCGGCCGAACGATCGGCGCGACCGCCGACGGAAGCGCGACGTGCGGCAACTCCGGCGGCAGTCCGGACGTGTGGTACCGGTACACGGCCTCGTGTGACGGCGACCTGAACGTCAAGGCCTGCGCGCAGGGGTTCAACATGGTGGTGTCCGTCCACGCCGACGGCTGCCCCGGGACGTCGGCCACCGAGCTGGCCTCCGGGTGCAGCACGGGCTGCGGCGGCACGGGGACGAATCCGTGCGGGGATCTGCAGCCGTGCCTGTCCGTGCCCGTGACGAGCGGGACGAGCTACCTGATCCGGGTGTCCGGCTCCAACGGCGAGAGCGGCTACTTCGGCCTCGACCTCGCCTGCGCCGCCGTCGCCCCCAACGACGACTGCGCGAACGCGACGGCCATCTCGGACGGCACGTTCACCGGGTCAACGCTCCTGGCGACGAATGACGGCGACGCCTCGTGCGGCGATTCCGGCCTCAGCCCGGACGTGTGGTATGCCTACACGGCAACCTGCACCGGGACGGCGAGCTTCGACACGATCGGCTCGTCGTTCAACACCGTCCTGTCGATCCACGACGACACGATGTGCCCCGGCAGCTTCCTGAACGAGCTGGCGTGCAACGACGACAGCGGCGGCCCGCAGTCGGCCCTGTCGCTCCAAGTGACGCAGGGCACGGTCTACCGGATTCGGATCGCGGGCAACAATAACGCGATCGGCGAGTACGTCCTGAACGTGTTCTGCCTGGATCCGTGCCCCAACCCGGGCCTGCCGCAGGACTTCGAGAGCGATCCCGTCGGGTCGCCGGCCTGCTGGAAGACGGGGCCGCGATTCTTCGGCGACACGCCGCGCCTGGCAGCCGTCACCAACACCGACGCCCGGTCGGCGCCCAACAGTCTGAGGGTGACCGGCAATGGATCGACCATGCACACGTACCGCGACTACGGCGGGTTGTCGTCGGACGGCATCCAGCCGCTTACCGTTTCCTTCGACATGAAGGTCGTCAATTACGCCGGCGACCTGGCGATCACGCCGTTCGTCTTCAACGCCGCGCTCTACGGCAGCGCCGGCACGCCGCATCCGGACGGCCTCGGCTGGCCGGTGACCACATGGCTCACCGGGTCCGGCGAATTCATCTATATCGAGGACGAGGCGAGCCTCCCGATCCTGACGTTGACGCGGGCGGATGTGGACGACCAATGGTTCCACTTCACCGCCACGCTCGACCCCGTCACGCGGCTGTCGGACGTCACGGTGGAGATGCTCACCGGCCCGGCCGCCGGGCGGAAGGGCAGCGTTACCGGGAAGAAGGTGCAGTATCACGCGGCGGACGACTACTACGGCCCCGCCATGGACGAGCTGCGCGCCCTCGGCTTCTTCACGGGCGGCGGCGGCTTCGCCGCATCGGATGCGGTCTTCGTGGACAACCTCAGCGTGGTCCTCGGAAGCCTGTGTCACACGCCGGCCTCGGACGTGGACGGGGACGGCGACGTGGATCTCGCGGACTTCGGCGTGTTCCAGGGGTGCTTCAACGGTCCGAACCGGCCGTACGCCGGAGGGACCGACTGCGCCTGCCTCGATGCGGACAATGACCAGGATCTGGATCTGACGGATTTCGGCGTCTTTCAGACGTGTTTCAACGGACCGAATCGCCCGCCGGCCTGCCCATGACGGCGTGCGCAAAAGGGACGTCCGGCCTCCGGTGCGTTGCCGGGGTCGATGGAGAAAGTGCGACTGGCGGTGATGGGTTTCAAGAAGGAGGAGAACAATGAAGGGTACGAAAAACGTCGTGTTGGTGTTGGCTTTGCTGGCGCTGTCGGCCGGCACGGCTCTCGGGCAGCAGTTCCTGCAGAACTTCGAGAGTGACCCGGTCGGCTCGGCGGCCGGCTGGAACAGCGGGGTGCGGTGGTTCAGCCCCGGCGGCACCGCAGCGGTGATCAACACGGACTCCGTGTCCGCGCCGAACTCCATGTCGCTGACGGGGCCGGGGGGCCAGAACCTTTTCACGTGGCGGGACTACAACGGCCTGTCGTCCGACGGCGTCAACGACGTCACGGTGTCGTTTGACATGAAGGTCGTCAACTACACCGAGAACATCGCGGTCAGCCCGTTTGCGTACAACCAGGCCGTGTGGGGCGGAAGCGCTTCGGGCTTCGGCTGGCCGGTGAACACCAATGTCTCGGGCAACACGTTCAGCTACTACGAGGAGACGGCGGGCACGATTGTCATGATCACGGGCACCCAGAATCTGGCGAACCACTGGATTCGCTGGACCGGCACGGTCCATCCGTTGACCCGCAAGGCCGACGTGACGGTCACTGTGCTCGACGGACCGGACGCGGGGCTTACGGGCGGCGTCGTTGGGCGGGACTTCCAGTACGGCGTCGGCATCGACTACTACGGGCCGGCGATGAACTCGCTGCGGGGCCTTGTCCTCTTCAACGCGGGCATCGCCTTCCCGGCGGACGCTGCCGTTCTGGTTGATAACCTGAAGGTGGTCGTACCGGAACCGGTGTCGTTGACGCTGCTGGGGCTGGGGGCCCTTGCCCTGGCCGGTCGACGTCGGATGCACTGATCCCCATACCGGGGCGTCTGCAGGTGATGTCAACACGGAGTCGGCGGGTGGCGCGGGCCACCCGCCGGCCCTCTCGGGGTTTCGATGGCCCCGGGCGGGGCCATCGGGGGGATGTCCAACAATGGCGCGATTCGGGTTTGCGCTGGTGGTCCTGTTCGTCGCAGGCGCCACGGCAGACGCCCAGCGACTGGGCGAACTGACCGGTCCGTGGCAACTATTCGTCGACGACTACCCGATCGCCTCCAAGGTCGGGGTCGTTCGGACGTACCACGCTTTCGAGAAGGACGCGCGAAACCCGGTCCTCGTCGCGACCAGGCCCTACGAGGGCGCTATCGCGTACGTCTACGGCACCGTGCTGCCGAACGAGGGCGGCGCGGGGTACCGGATGTGGTATCAGTCGTGGGCAGGCGGATACGGATACCGCATCCTGTATGCCATCAGCCCCGACGGGATCCAGTGGACCAAGCCCGATCTCGGCCTCGTCAGCGAGAACGGCTCGACGTTGAACAACATCCTGTTTCGCCGGACCAGCGAGGACCACACGCCGCAGGTGATTCACACACCGTGGGAGTCGGACCCCCAACGGCGATACAAGATGATCAACTACGACTACGGCCGCACGCCGCCCGACCATACCATCAGCGGCTACTGGGGCGCGTATTCGGCGGACGGTATTCACTGGACCTGGCCGGGCGAGCCGGCCAACCCCGTGCTGCGCGACCCGGGCGATGTCGGCAATTTCGTCTGGGACGGTCACGCCGGATGGTATGCGGGATACCCGAAGAAGTTCGCCACCGTTCGGGGCTTCTATCGTCGCTGTGTCGGCTTTTCGGCGACGTCCGTGTTCGAGACCTGGCCGACCTCTCGGCTGGTGCTCACGCCGGACGAGTTCGACGATCGGTGGGTGACGCAGGGCGGGCAGCGGACGGAGTTCTACGGGCTGAGCGCGTTCGCATACGAATCGATGTACATCGGATTCCTGTGGGTCTTCCGGATCACCGACGGCAACAACGACGGACCGATCTTCATCGAGCTGGTGACCAGCCATGACGGCGTGAACTGGATGCGACAGGAAGCGCCGCGACCCCCCGTTCTGGAGCTGGGGGCGCCCGGCACCTGGGAGGACGGCATGGTCTTCACCACCAACCATCCGCTGGTCGAGGGCGACACGATCAAGCAGTGGTATGGGGGCTTCTCGAATACGCACAGCCAGCCGGGCGTCACGGAAACCGCGGGGGTCGGACTGGCGACGCTTCGCAAGGACGGCTTTGCGTCCCTGGACGCGGGCGCATCGGGCGGCACGGTAACCACCAAGCGGATCATGGGCGCGCAGGGGCCGCTGCGGGTGAACTACGCCGCGGCGGCCGGCGGCTCCCTGCGGGTGGAGGTCCTCGACGCGAACGGACTCGTCATCCCCGGCTACGGCCGCGCGGATTGCGTTGCCTTGCAGGGCGACAGCGTCGATCAGCCGGTCACCTGGGCGTCGGCCACCGAGCTGCCCGCCTCGGCCACGGGAATACGCCTGCGATTCATCCTGCGGAACGCTTCTCTGTATTCGTTCATGGCCGGGGCGAACGCCACTTTTGATGATACGGCGACCACCGAGATCTACAC
>CAZTVU010000012.1:0-12762 GCA_964617025.1 uncultured Planctomycetales bacterium | reverse complement strand
GTCAGGGGCTTGCGTTCCGCAACGCCGTCGCCGTCGACAACACACCGGCCAACGCGGTGTTTGGGGCGTCCAGTGCTGCATTCGGCGGGAACGGGCTCACGACCGATTCCCTGGAGATCGAGCGCAGCTTTGTGCTCGGCAGGCGGTTCACGCTGGCGGCCATGGTCAGGAGCCTGGACACCGACATCACGCGGCTCTTCGGGACCGGCGGGACCGCCTGCCCGACGGACCTCGCGTTCGACTTTGACCCGAGCGGGACGGCGATTCCCGGCCTGCGACTCATCCTGAACGGGGCGGCCGTTCACTCGGTCGCCCTGAACTTCGCGAATCAGGCCTACCATCACCTTGCCGTCACCTGCAACGACGGCGCGGTGAATCTCTACCTGGACGGCAACCACGTCGGCGGCGGCACCGTCCCCGGCGGTCCCCTGTGGCTGAGCACGAATCTCCACGTGGGCGGGGGGCAATCCCGGCCCGCCAACCCCTACCACCGGAACTTCGACGACGAGCCGATCGGGGCCACCGCGGGCTGGGCCGGCGGTCCCCGATTCTTTCAGAACGTGGCGGGGCTCGTGGCCGTTACGAACGCGGATGCACGCTCCTCGCCGAACAGTCTCCGCCTCACCGGCGACGCCACCGTCCAGAAGCACTACTACGGCCACTGGAACGGACTTCGCTCAAACGGGGTTGGGGACGTCACCGTCACGTTCGACATGAAGGTCAACGCCTATACGGGTAACGTCGCGGTGCTGCCGTTCGTGTATAACAACGACCTCTACGGCGGCAACGGGAACGGCGGATTCGGCTGGCCGGTGAACACGAACCTCTCGCCCGAGGGCGTGTTCAGCTACTACGAGGAGGGTACGGGGTCGATCCCGATGATCACCGCGAGCCGCTCCGACCTGAACGGCCAGTGGCTGCGGTACACGACCACGCTGCACCCGGCGGCCCGGACGGCCGACGTGTCCGTCACGGTGCTCACCGGGCCGGTCGCCGGCCTCACGGGGGGCGTCACCGGCAGACAATACCAGTACGGCGGGGCATCCGACTACTACGGCCCCGCGCTGGACGACCTGGCGGCGTCGGGGTTCCTGGTCAATTCGTTCACCGCGTCGCACCAGATTCTGATCGACAACCTGAGCGTGAGCGTCGCCGGCCAGGGGTCGGCGACCCCCGGCTGCGGGCAGCAGCTCCGCGGCTCCGTGGACGACATCGTCGTGCTCGGCTGTGCGCTCAGCGGGCCCGAGATCGCGGCCCTCGTGACGAAGGGCGCGGCATCGCTCGCCGACGCGCCGCGCATCCGGAGCGACTTCGATCAGGACGGCGATGTGGACCTGAGCGACTTTGCCACGTTTCAGGCGTGTTTCAACGGTCCGAACCAGGCCGTCACAAGCCCCGCCTGCGTGAAAACCGATCTCGATTTCGACAACGACGTGGATCTGAGCGACTTCGCCGCATTCCAGACGTGTTTCAACGGACCGAACCGCCCGGCGGCGTGCGAATGAACTGCCGAATGCGGGACAATAATGAGCGACTGCGAGTCGCTGTCCGAGCCCCGAGCGCCGGCTCGGGGGTGTCCCCGGAGCGGCCTTCGTAAGTAAACGGGACGGCGTTCGGCGCGGAACACCGTCCTGACCGTGTGAAAAACAAGGAGGTGCCTCCATGCGATCCATGTCCATTCGATGGCCGGTTGCGCTCGTGTTGTGCGCGGCCTCGTCCGGGGCGACGGCGGCCGGACGCCCGCTCGGCGATCTGTCGGGGCCGTGGCAGTTGTTCGTCGACGATCATCTGGTCGCCGAAAAGGTCGGAGTGACCCGCGTCTACCACCCGTTCGAGAAGCACGCGGGCAACCCGGTCCTCGTCGCCGACAAGCCGTGGGAGGGCAAGACGGCGTACCTATACGGGACGGTCCTGCCGGCCGAGGCCGGCAAGGGCTATCGAATGTGGTATCACTCCTGGGCCGACGGCGCCTATCGTCACCTGTACGCCACCAGCGCCGACGGCCTGCGGTGGGAGAAGCCCGACCTCGGCCGGGTCGACTACAAGGGCCCGACGAAGAACAACATCCTGATCCGCCGCACGCACGAGGACCACTCGCCGCAGGTGATCCACACGCCGTGGGAGACGGACCCGCAGCGGCGCTACAAGCTCATCACGTATGAATACGGCCGCACGCCGCCGAAGTACACCGTGAGCGGCTACTACGGCGCCTGCTCGCCGGACGGCGTTCGGTGGACCGACGTCCCGCGAAATCCCGTGCTGCTCGACCCCGGCGACGTCGGCAACTTCGTCTGGGACCCGCACACCGGGCGCTACATCGGCTACCCGAAGAAGTTCACGGACGTGCGGGGGTTCCGTCGCCGGTGCGTCAGCTTCTCCGAGACGACCACGTTCGAGACGTGGCCCGAGTCGAAGATGGTCCTGATCCCCGACGAATTCGACGACCGCTGGGTTCGCCGGCCCGGCCAGCACACGGACTTCTACGGCCTGAGCGCCTTCGCCTACGAATCGATGTATCTCGGATTCCTGTGGGTCTTCCCCATCACCGACGGCAAGGACGACGGCCCGATCTTCGTCGAGCTGGTCAGCAGCCGCGACGGCGTGAACTGGGCCCGGCAGGAACGGCCGCGCGACCCGATCCTTCCGCTCGGGCCCAAGGGGGCGTGGGATTGCGGCATGATCTTCACGCCGAACCACCCGCTGGTCGAGGGCGATCGGATCCGGCTCTATTACGGCGGCTTCAACGTCACGCACGGAGCCGACGGCGCGGCGGCGATCGGCCTGGCGACGCTGCGCAAGGACGGCTTCGCCTCGCTCGATGCCGGCGAGGCGGTCGGCACCATCACGACGTGGCCGTTGCTCGGGCTGACGGCGCCGCTGTACGTCAACTGCCGCGCGGACGGCGGCTCGGTCCGCGTCGAGCTCCTCGATGCGGCCGGCGGCGTGGTCCCGGGCTTCGACCGCGAGGCCTGCGATCCGCTCACGAAGGACGGCGTGCGGCAGGAGGTGACGTGGAAGGGCTCGAGCCGGCTGCCGGAGTCGATGCAGCCGCTGCGGCTGCGCTTTGTGCTTCAGAAGGCGTCCCTGTACTCATTCGCGGCGGGCGATGCCCTGCGGGTCGTTCGGGCCGATGCCGTCAACCCGCGGGTGTTCGAAGCGTCGGACGCCGCGACGCGGTCCGCGCTGGAGATCCCCGACACGGCTTCCCCCGGCACCCACTTCACGCTTGCCGCGAACGTCAAGACGGCCGCCCGCGGTTTCATGCGGCTCTTCAGCAGCTATCGCGGATCGGGGCCGCCGCTGACCACGGAGCTGATCTTCGACATCGACCCGAGCGGCAAGACGATCTCGGGCCTCCGCGGCGTGATCAACGGCGGCGAGGTCATGTCCGACAAGCTCGATTTCGCGGCCGATCGCCCGCACCATTGCGCGCTCACGTATGCCGATGGGGATGTGCGGCTCTACTTCGACGGAGCCGAGGTCGCGTCGGGGGTCGTGCCGGCGGGCCCGGTGCTGTTGGGGACGCACCTGCGCTTCGGCGAGGATGTCGGCGGCCCGGCCAACGAGCAGTTCGTCGGGCGCGCCGAGGACATTGTGCTGATCCGACGGGCCCTGTCCGCGGACGAGGTCAAGGCCCTTGCCGCGAAGGGCGCCCGGGCGTTCGCCGCCGAGGCCGCCCCCGCCCCACAGGCCCTGAAGCCGGTGCGGGCGATGATGGCGCCGCCGGAGACGCCGGCCCGGGCGGCGGACATCGGATCCCGCCTGGAGCTGTTTGCCGATCGTTACCTCATCGACCGGCTTGAGGGGGCCGAGCTGCGGCTGCACCACCCGCAGCCGGGGGAGGTCGTGCTCCGCCTCGACCGCCCGTGGGAGGGGATCGTCAGCGGGTACTTCACGGTCATCAAGGACGGGGACCGATACCTGATGTATTACCGCGGCCGGCCGACGAGCAGCCGGGCCGATGGCTCGGCCGGGGCGCATGAGGTCGCATGCCTCGCGCACAGCCGAGACGGCATCACGTGGGAGCGGCCCAACCTCGGGCTCCTCGAGGTCAACGGCACGCGGGAGAACAACGTCATCCTGACCGAGCCGAAGACGGTGACGCACAATTTCTGCCCGTTTCTCGACACGCGGCCCGGCGTGCCCGCTTTCGAGCGGTTCAAGGCGATCGGCGGTACGGGGGCCGACGGCCTGTACGGGTACGTCTCGGGCGACGGCATCCACTGGCGGCCGATCCGCGACAAGGCCCTCATCACGCGCGGCGCGTTCGACTCGCAGAACGTCGCGTTCTGGTCGCCGGCCGAGGGCCTCTATCTCTGCTACTTCCGCACGTTCAAGAACGGCGTCCGGTGGATCGCCCGCTCGACATCGCAGGACTTTCTCCACTGGACGGCGCCGGTCGACATGACGTTCGGCGACGCGCCTCCCGAGCACCTGTACACCAATCAGACCCATCCGTACTTCCGGGCGCCGCACATCTACATCGCCACAGCGGCCCGATTCAACCCCGGCCGGCGGGCCCTGACCGATGAGCAGGTCCGGCTGCTCGACCTCGACAACCCGCGAAACTACGCGGGTCTGAAGCTCGAAGACTCCGACGCCGTCTTCATGACCAGCCGCGGCGGCAACCGCTACGACCGGACGTTCCTCGAAAGCTTCATCCGCCCGGGGTTGGACCTGCGGAACTGGGTCGCCCGGGCCAACTATCCGGCGCTCGGCGTCGTACCGACGGGCCCGGCGGAGATGTCCATTTACGTCCAGCGGCACTACGGGCAGCCGACGAACCACATTCAGCGAATGACGCTTCGCACGGACGGGTTCGTGTCGGTCGGCGCGCCGTACGCCGGCGGCGAGATGACGACGCGCCCGCTGGTCTTCGCCGGGAAGGAGCTGGTGATCAACTTCTCGTCGTCGGCCGTCGGGGGCGTGCGGGTCGAGATCCAGGACGATGCGGGCAGCCCGGTCGCCGGCTTCGCGCTGGCCGACGCCCTCGAGATGATCGGCGATGAGATCGAGCGAGTGGTGGCCTGGAAGGGCGGAACGGACGTGAGCCGGCTGGCCGGCCGCGCCGTTCGCCTCCGCTTCGTGATGAAGGATGCGGATCTGTATTCGATGCGATTCCGATGAGCGGCTTTGCGCGTGCCGCGAGGCGGGGGCAAGCATTTTCCCGGCGGGCATCGGCGTGCCGGCCGGGAGCACGGCGCTGCCGGCGGGGTGAGCACCGCTGCCCGGCCCTACCCTCCGGGACGGGCGGATGCTATACTACGCCGCTCGACCCGGGTATCCGTTTCGTGGTCTGATAATGGCGTTCTCGGACCCGCCGGACGGCAAGGCGGGGCTCGGCGGCCGCCGTATGGCCAATGGAGTCTGTGGGATGGCTCGTCATCTAGCGATCGTCGGCGCGACCGGTGCGGTCGGCCAGGAGTTCATTCGCGTCCTCGAGCAGCGGGAGTTTCCCTGCGACAGGGTCACGTTCCTCGCCTCGGCCCGCTCGGCGGGCAAGACGCTGACGTTCCGCGGCAAAGACCACGTCATCCAGGAGCTGACGGAGGACAGCTTCCAGGGCGTCGACCTGGCGCTCTTCTCGGCCGGCGCGTCGATCAGCCGCAAGTTCGCCCCGATCGCCGTGCAGGCCGGCGCGGTCGTCGTCGACAACTCGTCGGCCTTCCGCATGGACCCGGAGGTCCCGCTGGTCACCCCGGAGGTCAACCCCGAGGACATCCGCAAGCACAAGGGCGTCATCGCCAATCCGAACTGCTCGACGATCATCATGGTCGTGCCCGTGTTCCCGCTCCACAAGGCGAACCGAATCCGCCGCATCGTCGTCAGCACCTACCAGGCCGCCAGCGGCGCCGGCTACCAGGCCATGCTCGAGCTCGAGCAGCAGGCCCGCGACGTGCTCGCCGGCAGGCCGGCCGAGAAGAAGATCCTTCCGCACCAGATCGCCTTCAACCTCTTCAGCCACAACAGCAAGGTCGGCGACAACGGCTACAACGAGGAAGAGATGAAGATGGTCCGGGAGACCCGCAAGATGTTCCACGACGACGGCATCCAGATCACCGCCACGTGCGTGCGGGTGCCGATCATGCGGGCCCACAGCGAGGCGATCAACCTGCAATTCGAAAACCCGATGACCGAGGCGCAGGCCCGGGAGATCCTCGCCCGCGCCCCGGGCGTCAGGCTCGTCGACGACCGCGCGAAGAACTACTTCCCCATGCCGCTGGAGGCCTCCGACCAGGACGCCATCCTGACCGGTCGCATCCGGCAGGACATCAGCCAGCCCGACGGCCGCGGCATCGACCTGTTCGTCAGCGGCGACCAGCTTCGCAAGGGCGCAGCGCTCAACGCGGTCCAGATCGCGGAACTGCTGTAGGGCCGTCGACGGTCTTCGCTTTCGTCAAGCCGCGAGGCAATCAGGCCGGCCCGTTCGTCGCCTCCTAGTCCGGGAGCATCAGCGTACCCGTCAGAGCCTCCGGGGCGGCGATCGGCGCGGCCTTGACGACATTCTCGGTGGCGGCGTACACGTCGTCGCCGATGAAGATGCCGCGGGTGTACGCGGGCTGAACGGCTCCGCACCAGTCGCATGAGCCGTCGGAGTCCTCGGTGCTGATGCGGCCGAGGAGGCTGAATCCCTGCTCGATCGTCACGCGGTAGACCAGCAGGCCCGTGAACGTGGGATACCCGTAGTGGAACCCCGACGGCGTGCCCTCGAACAGCCAGATGGGGATGGCGAGGGCGTTCCGCTGCGGATAGTAGATGAAGGCCTTCGGGTTCAATGCGGCCTCGGACTCCGTCCCGCGGACGCCGATCACGCGGGTCCACAGCTTCGCGGGTTGAGCGAAGTTGGTGACGTCGAACATCGCGAGCTGGACGCCGCCGACCAGTCCGGACGTCTCATCGGCGTCCTTGCCGATGGTCAGGAGGTGGTTGGGGCCCATCATGTGAATGTACTCGGAGAACCCGGGCACCTTCAGCTCGCCGACGATCCGGGGGTTCGTCGGGTCGGCGAGGTCGACCGTGAAGAGCGGGTCCACCTGGCGGAACGTGACCAGGAATCCGCGGGTGCCCGCGAATCGGGCCGCGCGAAGCACCTCGTCGGGCTTGATGCCCTCGATCCGGCCCACGATGTCGAGCTTGCCGGCGGTTGAGCCCTCGCGCAGGACGTACACGGCGTTGCCGGGCGTGCCTTCGGCACCGGCGCTGACCGTGCTGGCCAGGCGAAGGTGGCCGTCGTTCTCGCCGAGGGAGTACTGGTTGAGCAGGCGGCCGGGCACGAGGCCGCTGGCGACATAGGCGGCTGCGTCGCCGGTCAGGTCGAACTTGTGGATGACGGTGTCCTCGCGGAAGCTGCGGAAACTATAGGAGTAGTTCGTGTCGGTGACGTAGAGCGCGGTCCTGGAGGCATAGATCGTGCCGGCGTCGGCCGTGATGGCGACGGGTTTGAACTCCCCGGCGGGGTTGTCGATGTCCACGGTGATCACTGAGGTGATGCCGTAGCCGTCGGGGTTTGCGGGGTGGTAGGCGTCCTCCCATCCGATGGCCTTCCCGGTCTGCGGGGCTCCGCCGGGTCCGTCGGCCATATGCACGCCGACGCTGAGATTGACGATCTCGTAGGCGGGCAGCCAGTCCTCGAGCGGCATCGCGAGGACCTCCTCGTCCGTCTCGGGCAGGTCCGGCATCGAGACCAGCACGAGGTGGAGCTTGTTGTCGATCAGGCGGGATGAAGCCATGTCGCCGTCAAACGTCAGCGTGGCGGTCCTGGCGGGCGCGGCGCGGTTCGTCACATCGATGACGGTGACCGCGGTCTTGCCGCCCGGTCCGCCGCCGCACCGGACGCCCGGCGGGCACATCATGCCTTGCCGCACGGCCTTGAGGGCGACGCCGTCCCAGGCACCGCCAAACTGCGACAGGGCGACGAGCGTGTTGCCGCGGAGGTACAGCGAGTGGGGCGAGGAGGGCAGGTCGACCCTGGCGAGCTGCGTCATCGCGTCCGGCGGGACGGCCCGGACGATCCGAACGGAGTCGCCCTTGAGGATGTAGAGGTAGGTGCCGTCGTTCTTGACGACGTCGCTCTCGTCGACGCCGGCCTCCTGGAGGTTCGTCGTGCTGTAGTCGCCGCCGTTGCCGCGGTCCTCGCCGGCGCCCGTGCCCATGTAGTCCAGGGGCGCCGACATCGCGCCGGCACAGCCGAACCCGGCGGGATAATTGGCCGCGGCCCGGCGGGCCAGCGCCTGCTCGGCGAACCACGCGCGCATCTCCTCGGCGGACTGGAACGGCCGCAGGGCCGCCTCGCGCTTCTCGGTGCCGGAGGTCCCGCTGGTATCGACCGGCGGCAGGCACGTCGCCCCGAAGACCGCCACCAGCCCCAGCACGAGCATCGTTCGTCGCATGTTCGTTCCTCCGCGTCTGATGAATCGACCGGGCCGCCGCCCCCGAAAGCTGCACCCCGAGCACATGTCCGCGCCGCGTGCATCGGGCTCTGCAGATGATTCGCCGGCCCCAAGCGTCCGTCAACGCGGTGCGGCTTTGTCTCGCGGCGCCCTGGCGCAGTCCGGGGCGTCCGCCGCTTTGGGAGATGGCAAGCGGCGTCGGGTTCGCGGATAATGAGCGTCGGCGTCGAACCTCGCGGCGGGGGATGCGGATTCGACACTCGCGGTTACTACCCCGATCGTGAAATCGCTCGGGGGCGACCGCCCGGCAGGAGGGCCCGATCATGCGATACGGGGCGATCCTCGCGGCGCTGGCGAGCACGGCAATGTGCGGCTTCGCCGTCGACCGCGGCACTGCCGAACGTCGGCCCAACATCGTGCTCCTGTACGCGGATGATCTGGGCTACGGCGACGTGGGGTGCTACGGCGCCACGCGAATCGCTACGCCCAACGTAGACCGTCTTGCGGCGGCGGGATTGCGATTCACCGACGCGCATTCGGCTGCGGCGACTTGTACCCCGTCGCGATACGCGATGATGACGGGCGAATACGCGTGGCGCAGGACGGGGACGGGCATTCTGCCCGGCGACGCCCGCCTCATCATCGAGCCCGGCCGCACCACGATGGCGTCCATCCTGAAGCGGGCCGGTTACACGACGGGCGTGATCGGAAAGTGGCACCTGGGGCTGGGCTCGACCAAACCGGACTGGAACGGGGAAATCCGGCCGGGGCCGCTGGAAATCGGGTTTGACTATTGTTTCATCGTCCCCGCGACGGGCGACCGCGTGCCCTGCGTCTACGTGGAGAATCACCGGGTCGTCGGCCTCGATCCGAAGGACCCTATTCAGGTGAGCTATGGCGATCCGGTGGGCAACGAGCCCACGGGCAAGGACCACCCGGAGCTGCTGAAGGTCCATCCCAGCCACGGGCACGATCAGACGATCATCAACGGAATCAGCCGCATCGGCACGATGACCGGCGGCAGGGCGGCCCGCTGGGTGGATGAGGACATGGCCGACACGATCACGCAAAAGGCAATCGGCTTTCTCGAGCAGAACCGGGCGAGGCCGTTTTTCCTCTACTTTGCCACCCACGACATCCACGTGCCGAGAGTTCCGCACCCGCGCTTCGCCGGCAAGAGCGGCATGGGGCCTCGCGGCGATGTCATCGTGCAGTTTGATGCCTGCGTCGGCCGGATCCTCGATGCGCTGGACCGGCTGAAGCTCGCCGACAACACGCTGGTCATCCTCAGCAGCGACAACGGGCCCGTGGTGGACGACGGCTATCGGGACGAGGCGGTCGAGAGGCTGGGCGACCACAAGCCGGCGGGGCCCTGGCGCGGCGGCAAGGGCAGTATCTTCGAGGGCGGCAATCGCGTGCCGTTCGTCGTCCGCTGGCCGGGGCGCATCAGGCCCGGCGTCAGCGACGCCCTCGTCTGCCAGGTGGATCTCGTCGCGTCGTTCGGCGCGCTGGCCGGGCAGATGCTCGGCCGCGACGACGCCCCGGACAGCGTCAACGTGCTGCCGGCGCTGCTGGGCGAATCGCAAACCGGCCGCGAGCACCTCGTGGAGCAGGCGGGGGTGCTCGCACTGCGCCGGGGCCGGTGGAAGTACATCGAGCCCGGCAAGGGGCCCCCCGTGAGCCGTTTCACCGGCGTCGAGCTGGGGCTGGACCCCGCCGGCCAGTTGTATGACCTGCAGGAGGACGGCGGCGAACGGCAGAATCTCGTCGCAAAACACTCGGAACGGGCAAGAGACATGGCAGCGGCCCTGGAGGCGATTCGGCGGGCCGGGCGGTCGCGGCCGTAGGCCTCAGGCATACGACGGATGCGTGAGAAAGACGACATCCGCGGCAACCCGAAGGAGGAATGCCCAATGGCGATCGGTGTCGCGCGAGTGAGATCGTGGTGGATGGCCCTGGGACTTGCCGCAGCCGTGCCGGCGGAGTCGGCGGGCGCCGTCGGAGCGGTGTACGCCGCCGGCGCCGAGCCCACACGCTCCGGACGCCCGCCCAACATCGTGATCATCGTGGCGGACGACCTCGGCTACGCCGACCTCGGGTGCCAGGGCTGCAAGGACGTGCCCACGCCGCACATCGACACGCTGGCGGCCGGCGGCGTGCGCTTCACGAACGGGTATGTGTCGTGCCCCGTATGCAGCCCGACGCGGGCGGGCCTGCTGACCGGCCGATACCAGCAGCGGTTCGGCCACGAGCTGAATCCGGGCCCGCCGGACAGGGCGGAGCCGAACTTCGGCCTGCCGCTGACCGAGGTTACGCTGGCCGACCGGCTGAAGAAGGCGGGCTATGTCACCGCCCTCGTGGGCAAATGGCACCTGGGCTACCAGCCGCAGTTCCACCCGCTCAAGCGCGGGTTTGATGAGTATTTCGGTTTTCTCGCCGGCAGCCACGACTACTTCGACAACGCCAGGCCGGTGCCGATCACACGCGGCACGGAGATCGTCCGGGAGGAGTCGTATCTGACCGAGGCCTTGGGCCGCGAGGCGGCGGCGTTCATCGCGCGGCACAAGGACCGGCCGTTTCTGCTCATGCTGACCTTCAATGCCGTCCACGCGCCGATGCAGGCGACCGACAAGTACCTGGCGCGATTCGCGTCGATCGAGGATCCGCTGCGGAAGAAGCTGGCTGCGATGCTCAGCGCGATGGACGACGCCGTCGGCGTGGTGCTGGCCGGGCTTCGCGGCGCGGGCCTGGAGGAGCGCACGCTGGTCTTCTTCGTCAGCGACAACGGCGGGCCGACGAATGTGAACGGCTCGCGCAACACGCCGCTGCGGGGCGTCAAGGGCCAGGTGTACGAGGGCGGGATCCGCGTGCCGTTTCTGATGCAGTGGAAAGGCCGCGTGCCGGCGGGCCGGGTGTACGATTCGCCGGTGATCGCGCTGGACATCCACCCGACGTGCCTTGCGGCGGCGGGCGGCGGGTTCGACATCCCTGCCGACCGGCCACTGGACGGGGTGGACCTGCTGCCGTTCGTTCGCGGCGAGAAGTCCGGGCCGCCGCACGAGGCGCTCTACTGGCGGTACGGCATCCAGTCGGCGGTCCGCCGGGGCCACTACAAGCTCCTCCGGACGAACGACGACGAGGAGCTCTTCGACCTCGCGGCGGACATCGGAGAACAAAAGGACCTGGCCGAGAGCAAACCCGAAGTGGTTCGCGAGCTGCGCGAGGCTTTCGTCAAGTGGGCCGCCGGAACGAAACCCCCGGCCTGGGGGCGGGCCGGCGTCGGGCGCAACGCCCAGCCCAACCAGGAAAACCTCGGCCGCGACAGGGCGGCGCAAAAGAAGCGAAAGCCGGAGTAACGCACGGGAAAAACGGAAAAGCGGGAAAGCGAAAAAGCGGGAAATGCACGTGCGGGTCTGTTCCTCCGCCTCGCGGCGCGGGATCCTCCGGGCGCGGTGACGGGGGGCCGCCTTTCTCGCTTTCCCGTCGCCGCAGCACGCAGCGGCGGGCTGCGTCTTCAGCGCTCGATGCCGTTCATGGCGTCGCGGATCTTCCGAAGCACCTTGGGCACGCCGGTCATGGGGTCCTCCTTGCCCTCGTACTCGAGGGAGAGGTAACCGCGGTAGTTCGCCTCTCGAAGGACCTTGACAATCCGCGGATAGTCGGCATCCACGCGCTGCTTGCCGTCGGGGCCGACGACCGTGACCTTCACGTGCGTGGTGATCGCCTTGGGAGCGGCAAGGGCGATGTTCGTGTAGGGGTCGCGGACGAAATTGCCCGTGTCGAGATTGATGCCGAACCAGGGGTTCTTCACCCCGTCCACGATCTTCAGCACATCCTCCGCTGTCTCGGTGAGGTAGCCGTGATTCTCGATGGCCAGGAAGACGCCGCGGGACGCGGCCAGCTCCGTGCACACCTTGGAGCACTCGATGACGGCGGCGAGGTCCCTGGCGCGGTCGCCGGTGGACTTGCCGGCAAAGACGCGAATGACCGGGGCGCCGATCTCGACGGCGACGTCGATCCAGCGCTTGACCATGGCGATCTGCTCGTCGCGCTGAGCGCCGGCGGGCAGGCAGAAGTTGTTTCCGACGGACGTCCCGGAGACGTCGAGGCCGTACAAGAACGCCTTGGCCTTCAGCGAATGCAGATAAGACTTTTCCTGCGAGTCGAAGTAGTACGACGTCAGCTCGATGCCGTCGAGCCGCCAGAGGGCGCCGAGCTCAATGACATCGTGCATGGACAGTTTGTTCTTCTTGCCGTCGCGGGGCAGGTACTGCCGGAGCGAGTAGGCCGCGCAGCTCAAACGCATCTGGGCGGTGATGCCGCCGGGTGCCGCCGGGGTCGTGCCGGGGACGACCGCCGCGCCCGCCGCGCG
>CAZTVU010000011.1:9198-44572 GCA_964617025.1 uncultured Planctomycetales bacterium | reverse complement strand
CACGGCATGGACGAGCTGGCCCGCCTCCACGCGTGACTCGGTCAGCCGCTCGGCCAGCGCCGCGCGCTGCGCCGCGACGGCGTCGATTCGATCCGTCAGGCGGCGGACGTGCGCCTCGCGCTCGGCGTTCTGCTGCTCGATGGCCCTCAGCGACTCCTGGCCGGCCTGCGCGCGGGCCATCGCCTCGGCGATCTGCCGTTCGAGGCTCTGGACCTCGCCGGCGATCAGCGGCTGCTCGTGCATCAAGCGGTTGACGGCTTCGACGGTCGAGGCGAGGGCCGCGTTCGTTTCCACTTCGGCCGTTCGCGCCTCGTAAATGGCCGTGCGCAGCTCCTGCTGAACGGCGTCGAGGTGCTCGGCTTCGGCCGACATGCGGACGCGGCGGTCCGCCAGGACGGCGATCCGCTGCTCGACGTCGGCGATCTGCTGGTCGATGCCGCGAAGTTCGCTCTTTCGCGAGATCAGGCCGCTGCGCGTCCCCGGCGGGCCGACGGTGATGCGTCCGTCCGCCTCGACGACCTGACCGGCCATGGTGACGAATCGGTGGCCCGAGGGGATCAACTCGCCCAGCCGGAGGGCGTCGTCCAGCGTCTCCACGATGACCGTCTTGCCCAGCAGATACCGGGCCAGCCGGTCAAGGTCGTCGGGAAACTGCACGAGGTCGAGGGCGTTCGCCACGAACCCAGGTTGCCCGGAAAAATCGCGATCGTTCACCAGCGGGGCCAGCCGGTCCAGACAGAGGGCATGGATTCGGCCGGGCAGGCTCGCGAAGTACTCCGCGTCCGCGAGGAACGCCTCGCGGCTGGTCGCGACGAGGTACTGGTCCGCCTCGCCCAGCGCGGCCTCGATCAGTGTCGCATGCCGCACGTCGGCGAGGATCAGATCGGCGACCATGCCGCGGACGTATCCCAGCGTTTCCCCCGACTCGTCGGCGGCCTTGCGGTCGAGCACGGCCCGAACGCCGGCGTCGACGCCCTCGTGCCGTCGGTCCAGGTCCTCCAGGAGCTGCTTTCGCGACACCAGCCCGCTTCGCTGCTCCTTCGCCGAGGTCAGCTCCGCCTCGAGTTCCGCCCGGGTCGAATCGAGTCGCCGGGCCTCGGCCTTCTTCTCCTCCAGCCGGCGCGTCTCCGCCGCCAGCAGCGACTGAATCTCCTGCGCCCGTGTTTCGGCCCGGGCCTTCTGCTCGAGCAGAGAGGCGAGTTCCTCGCGGATGACGGCGTCGCGGGCGGCCAGTCGACCTTTCTGCTCCTGCAGGTTCTCACGATGGACATCAAGCCGGCTGAGATCGTTGTGCAGGTTGGCCGATCGGCGCACCAGTTCGATGATGCCGGCCTTCTCGTCGTCGAGCTGGGCCTGGAGCGCCGCCAGCTCCCTGGACATCTCCTGGTCCTGCCGGTGCAGCGAATCGACCGTTTCCTGCCGGCCGCGAAGCTGGGCCTCCACCTCGTCGGCGGCGTTCGTCTCGGCCTCGATCTGCGCGGCGAGGTCGGCCGCACGCCGCTGCTCGGCGAAAAGCCGGGCCTGGGCGCGGCCGCGGGCTCTCGCCTGTTCCTCGATCCGCTGACGCGACTGGGCGACGCGCTCCTGGTTCGTCGTGATCTCCGCGAGGATCGTCAGCAACTGCTGCTCGGCATCGCGGATCTCGCCGTCGAGACGCAACGTTCGGCTGTCGTGCTGCGCCTGGGCGGTCTCGATCCGGTTGATCTCGGTGCGCAGGGCCGTCGATCGGTCGGTGTACTCGGCGATTCGCGTCAGAAGTTCCGCGTCGCGTTCGGTCAGCCGGTGATACTCGGCCAGCGAAAAGCTTGCGCGGAGCTCGCGCAGGCGCGCGGCGTAGGTCTGATAGTTGCGGGCCTTGCCCGCCTGGTACTTCACGCTGCGGAGCCGCTTGTCGACCTCCTCGACGATGTCGGCCAGCCGGAGCAGGTTCTGCTCGACGCGGTCCAGCTTGCGGATCGCTTCCTTCTTGCGGGCCTTGTAGCGGCTGATGCCCGCGGCCTCTTCGAAGATCAGTCGCCGCTCGTACGGGTTCGCCTCGAGCAGCAGCGCGACCTTGCCCTGCTCGATGACCGAGTACGCATCGACCCCGACGCCGGTATCGAGGAACAGCTCGCGGATGTCCTTCAGCCGGCACGGCTGGTTGTTCAACAGGTACTCGCTTTCGCCGCTGCGATACAGCCGGCGGGTGATCGTGACCTCGGCATGGTCGCAGGGAAGGCGATGGTCCGCGTTGTCGAAGAGCAGGTCGACCTGGGCCATCCCGCTGCTGCGGCGGGTGCCCGAGCCGTTGAAGATGACGTCCATCATCTGCCGGCCGCGAAGACTTCGCGCCGACTGCTCGCCCAGGACCCACTTGATGGCGTCCACGACGTTGCTCTTGCCGCAACCGTTGGGGCCGACGATGCACGTCACGCCGGGAAGGAAGTCGAAGTCGGTCTTGTCCGCGAAGCTCTTGAACCCGTAGCAGGTCAGTCTCTTGAGGAACATCCGAGATCATGCCTCCATGCACCGGGGTCGGTCGGGCTCATCCTGGCCGACGCACGGACCTCGCGATCGATGATCGCGACATGGGCGGTATTCTACACGCAACATATGGCGATGTAAACAACCTCCGGCCCCTACGGGTAGCCGACGGTCAACCGTTTACGGCGGCAAGTACTTCCGGGGACGGATATCCGTCACTGCGGCCGACGGAACGCCATCAGCAGGGCGTCGATGTAAAACTTGGCCGCCCAGTTGGGGTAGCGCAGCGTCAAATAGCGTCCCCAGAGGGGGCTTGACCCGGCGATGGCCCCGCGGACGTTGGGGTCGAGGCTTCGCAAGCGCTGACGGTCGATCACGAACCGTAGGGCGCTCGCGGCCGCCGGGCCGAAACGCCGCACGTTGAGCAACTCGTCGAGCCGCATCCACACCATCGCCATCTGGCAGTTCCCGGTCAGGCACGTGTACCAGCGGCGGCCGCGCAGATCGAGGTCATACGCCCCCGCCAGCCGGCCGTCCCGCTCCATGACGCTGCAAAGGGCGTCGGCACCCCGCATCGCCGCATCCACGAACCGCCGACCCTCCGGACCCAGGATGTGCCCGCTCTCCAGCAGCCCCCAAAGCGTATAGCCGATTGTGTGCGTAAACGCCGGGCGATCGGGTCGGAAGCCCCAGTTCCGGATCGCCCCGTTGTCCAGTTGCCAGCCGGCGATCGTGTTCAGGGCGCGAACGGCGGCTTCCTTGACGGCGACCCCGCCGGTATGGCTCCAGAGCTTCAGCATCGGCCAGCAGACGTGCGAGTAGTACGCCGGGCTGAAGCCGGCCACGTATGAGTGCTTGGTCCAGATGCCTGCGGCGGGGTCGACCCCTTCGGCTAGCCACCGCCCGGCCCGGATCGCCGCCTCCATGAATGGGCTTTCGCGCGTCTCCTCGGCGGCCGCCAGCAGCCCCAGCAGCATCTGACCGGTATTGAAGACCGACGGGCCGGCCTTCCGGCCGCCGACCACGGCCCCGCCGGGCAACGCGCCGTCGTCATATTGCAGCGATAGAATCCACCGGGCCTGGCGGATGGCGATATCCACGAGCTCGGGGCGGTCGAGGAACCGGGCCAGTTCGATGAGTGTGGGGATGATGTAGCCGGTGGTTTCCGGGTACGGCGGCCCCCATCCCCGCAGGGGATAGTACCATCGCGAGTAGCACGTGGCCGACCCCTCGCCGCCGCACGCCCGGATCGACCGCAACAGCCACTCCGCCGCCGCCCCGACCCGTTGAACAACGAACGCCCGGTCCGCCGCGCCGCCCCCAAAAAAGGTGTCAGGAAGATTCTTCATGCCGCCCGACGCGGTTTGCCCCCGGTCGTCTTCCCCGCTCGAACCACATGTCGCGGTACGGTCCCGGCGGGTGTTACGGTCCTGTGCCTCTCGCATCGCATCGCATCCCGCGCCGTCGTGTGCGTTACGGTCGCCATGGGCCCCTGGAGTCTCGTGATGAACGCCGCCATGTTGGTCTGATCGGGCGGTCCGGTCTCGCGCCAGAACGGCGGCTGGCCGAACTCGGCGAACAGCTCGCGCCCGAGCGTTTTGGCCGGGTAGGCCCGGCCCTCCGCGTGGCCGTCGAGAAACGCGATGCTCGATCGCCCCACGCCGACGTCTCCGTTGGCTCCCGGCCGCAGCATGTGACGCGTTGCGATCCGGTCGATGCAGTTGAAGTTCCCGTCGGGAAAGCTCGAGTTGGTATGGTAGAACGGGTGGTCCTCGAACATCGTCATGAAGCGCGACGCGGCGAATACGACGCGTTGCCCCGCTGCGTAAGAGACCTTCTGTCGGCGGCCGGGCAGCAGGTTGTCGAGCGATGGGCCAACATACCGGAAGCTGTGCAGGTTTTCCGGGGCCTTATAGCCGATGTAAGCGTTCAGCGAATAGCTGAGGCGCCCGTTGCCGCCGCCGCCGAGGTCCGTGTCGGCCGGCGGCCCGGGTTTGTCGGAGGGGCAGACGTAGACGGCCTCTTGGTTTACGAAGGGGAACAGCGTTCCCTTCCGCGGCACGTCCGCGACGAAGTCCGGGTCGAGATGATGCGGCTGCTTATAGGCCGCCGTGTAGTTGAGGCCCTGCAGCCGGTCCCGGGCGCCGTCCCAGGTCACGCCCGACGGCCTCGGCCACATCTCGCCGAAGAGGCCCTGCATGAAGAACAGGGCGTGCGTACCCGGCAGCACCTTGTGGCTACCCACGTAGAGGAACATGCCCGTCATGAGCTGCTTCATGTTCGACCGGCAACTGATGCCGCGGGCCTGGTCCCTCGCCCGCGACAGCCCCGGCAGGAGGATCGCGACGAGCACCGCGATGATCGCCACCACAACGAGCAGCTCAATCAGCGTGAATCCGCGGGCGCGTCGCATGTCCTTCGCAGGGCCATCGCGCAGTCCCGGTGTCGTTGGCAGATCGCTATGAATACCGACAGTCACCGTCTGCATTTCCCAAGCGCCGCCAGTCGGGTCACACCGCCGAGCCTACCGCATGCATTATACCGCGCCACGTCATGGGCATGGCCAACGCCAGCGCCGCCGTTGCTGCGCTCATGGCCGGTCGGTGGACAGCCCAACCAATTTCCGGAGGCCCCGCACCCTACCTCCAACGCATCCGCTTCGGCGTCTGTCGGGAGCCCATCCCATTTCCTTGGGCTCCGCCCCCGACTCCGAACTTGCAACTCCTAACTCGCAACTCCGTGCGGTTTCCCGTGGATTCCTCGAGCGCCTGCGCTGCTCGAAGGATCGGCATGATAAGTCTGTACCGATGCCGTCAAGCCGGGCCAGCCAGCCGGCACAAGTTCGCATGGGCCTGCTGTGTGGGGGCGAAGTCCGGTGCACTCGCTGCGAGAAACCGGGCCTCACCAAGCGCACGCCGAAAACTGTGAAATCTTGAAATCGCGAAGCCGAAACGAGTTGCAGCTTGTTGCGCCACAATGCGTCAGCATCAAGCGTTCCCGACAGGACTCGAACCTGTAACCTTTGGCTCCGGAGGCCAACGCTCTGTCCAATTGAGCTACGGGAACACACATGGGCCGTCGCTAGGCCCCGTGCGCACAATCTACCGCCGTTCGGACGCTGGGTCAACACGTCCCACCGGTCTTTTGACATTGCGTAAGGCGAGGGGTTCAATAGCCTTGAACCGGCGTCGACCGCCGGTCGGGGCGTAGCTCAGCCTGGCTAGAGCGCCTGGTTTGGGTCCAGGAGGTCGCAAGTTCAAATCTTGTCGCCCCGATTGGGTTAGCCCACGACCGTCCTTCGGGGCGGTCGTGGTATTTCCACAGCGCGCGAGCCGCCGGGTTCAGCGCCATTTCGCCACGTTTCTGCGACGGCCAAACGGTGATCCGTTCCACGTAGGTCCCGATCACGTCCCGCGTTCGATCGTTCCGCGTTCCGGCCAATGCTGCCCAGAGGTCGGCGATTTGTGCCCGGGCCCATTGGCGTAGCGATCGCACGTCGTTGTTGCCATTGGACTGGCGAGCCGCGCGGAGTTCGCGCTCCAGGCATTCCTTGCGGAGCCGAAGCTGGGTGAGGCGGTCGTTGAGGAGCGCCAGGTTGGCCGGATCGATATGCGTGGTCAGCGCAGTCACCATGTCGTTGATCTGCTTGAGCTCTCGGGCGATTCGGTCCGCGTCCGCGTCGCCAGGGTCGTTCTTGGCGGCTGCCTTGACGAATCGTTCAATCGCCTCGTCCACGGCCTCCTCGTCCGTCAAGATGATGTACTGAAGCTTGTCGAGCACCCAGGCTTCGAGTTGTTCGGCGCGGAGCGTTGAGGGCGTCGAGCAGATGGTCTTGCCGTGTGAACGTCGGCCGGCGCAGGTGTAGTAGGTGGTAACGACCGGCTTACGGCCCTCGATGCGCCCCTTGCGCCTCGGGTCGCCCCAGAATTTATGCCCGCAGTCGCCGCAGACCAAGACGCCGGTGAGCAGCCATCGCCGGTCGCGATGGCCGGCGCCGCCTCTGGCGTTGCGACGCTTGATGACCTTTGCCTGGGCCCTCTCCCAGTCCTCGGCGCTGACGATGGCGGGCACCGCGTTCGGAACGACGATCCAGTTTTCCTTCGGCGTCCTGACTACCTTCGTCTCGCCGGGCCGCCGCTGGCGTTTCTCTGCCCGGCCGTTCTGGACGCGGTAGAACTTGGCCTCCGTCCGGCGGTTCCAGACCAGGTCGCCACGGTACGTCGGGTTTTCGAGGATCGCCTTGATTGTCGTGAACGACCAGACGTCGCGGCTGGGGCCGGGAATGCCCTTGGCGTTCAGACCGGCGGCGATGGATGCGAAGCCAATGCCGTCCAGGCACATGCGGAAGATGTCTCTGACTGTCTGAACTCTCCGGGCGTCCGAGAGCACCAGCCGGGCTTTGCATTCTTTGCCGGGCTTCGAGAGGGCTTGGCCCTTGGTGTAACGGGCCTGCAACTTGCCGTCCTTGTCGTACACCTCGCGCACGCCGCCTGGACAGAAGCGGATGCGGAACAGCACGGCGCCGTCGGGGGCCAGGATTTCACGATCGTAGCCGTACGGCGCCGCTCGTCCCGGATCAGACTCGGCCATCACCGAACTGATCTGGCCGCGAAGGGTGTTTTGCGACAGGCTGATCGAGTACTGGCGGTTCTGGAACTGCTTGACCGTCCGCAGCACATCGCCGTCGATGCCGTCGCGGGCCAGATAGTCCTCGGTGACCGACAGCACCTTCACATTGGCCTGCCGGAGCAGGTAGCGATAGTGCTCGGTTTCGGTCACGTCGCCACGACTGAAACGGTCGCTGTTCCAGACAATGACCGCCACGAAGTCGCCCCGGGCAGCGTCGGCGATCATGCGCTGGAACGCCGGTCGCTCATCCGCGCTGGTTCCTGAAGTCGCGTCATCGACGAACTCGCGGATGATGTGATAGCCGTTCTCCTCGGCGTAACGCCTGACCTCCAGCCGTTGGTCCGCGATGCTCTGCTCCTGCTTGTCCGTTGAACGGCGTAGGTAGGCGACGGCAGGTATGGTTTTCGTGGCAATCACGGGCACCGTCCTTTCCGCCCGCCATGAGGGCTCAACCTGGCCGGAACATCAAGGCACGTCCGTCGAAAAGTTCGCGATTCCGAGAGAAATGCCTTGATTCCCTCGCCCGTCGAGGTAAGGGACTGCCCGCTCGCATGGCGGGCCGCGCGGGCGCGGGCCTGGGCGAACGCGAACCTCACAGCAGGACTACGAACATGAGCAGGAAGTCGAAGAAGTCCACCGTAGCCGAAAAGGCCGCCAAACCGCTCAGCGGCCTGGACGCCGCCGCGAAGGTGCTGGCCGAAACCAAGGAGCCCATGACCACCAAGGCGATGGTCGAGGCCATGCAGGCCAAGGGCTATTGGAAGTCCGGCGGCAAGACGCCGTCGGCCACGATCTACTCCGCGATCATCCGGGAGATCGCCGCGAAGGGCGGCGCCGCCCGGTTCAAGAAGACCGAGCGCGGCCTGTTCGCATTCAACGCGGGGGGTAAGCGATGAGCGATCAGCGGCCCTATGGCGATCAGCGCGACCTCGTCGGCGAAGGTGAATGGACGCACATGGCCGTGCCGCCCGGCTGCGAATGTCCCGAATGCCGGGAATGGTGCCCCGACCTTCTGGTATGGCTCGATGATGAGCGTGTTCAGTGCGCGACCTGCGGCACGATCTATCAGCCGGGCGGGCCATCCACGGCCTGCGAGTAACCATCCGATCACCTCAGTTTCACAGCCTCGGCCATGCCGGGGCTGTTTCTTCGGCCACGGCGTCTGCGGTAGGCCCGCTGGCGGCAAGCGGAACGGCAATACTGGGCCTCGGGTCTGCTCGCGTACAGCACGTCGCCGCATTCGGGGCACACCCGGCGGTAGCAACCGCGACTGTCGCCGAGCCGTCGCCAGGTGGCTTCCAGGAGTGTGCGGCGGGTCAGGATCATGCTCACCTCTCCGCGTTACGGCTGATTCCACCCGGAAAGCAAAGTCTGATTGGGTTGGTAGCTGTTCCCGGCGACCTTTTCCGAAACCGCTTTTTTCCGAAGTACCTATGCCCTACTGCAAAGGTGGCCACCTTCCTGCTGGTGGCCGCCTTGGCCGACATTGGCCAACTTTGGCCGACATGGCCGCCTTCCAAATGTCAAGATGGGAAAGACGGCCTAAGTTGGCCTATGTCGGCCTAACTTGGTCATTGGGTGTCTTGGCCATCTTCTTGGCCACCTTTCAGCTTGCATCGCCACCGGCCGCCTTGCCCTTTGTCCTTGTACGACTCGACCACGGCCTTCTTCACCCGCCGAAGCGTGCGTTCACTGATGCCGTTGGCCTCGGCGGCCAGCGACAGGTCATCCGAGAGCATGTCCCCGCCGTTCGCGGTGATGGTGTCGATCACGAACTGGTGGGCGTCCTCCTTGACCGCTGCCCTCCGGCCACCGCCGCCATCAAGGGCGTCGTCCGCTCTCATGGTGACCGGATCGGATTCCCAAGCCACGCGCGCTGAGATGCCGACAGGTTCCAGCGCGTAGGCGAGGCCCGTCTCGTCGGCCCCGATGTTGTTCTTGATGGGCACGAAGAAGCGACGTCGGCCGCTTTCGTCCTCGGTATCGCGGACCACGGCCCAGACCGCTCGGGCGGCAGCCACGAACGCCAATGACCCCATGGCGCGGTAGATCGCCGGCATCGTGTTGGCCTTGTTCAGGTGCGTCACCGCCAGGACCGATACCCTGTGCTTGGCCGCCAGCTCGAAGAGCCTAGCCAGGACAGCCCGAACCTCGGCATTCTTGTGGGAATCCGTCTTGCCCAGATAGGCGGTCAGCGGATCGATGATCACCATCCGGCAGCCGGTTGTCCGCTGGATGGCCGTCTCCAACGCCGGCAGGTCTTCGGTCAGATCGAAATAGTTCTCCTGCGCGGCGCCATCGCCACGGGTCCGCCGCACCGCCTGGATGGCCTGGATGCGCGCGGCGTCCGCACCGGCGGCATCCAGCCGTGGCCGGATCGTGTCGGCGAGATCATCTTCCGCGCTGAGCAGCACGACGCCGCCGGCCAGGTTCGGCAGCAACGGCAGGTCGGGCCAAGCGTTGCCGCATGAGACTCGTGCCGCCAGGTCCAGCGTGATGAAGCTCTTCCCCAACCCCGGATCGCCGCAGAGCAACGTCAACTTGCCCATCGCGATGCGCCCGGGCCAAAGCCAGCGGACGAATTCAGGTTGTACCTCGGAGAGGCGAACCAGCACCGGCTCGCGTATTCCCGAGGATGCGGTAATCCCTGGGATTGTCGCAAGCGGCCGGATCAGCGCGCACATGCCGAACACCTCGCCCCACAGTCGTCGCGGCACGTCATCGCGGCCCAGTGGTGGCCCGTCAGGTTCGGGCCAGTCCGGCGGCTTCGCGCTCGACCAGTCGAGGTCAATCGGGTTCTCATCGGCCCAGTTTTTCAGTTGATCGAGCCATGAGCACTTCAAGTTCTTTGAAGTCAGGCCTTCGGCCCGGGCACGGACCATGTCCAGGACGCCGTGCATCGCCCCACGTAGGACTGCCGCTCGGCGGTCGGACCAGCGGTCGAATCCACTGTTCAGTTCGCCGTGGTAGATGTCGCACCGGCGGGTGTGCAACCGCTCCTCGATATCGGCGGCGGCCTCCAGGTGACAGTCCACGCAACGCGAAGCCCCGATCCTGTAGCCGATTCGGAAGGCACGCTCCACTTCTGGCGGATTGCTGGGCCACCAGCCGGTGATCGGGCCCGGGACGGATGTTTTCAGGAAATCGGCAACGCTGACTGGCGCCAGGAAAGAACCTGATGGCTGGTTGGTGGCATTCATTTCTCGACGTCCTCTTGCTGACGCTGCCATTCGTCCACCAACCAGGCGGTCATCGCTTCAATCCGATGCTCCCATCGCTGCTCGGCCTCCGGATTGGGCTCACCGGCCACCACACGCATTTCAAACCCGCTGACGCACTCCGTCGCGTCGTGCTGTGCCGGCTCCATCGTGACCACTCCGTACCGAGAGCGCGGACCGCACCGGGCGATCCACTGCGTGTGTTACAAAACGCCAAAGGATTCGGTGGAATGGTTGATTGTCAGGTTCGATGGATGGATTGGGTTTAAGACAGGGGGCAGGCTGCGCGGACGCCA
Source organism: uncultured Planctomycetales bacterium (assembly GCA_964617025.1). GTDB lineage: Bacteria > Planctomycetota > Phycisphaerae > UBA1845 > PWPN01 > CAZMVY01. The sequence continues at coordinate 33,966 of CAZTVU010000011.1, read as the reverse complement.
TGCGCGGCCCGCCGCCCCACCACTCATGGAATTACGCTTCCCCCTTTGACCGGACGGCAGCCCGGGGATCGATCAGCGCGGCTCCGAAATCATGGTAAACGCGCCAGCTCACCGCCAGGGCATTGACATCCTGGTCCAAACCGAAGAACTCGACCGTGGGCGTCTGTTTCCCCTGCAGGAACGCAACCACCATCGGCGAATTGCTCGGCGAGGCGAACAGATACCAGTGCTTTGTGCTCGACGCGGAACCGTACTTGACGGCGTTACTCAGGCGCGGCTCGACTTCGATCGAGACCGCCTGCTTGAGACTGTTACCGGTCGGACGATTCTCCGCGATCTGCTGGATGAACTCGGACTCAAGCAGGGCCTTGGCCGTCGTCTGCAGCTCGGGCGGCACCAGCAGCGTGCGCGGTCGCAGGTCGAGATCGTTCCCCTCGCCATCCCGCTGCACCATCATCAACTGGATGGCCTCGGCCAATGAATCGAACACCAGGGCGCTGTCCACCCCATCGAGGTAATTGCCGTTGGCCGTCGAGAAGAATGTGCCCGCGTTCACCAGCAGTACCTCATACACGAGGTCGCTCAACCTCCGCATCGCTGCCTGCCCGAACGCCCTGGCCGTTTCGTCGAAAAGGCTCAGGTCATCGTTGATGATGTCCCGGCGGTCAATGCTCAGCATCTTGCCGAAGGTGTCGATCTTGAACTCGGCCGTCGTTTCCCCGACGGTTCCGTGCTTGAATTCGCCGCCCGGTGGGATCAGTTTGAGCCCTCCGGCAAAGCTCGGCCGGATGGCGGTGTGCGTCTTGAAATCCGCCGCCGAACGAACCGCACAGAACGCTCGCCAGGTCGCGGGCGCCTCTTCATAGGCGTCCAACAGTACCTTGTTGGCGATGTTCCCCAGCGCCGTCGGCAGGCTGGAGGTGGACAATGATGCCCGGACCAGTTCCTCACGCCCGTGAGGAATCTCGCGCCCGTCGATCATCAGGGCCGCCCGACACAGGTCGAGCATGTGCGTGGCCTTCAGCCGGTCACCCTGCTCCATCGCCACGGGGCCGAGGGTTTTCTCGCCCAGCGAGCTCATGCCCAGGCGCTTCAGCAAGGCCGCCTCAATGGCCACGGTGCCGCCCACGGGTTCGGCATTCCAGACGCCCCGTACCTTGGGACGGGACTCGCGCAAGATGTTTAGGAGCTGCGCAGTCAGATCCTTGACTTCGATTTCGCCGGCGATGGCCGCCGCCTTCAACTGGTCCACCTTGGTCTGGGCATCGCCCCAGCCGTGGGACGGGCGCTGGCAGGCCGCCTCGATCATCTTGAGGCGCTCCCGCTCATCCGCGCGAATCACCTCTTCGTCCACGTGCTGAACGTCCATGTTCATGTTCATCCGCTCCTTGGCTTGACGTGACGCCGCGATGGCCACGGACGTGTTCGCGTCCGCGCCCAACGGCGTGATACTCACTTCTCGTAATCGTCCCTGCTTCACCAGCGCAAACCCGCGAGGCGAAGACAGCGACCGTCCATTGACCTGCACTTTGTTGCGGGGCTTGATCCGCTCGTGCTCGACCGGCTCGACGCCGACCGACGCCTGAAACGCGAAGCCGCCGGCAGTCATCTCCACGATCTGCCGGGCCGCCTCCCCCGCGCCGCTCATGACACCGGCCACGATCAGCCGGTCATCGGTGATGCGGGCCTCGCCGTGCCCCACCACGCCGCTCACCCGGGCATCGTGATCGGCCAGCAGCGGAATCTGGCCCGAGGCATCCAGACCAGCCAGATCGATCACCACGTCACCCCACCCAGGCACCCGCATCAGCCCACCGTTGTAGGCCGTGATGGTAATTCGCGGGCGTTTGGGTTCGCCGCCGGCCTCGATGGCGACCTCCGGGGCGGTGCGCAGCAGGTTTTCCGTGATGGTTGCCGTCATGTCGCGCCTCCCTGCGAGAACGGATCGAAACCCGCCGCCCTGAGCTTCGGCCCCAACAGCTTCAGACGGTAGCGAACGGTGCCTTCGGTCATACCCAAGCGCCGCGCCGTCTCGCTGGTGTTGCCGTCGCACTCAATGAATAGCCTGCACAGGGCCCGGCTCTCCTCGTTGTCGACGTAGATGAGCATTTCATCCACGACCGACCGCAGCGCAGCATGCTTGGTTGGGCCCTTGCCCGTCAGACGCTGATGGGTTCGCACCTGATCTTCCGTTGGGCCGGCAAGGGCGCCCGACGACTCGTCTGCCGGTTGGTCAAGCGGCCGCAGCGGCGATGCGTGCTTCCTCTCTCGCTCGGCGTACTTGATGACGGCCCTCTTCACGATGGTGTAGATCAGCGTCTCCACCTTCGCGCCCCGCGAGGGATCAAACCTGGGCGGCTTGCTGAGCAGGTGCAGGATCGCAGCCTGCGCCACGTCGTCATAGCTGACCCTCGGCCCGCAGTGGTTGGGAGCCTCCTTGAGCGCCACCGCCTTGGCGTATTCCAGCAGGTCGGGCGTCAGTTCCAGTTCCCGCGGTGAGGCGTCCATTCACACCACCTCGCCGCGTTCGAGCCGCTCCCGAATGTCGTCACACAGCGTGAAGGAGATGATCGCCGGCTGCGTGTCGCGCGGGGGGACCCGGTGCAGAACGAAAAGCTGATCATCCGCTGGCACGTGCCGCCCGTACTTGGCCGACTCGCGCTCCGCTGCCTCCCGCAACGGCCGCAAGAAATCGGCATACCGGCACCCCAGCGCCACGCACATCGCCGCATAGGGCGTGAAGATCTGGCAGTCCTCGAAGTGCTCGGCGGCCGCATCCACGTCGGCCTGCGACCAGGCGTCCGGCTCCGTGGGCGACACCACGCCGTTCTTGATGAGCACCTCGAGCATCGCCGGCCGGCTGTCGTAGCCGCGCGACCGGAGATGGGCAGACGCCGCTGTCAGGCTCATCGGGAACATCTGCTCCCTCTCCATCTCGGCGGCCTCGTGAAAGGCCCGATCCGCTCCCGTCGGCGGCCTGAGCTGCAAGTCCATGTACTCGGTGAACGTCAGTCCCGTCGTCTGCATCGCATTGACCTCCTTGGTTGATGCCGGTACCGCGAGCATACCACTCGCTCGTCATCCACTTATTTCCGGCGGCAAGGGCGATTCGTAAAAAGCCTGGGGATTTTTTCGTCAGACCACCGTGGTCGACGCATAGACTGTTTTTCGACATGATGTTACGTGCGGCTGCCTTGGCGGGCGACCCAAATTGCCCAGCGTTTCCCCTCTCGTCAACCATGACCTCTGCATCGAGCCAGCAACTGGCAACGGCGGTTCGGGTCCGGTTTGGGGGTTGACATGGCCACCGACGAGACGAGAATACGGGTCGACTCAGGAGTATCACCCATGTCGCGCCCGGGGCCGAAGTCAGGAAAGGGATCGCCCGCTGAGGCAGAACTCAAGGGGCGGCAATCTGCTTCTGTCCCTGTAACTCGCCGAAGCGTCAGGCTGGGCCACCTTGCGGCTTTCGCCGTCGGGGCTGGCGTCACAGCCGTCGCCCTCCTGGCTGTTACCCGAGCCCGACCGGACCAACAACCGGCCCCTGCGCCAGCCCAGAATGCGCCGACCTCGCACTATGACCTCCTGGCGATGACGCCTGAGCAACTCGGCAAGGTTGACATCGCTCTGACGAACCTGCTCTGCGCCAGGGGCTTGCCCGGTGCGGATAACCTCGACATTCCCGCGGTTCTGGCCAAACTCGATGAATGGGCCGCCAAGGTCAAGTTCGAGACGCAGCGCCATCTCTATCGCGCGACCGATCCCAAGTACGCCGAGCACTATAACCACTCCGAAGCCCGCCTGCGCGCCGAGTTCATCGTCCAGTGCCTCCAGGAAGATTGCGGTGTCCGGTACAACCCCGACCGCATCTACGATCCCGACTTCCGCGATTCGCGGCACATCTTTCTGCACGGGATGTTGCCGGGTGCCGACGGCGGCACCTGCGCCTCGATGCCCGTGATGTACGTGGCCATCGGCCGGCGGCTCGGTTACCCGATGAAACTCGTGGCCGCCAGGGAGCACCTATTCTGCCGCTGGGATGACGGCAAGGGGCGGTTCAATATCGAGGGCGCGACCAACGGGGGCGTCGATTACCCGCCCGACGATCACTACCGCACATGGCCCAAGCCGCTGACCGAGGCCGATATGGCGACGGGCGTGTTTCTCACGTCGATGTCACCGGAGGGGGAACTGGCTGACTTCCTGCACCATCGCGGCATGTGCCTGCATCAGACCGGCCGGTTGACGGAGGCCCGAGCGGCTTTCGCCGAAGCTCACCGGCTCCAGCCCCGAGATGCCAACACGTTAACCGCGCTGCGGATAGTCTGCGGAGCAGTCCCTCGGCCGATGCACGCATACAACCCAGCGGCCGACGCGTGGATGCAGGGCCCACGACCTGTGGACCCGGACGACCCCACCCCCAGAATCACCATGCCCGGCGTTCAACCGACGTTCGGGATTCCCAGCTTACACCAACAGACTCCAACCGGCCGAATTACACAGGAGGCGCGACGATGAAGAACAGAACGATCACGACCATGCTGGTTGCAGCGACCGCATTGCTGGCCTTGGCCGACGCCGCATCGGCCTACTACAGCCCCCGCCTGGGCCGGTTCCTGAACCGCGACCCGATCAACGAGCCGGGGCATGTGTTGGTGCAAACTTACCGGCAGCCCACCGCATTCATTCCGCGCGACCCGATGGAGAACAACAGATACGTTTCCTTCCGAAACAACGCTATCAGTTGGTTCGATCCGAACGGGGAAGCCGCTGCAACTCAGCCCACGACGCAGCCAACGGGAGCCCCCGCAGGCAGCGATTGTGGAATCGAGATTCATCAGTCGCCTTTTTGCCTGATCGGCGGTGGCGGCGGAGGAGAGTTGGGACACACATGGCTCACTTGGGGGAGTGGTGGTGTGGGCGAAGCCGCAGATTGCCCTTCATGGGAGGAGGGTGGTCGCAGGATAACGTACATAAACTCACCCGAAGCAGTGTGCCAGAAGAAGTACGTCAACAACAAATGGCACGTTAGCAAGGTTGACACAGGCACCTTTACACTCAACGGAAAGTCACACTCCTGCAAAGACGCCTCCTGTCCGGACATCAAAGCGTGCCTGCTTGAGCAGACTCAGTCATGTGGTCCCTTTGACAAGAAAACCAACAACTGTCGACAATTTGTTGACAGAGCAATGGCTGGCTGTTGTTTGAGAAAGGCGGCTCTATTCGATGTTGACATGTGGATGCCGTTTAAGTATTGCTGTAGTGACTGCGCTAAACACCAGACGCCTGGCTTGCAGTAGGCTATGTTGCGGCTGTGCACTTCTCCTTGCCGGATGCGTCGGATGCGGTTCACCGGGATACCCCCGCGTTTCGGGTGAGAGTTTTTATGGAACCCTTGCATTGCATGGGCCTGTGCTTGAGTATGGGGAGACAAGGTTGTTTGAGGGCTCGGGGATATGCTTCCATGCAGCGACGCCGAAAAGCCAGACGCGTGGGTTCGTCACATTTGATGACATGCGCTCGGCGGCACAGAAGAACCCGGCCCTCGTCGCAAGAGCGAGAGCCTTTCAACAAGCCTTCGCCATGGGTGTTGCTCAGGGAATCGCAGAAAACGCTGACGAGTCTTCGTTTGAGCAGTCTTTGGTCGAAGTGAAGCCTCCTTCCAAGCTCGAAGAATACCAAGAGTTCTGGAAATGGGGCCGGATGAAGGGAGTCGCGTACGGCAGACAGCTTCTCGTGGGAGAACTCGTGCGCGGGAGACCAACGACGAGAGCTGGCGGTGAATATGGGTTGTCAGAGGCACAAATAGGACACCGCTGATTCGGCATCATTGATCTCTCCATTGTCTTCTCACTCATCGTCCATCGGTGCTGTCTTTTCGAGCATTGCCTTGATATCAATGCACGACTGATGAATGAACATGAGCTAGCCTTGTTCGTCGCGCCTCCGGTTCCGGCTGAACGGCGGATCGCGAGAGCGTCAGCCTGAGTAGCACACCCGGGTGTCTCCTACTCCAGTTGGCCCCCAGCGGAAGGCCAAGATTGGCCCGCCCTCAGGTCGTGGTTTATTGGGAACGCTTGTCGCCCCGATTTGTGTCGGATACTCCGGCTTGGGGGCGGATGGCGGCTGGCGCGGGCGGAGGGACTACCCGTTTGCGAGCGAATCCTTGAGCGTTGGTTCGTCCGCAGGGGCTGACACGCGCAGGCGCACGTTTCGGCCCGCCACCTGCACAGGCCATCTGATAGGGCCCACCGGCCACGGTAGGCTTCCCGTCGCATCGAGTATGCCGTCAGCCTTTGACTTTCCCGTCCTATAGCTTCGATTGGCACCCAACCCCAACGATGTCGGTGCGAACTGCCTTGCAGACGACTGCGCCACCAAGCTCCTCGAATAGGCCATGGACTACCTGCCATCGGCGGGTGCCCACCTTTACCAAACTGCCCATCCCGTCCACCACCGCCGGGGACAACGTTGACATGCGCGATCATTCCCGAACAGCGTCGTTGACCGCATCGCGTCCCAAACCCAAGGGAGCCCGGCTGGCGTCAGCCGACGGTGATCGGTGGCCGACGGTTAGAAATTGGTGTTAAACGCGCTAGGATCGTAGTGAGGCACAGTGCGAAGGATGTCGATAACACGCTAAGATGTACGTACTTACGTCCGAAGGATGGAGTTTTGCTCGCGCCGCTGAAACCGTGCGCACGCCGCGGTTTCGCGCACGGCCCCTGCGGTCGGTTCGCTCGGTTCGGGTGGCTGTCCTCCTTGCCGCTGTCTGCCTCGTCCATGCGGCTGACCTCGCCCTCACGCTCGATGCCCATCGGAGCGGTCTGTTTGGCGAAATGAATCCGCTGGCGAATTGGGCCCTCAGCCGCGGTCCCTTTGCGGCGATCGTGTTCAAGGCATTCCTGGTAGGCCCCGCGGTTGCCCTACTCTGGCAGCTTCGCCGTCGTCGGGTCGCCGAGGCGGCCGCGTGGATCGTCGGCGTCGCGTGCTTGGCGCTGACCCTCTGCTGGTGCGACTATCACCGGCAACGGGTGCCTCACGCATGCATCACACAGCGCGTCGTCGGCAACGGATCGTCAGCCGGCGACGTCACCATCGTGTACACGTTCGCCGTTGGCCGTTACTGACAACGCCGAGCCGACTACACGCGAGCGTCCGGGCCGGTCGCGCAGCCGGCCCATCGCAAGGCCGACGATTGCCCGTCAAACCATTCACTCACACGCCGGCGGGCGGTTCGGGCCGTTGAAACAGTTCTGGAATGCAGCGAAGTCGGACAGATCCACGTCGCGGTCGCCGTCCAGGTCGGCGTCGAACGCGGTGTCGATCGGCGTCGCGGCCACGGCCACCGATGAGATCGGCCGGTTTGCCCCGTTGAACAGCGCCTGGAAGTGCGTAAAGTCGTTCAGGTCGACGTCGTCATCCATGTCGAAGTCGCAGAACCGGCGCGGGCCCAGAAGCATGGCGGCGTCGAGGCCGAAGTCGGCCAGATCCTCGAGCGGCCCGAACGGTGCCACAAGGTCGCGGTTCCGCACCACCACGTAACCATGTGTCGACAGCAGGTCGCCGTGGCCGATCCAGCCCCGCTTCGCGTCCGGGAACCCGATCTCGACCGAGAACCAGATCTCCCGGTTCGACCGCAGGATTACCGCATCGAGACCGTAGTCGGCGGGTAGGGGTCGGCCCATCATGTCGATCGGCTCGAACTTCGCCAGCAGCTCGGCGTTCGTCCGCACGATATACCCGCGGTCCGAGAGCAGGTCTCCATGCCCCACCCAACGCCCAAGCGACTCGCAGTGGAACCCCTCGTCGGTCGAGAACAGGAACTCGCCGTTGGGGGCCGTCGCGACGGCGTCCAGCCCGGCGTCGGCGACCGGAGGCATGCGCGTGAAGTTGCGGAGCAGCTGCTCATTGGTCCGCACGACGAATCCGGCCTCGGAGAGCAGGTCGCCGTGCTTGAGCCATACGCCGAGCGTCTCGCTCCACATCGGCGGTTGCTGCCCGTCGAACGAGAACCACAGACTGCCGCCCCTGCCGAGGGTCACGGCATCGAGCCCGAGGTCCGGGGTGGGAGGCATAATGCCCAGTCTTGCCGTCAACTGGCTGTTTTTCCGCACGATCGTCCCGCGCCGGCTCAGGAGGTCGCCGTCACTGACGTGGACGAACCCGGGTATCGCCGACGGCATGTTGGAGGCGGTGAATCCCGTTGAGGTCGAGAACCAAAGCTCCGGCCACGGGGGCACGATGGTCGTCGGTCGGGCGTGTACCTTGATGACGGTATCGTAGCATTCGCCCCCGTTGACCGAGATTGTGATGTGAATCTCCGGAAACTCGGCGCCGCCCACGATCATGCCGCTGTCGAAGTGCTGCACGGGCGCGGTGCCGACCTTCAGATCAAGCGACAACTGGTGCGTCAGTGCGAAATCACCGCCAATCGAATACTTTCCGGATCCCGTGATGGGGATCGCGGCCCCGGACGATTGCACCGCCCACCGGACCTCCGTCACCGCGAAGTAGCGGGTCCACATGTCCGCGCCCGCGGGGGCGAGGAGAAACGTGCCCGTCAACGGCAATTCGGCGGTGATCGGGCATTGGCAGGGAGGGAAGCAACCCTGTTGCCAGGTGCTTCCGGCCATGAGCTCGTAGGCGACGACGGCGTTGTGTCCGGCGTTTGTCTGGGCGGCGGCGAGGCCCGCCGACAGAGTCAGGGTCAGGAACGCCAACACTGCGCATGGTTTTGTGATGCACATGGTATTTGCTCCTCGTAACACGAAATGACTCGGGCGGCTCCGATCGCGACCGAGTAACCCTTTGAAGTTTAGGGGCCGCCAAAGTGGCGGTCAATACCGTGAGGCGGCCGGCCCGCTTGTTGCCAGCACGAAAAAGAACCGGGGCCGTCCGCCGCGGATCCTTGACTAATCCGAACGGATGGTCCCGGTCATTCAGTGTCCGAATCGTTACTCAGGTTTCGGCTTCAGACGTTCGGCAACTCGTAGCCCGCGCGGTATTCCCGCGTCAGCAGTCTGTTGGCCTCTTCGTCCGGCGACGTCAACTCGCGGTCCTTGAAGCAGAGCTCCTTCTTTGCATCCCAAAACACCTTTCGCCCGACGCGGAGCGACACGTTCGCCAGGTGGCAGGCCGTCACCGTATGGAAATGGAGTTCAATTGAGGCGATCGGCGTCTTGCGGGATCGGCAGCACTCAAGGAAGTTCAGCACGTGGTCCAGATGGGCCTTCTGGTCTGCGCCCTCGGCGGGCTTGTTGAAGCTCTGCGCCCGCCACTCCGACTTCGGGTCGTCCCAGCTCTTTTTGTCCGCCTCGAGCTTCCAGTCGCCGCGGGTCATGTGCAGATAGCCGTTGGTTCCGTGGAAGTCCATCCCATACCCGCCGGCGCTCCACGGCTTGCCGCTCGCCTTGCGCATCGTGTACGTCTGCACGAAGCCCTTCGGCGCCGCCTCGCACGGGCCGAACTCATACACCGACTGCATGGTGTCCGGCGTGTCGCGGTCGTCGGTCAGCACGAACTTGCCGCCCGACGTCGACACTGAGATCGGCGCCGTCACGCCCATCGTCCACATGATGATGTCCTGGAGGTGGACGTTCCAGTCGCCCACCATGCCCGCCGCATAGTCAAAATACCATCGCCAGCTTGAGTGGAACCGTCGCCGGTTGTACGGGCGCACCGGGGCCGGTCCGAGCCATGCGTCATAGTTCACGCCCGGAGGCGGGTCCGTGTCCGGCGCGTGGCCGAGGCCGTCCGGCGAATCGTTCCCGTACGTGAACGTGTTGGTCATGCTGATCACGCCCAGCTTGCCGCCCCGCACGAACTCGCGGGCCTCCTGGATGTGCGGCATGCTTCGCTGATGCGTGCCGACCTGGACCACCCGCTTGTACTTCCTTGCGGCGTCCACCATCAGCCGGCCTTCGCGGATGTTGTGGCAACAGGGCTTCTCGCAGTACACATCCTTGCCCGCGGCGACGGCTGCCATCATCGGCGCCGCGTGCCAGTGGTCCGGCGTGCCGATGATGACGATGTGGATGTCCTTGTTGTCGAGCACCTTGCGGTAATCGGCGATCTTCTCGGGCACGTTGCCGAGCTTGTCGGCGACGGCCTTTGCGGCGGCTTCCATCTGGGCGGGATCCACGTCGCAGACCGCGGCGACCTTGCATTGCTTGGTCTCCATGAAGTTCCCGAGCTTGTACCGCCCCATGCCGCCGCACCCGATCAGCGCGACGGTGAACGTCTCGTTCTCGTCCGCGGCCCTTGCGTCCCGCAGCAGCGTACCGGCCGTCAGGCCCGCGGCGATCCCCGCGGCCGCCCGGCTCGAGTTTCCCAGGAACGCCCGACGTGTCAGTTGGTCACTCATTGATTCCTCCTCGTTAGATTACCGGCCGGTCTCCGCGCTTCGCGGCGACGGTGGCAGCCCCTTTTCATACCGCAAACCGCCGGATTGGGCAATCCCCGCCGGAGACCGCTCCCGCCAATGTGGCACGGCCCTCCCCGGCCGTGTTCCCGGTGGAGCACGGCCGATCGGCCTTGTTTGCCACCGGGCGCAAAGACAAGCCGCGTGGCCCGTTTCGCTGCGGGCCACGCGGCCATGACTACCCTCTACGATCCTGCGATCAACGACTCACGTCGACCTCACGGACAGGTTGGCGGGCGGTTCGGGCCGTTGAAACACACCTGGAACTGCCCGAAGTCCGCCAGATCCACGTCAGCATCCTTGTCGGCGTCGAGGCACGAGCAATCGCGCTGATTGATCGGCGGCCCCGGCCACGGGCGGTTCGGGCCGTTGAAACAGGCCTGGAACGTCCCGAAGTCAGTCAGGTCGACGTCGCTGTCGCCGTCCACGTCCTGAGGCGGCGTGTTGCAGCCGAGTCCCACGGTGATCGTCACCGAACCGGTCGCCGCCCGGCCCGACACGGCCACGTCGTCCGTCGCCGTGAAGTTGAGCGTGTACGTTCCGGCGGTGCCTGCCGCGGGCGTGCCGCTGATCGTGATAACCGCGACCGGGCCCGACGTCGGCGTCGAGCCGACCTCGACTGAGGTCGCCGAGGCAACCAGGCCCGTCGGCAGCGTGCCGGTCATGACCAGCTTGACGGTATCCGGCGTGTCGGCGTCGAGACCCTTCTGATCCGTCGGGGGGATCGGCACGCCTTCATACGCTGTGATGTCGGTCAGTTCGAGGTACGGGTCCGTCTCAGTGAACTTCCGGACCGAGATATCGTCGAACCATGCCGGCTGCATGTCCGGCGAGCCGGACTCGTTGCCCACGCGGATGGCGTCGAGCAGGCTGGGGCTGACGTTGAGCACCTTCGCCCCGCGCTTGCCGTCCACGTAGAACCAGCACTTGTTCGCACCGGCCTTGATGCTGAACTTGTGCCAGCCGGTGGACCTGTTGGGCGCCAGATCCACCAGGTTGAACACCGTGTTCGTGGACGTTCCGGTGATTACGACGCGCCCCTGATACTTCTGATTGTCGTACACCTGTCCGGGCGGGGCGCTGCGCAGCCCATCGAAGCAGCCCGTCTCAAGGATGTACTTCGCGGCGACGCCCGGCTGCCAGCCGCCGGCGTCAAACTGATATAGGCCGCCGCGGTGGCGGGCCTTCGACGTCGTGTCGCCCGGCGCCGGCGCCACATCGTACATCCAGAACTCGAACAGCACCGGGTAGCGGTACAGGTCGTCCGGGTCCGTCGGCGTCGCGTCGGCCCAGTTCGCCCCGGCGATGATGCCCGTGCCCGATGGGATCGTCGTTTCCTTGAACGACTGCGAGCCGCCCGGCGTGTGGTTCTGCTCCGTGTTCAAAGGAAGCTCGTACCGCAGCCAGTCGCGCTTGATGACCGCCGCCTCGACGTCGTCAAAGAAGCTCATCTCCGTCGGCTGCACCACGCGCCAGATTGTCGACAGTGCGCTGTCGGCGCCGCCGGTCGTCTGCCTGGCCTGGTAGAAGTCGCCCGTCACCATCGGCGGCAGGCCGGTGAACTTGTACGTGCCGCTGCTGAAGTCCGCTGGCGGGGCCGTCGCCGTCGCGACGAGGTCCGTGCCGTTCTTATACAGCTCGACCTTGGTCGCAAACGAGTAGATCCCGCTCACGGTGACTTCCGTACCGCCGGTCGGCAGCCACGGCAACACCGTCGGGGCGGGCGGCGGGATGACGTTCAGCACCCACTGCTCCGTGTCGCTGCCCGTCGCACTGCTCGCCTCGACCTCGACCGTGTACGAACCGATGTCCGCCGCCGTCGGCGTCCACCCGCTGATCGTCGCACCGCGGCCGCCGGGCACGGGCGCCGGCAGGGCCGCCGGCCCCTGAAGCTTCGCCCACGTCGGCACCGGCAACCGGCCCGCCGTCAGCGTCAGCTTCTTGGTGTACGACGCGCCCGCGACTACGTTTTCCGGATTCGGCGTGACAGTCTGGATCTTGGGCGGCGGCGGCGGCGGGACGGAAAGGCCCTGCACCACCCAGCCTTCGGTGTTGCCGTCGTGGTTGGCCCAGCCGACGAGCGTCTCGCCGCTCTGCGACAGCCAGGTCACGTCACCGGCCGTGCCGATCGTCCACCCGGCAGGCACGCCGCCGATCAGCGTGGCAAGATCCTGCATGCCGTTGATCGTATCCCACACGAAGAACTTGCGGTCGGACGGGCTGACGCCCAGTGTCATGCTGTAGCCGGCGATCACGGTGCCGTAGCCGTTCACCGCATACGCCTCGCCGTAGTTCTGGCCGGGCAGGTATCCGATGCCCTCCACATCCGCATAGCCGTCCGCCTGCCGCCCCGAGATCTGCCGGAACGGCTCCCACGATCCTGCAACGCCGCTATTGGTCGTACTGCGGCCGACGACGCAGAGGCCGTCCAATGACATCTGGCTCTTGCTCTGGGACTCCACCACGTTGCTCGGCGGGCCTTGCAGCGTATCCAGCCAGGTGTAGACGCTGCCGTCCGGATCGAACGTCCAGGCGTTGCGGTGATTTCCGCCGCCGACCTGGCAGTTGCTGCTGTAGCCGCCGACGTCGCCGAATGCTGAAATGCCCCACGCGTTGTTCGGATACGCGCTGGTGGGCGGCTTGGCGAGATCGAGCATCGACGGCAGCGTCCGATACCGGAACCCGTGCTGGGCCAGCGTGGCGTCGTCCGCCATGCCGGTGATCATCACCTCATCATCGAGCTGCACCGCCAGCGCCCGCGCGATCGAGTTGAAGCCGTTGGGCAGCAGGATGAAGTCGGTCGTGTAACCGCCTGCGCCGCCGTTCAGGTCGCTCGACCAAAGGTAGGCCTGCTTGTATGTCGTGGTGCCGATGGTCACGTTGCAGTTCACGGCAATCTTGATGACCCCCGTGCTGGTGATGCCCACGCTCGCCGCACTGCTGTAGTTCTGGTCGGCGTCCACCGGGAAACCCAGCCCCGTCATCACGCCCGTGGCAATATCGTACATGAACGCCTCGGTGATGTTGGAGCTGTTCTTGCTCTCGCCGACCGCGATGGTGCCGTCGGGCGAGACGGCCAGCACCTTGCTGTACTTGTACGTCCCGGTCCCGTCCAGATAGCCAACCCCCGTGAACGTCACCGCCGCCTGCAGCGGCGTTGCTATACCCAGCATCGCCGCCAGGGCCAGCAAAATGCCTCCCGACAGATAACTCGCTCCTCTCATGGATCGCTCCTTCCAGAAAACGCGGCCAACCCAGGCGGCCGCTGCCACACCGGTAACCTGCTCCACCACGCCATCTGCCCGCGATTCCCCGCTGCGGGCGGGTCGCGACCGCATCCTCGCTGTGATGCGGAGGCGATGCACCCCCGGCGCGTCGTTCTGTCGGGCACAAGCGGCCCCCGAAGAACCCGCGCGGAACTTCACACGGTGCGCCCCGAGCCTCCGGCGCGAAGGCCGGAGGCTCGGAACGCTGTGTTCACGAACACGTCCGTCGCGTCCGCTGCTCGATCAACGGCGGCGACGCAGCAACGCCAACCCGCCGGCCGCCAGCAGCGCCATCGTCGCCGGCTCGGGGATGTAGAAGGCCCGGATCGAGCCGTCCAGCAGACGCCCGTAGCCCGTCACGAAGAGCTGCCCGTTGACGATCTCGATGCTCTCGGCTCGCTCGAGCCATGCCCACGCGCTGGTGTCCACGCCGAGGAAGTCGAGGTAGTCCTTCAGCATGTAGCCTTCGCTGCTGCCCGGCAGCCAGATGTAGGCGGCATACGTCTGGGTGGGGATCGGATCGCTCGGGCCCTGGTTGATGTACAACCCCGCCGAGTCATACGTCCAGCCGACGGCCGTGCCGTCAACCGCGATGTCGATCACATTCGCAGTCAGGTTTCGCAGCAGCTCCTTGTCGGCATCGCCGTAGTAGCCGCGCGGCCAAAGCTCCTCGGATGCGCCGCCGGCGCCGTTGCCGGTCCATGCATACCGGAAGCCCATTTGTCGATACCCGCTTGTCCCGCTGCCCACCGGGGCGAACTTATACATATAGCCGGACATCCAGTTGCCGTCCGCCGAGATGCCGAACGCGATGCCGTTGACCAACTCAGCGCCCGGGATGTACGGGATCGGCTTCGCCGTCGAGTTGTTGCCCTGCACCGGCTTGACGTGCGTCCAGATCGGGCGGTTTGCGCCGCCGGTCCCGCCGCGGTCATTGCCGACGATCAGCGGAACGTTGTTGAACGTGGACCAGGTGTACTGCGACGTCTTCGAGATCGATAGCAGATTCAGCCGGCCGTTGCCTGAGCCGGTCGCGGACGTAACGAGGTTGTACGGCGAATACGTCTGCGAACTGCCTTGCCACTTGTAGATGTACGCCTGATACTTCTTGAGGTCGTGGCCGACCATATAGACGGCATTGCCCGGCGTCGTCGCGACGGGGTTGCCTTCGAGAACGACCTGGACGTTCGAGTTCGCGCCGCCCCAGTCCTTCAGGTTGCCCGCGCTGCCGGGGCTCGGATAGTTCGACATGTTTTGGCCGAAGTAGCCGATCGGTGTGCTCTGGGCATCGCGGATGCCGCTGTAGACGTTGCCGTCGGCGTCGATGTCCGTACCGCTGTACTGCCCGTATCGCACGCCGAGGGCATACGGCTTCACGCCGGATCCTGGCGGCGACCAGTAGGACATGATCTTGTTGCCCCCGACGAGGCTGTAGCCGCCCACCCAACGCCCGTTGGACGAGAGCGAGTAACCATACGTAGCCGTCGCCCCGTACGGACCCTCCAGCGGGACGAGCACCGCCCCCGCCGCCACTGCCGCGACGCCCGCCACGACGGCAAGCGCCATCACAAAAGACCTTTTCCCAACCATGCTGATCTCCTCCTTACACCGGGCCGTTGTTCCGGGCCGCCCTTCGCCCGCCTGTACGACCCGTCACACGCGGGCCTCACTGGCCTCACTCATCGACGCTCAAAGGCCGATCCACAATGACCGGCCACGTTTTCAATCACGTACCATCTACCGATTTCCCCACCCAGCGTTGTTTCCGAAGCGATTGTGTCCGCCGCAACCTAGCGAAACTGCCAGAATCATATGCCCTCCGGGTCGCATTCTCCACCTCCTCTCTCCTGCCAGACCTGGTAACCCCGCCCGGGCTGGCGAGTCCAGCGCCCGCCCGATGAAACTGGCTTCCAAATCAGATCGTAACGAATCCTCCCCGTCGTGTCAACACATGCGTCGCTTTTTTGTTGACTATCGGCGTTGTTTTTGAGCTAGCGACTAGGTGTCGGTGCCCACCAGCGGAATTTCGGACAAGATGTCAGGACTTAGCGGTGATACGGCGTAAATGCAAGACTTTCAGTCGAGGCTCTAATGGCGGCGAAAACGGTAGCCTTGCACAAGTTGCGCAAGGTCCCGAGTTAGCTAAAGGTTCCGACGCCAATCGGGCCCGCTTCGTACGTCGCCGCCGGTAGCGGTCGCGGTCAACAACCGGCCTTGCGGGCTATGCAGAACAGGTTTGTGGAGGCAAACCAGCGCGCATCAAGGGACATCGCCTGGCGAAGCGTCCGGCGGATGGGCGGCAAGCGGCCGATGGTTAGCTCCAGGGCCTCGATCGGTCGGGCGAAGAGGCCGCTCCCGTCAAACTCGACCACAGCGAAGCCGCATCGCTCCAGCAGGGCGGCCATCGTGCGACGCGAGAAGTGCTCATGCCATCGCTTTTCGGCGGAGACGTCGCCAATCAAGCCGTCCGGGTTCGCCACGTATCGGCGGTGGTACTCCTGCAGCGAATGGCGGCGGCAATAGTACCAGCGGTGCAGACGCGGGAAGCGGAACTTCAGGTTTCCCAGGTCGAGGAACGAGAAGACGTGCCGGCCCGGCGCGGTGACGATGAGTCTGCCGTCGGCCTGAAGGACACGGTTCAACTCATCGAGAAGGGCGCTTTGGTCGTAGACGTGCTCAATCACGTCAAGGATTGTGATAGATGAAAACGATGCGTCGGGAAACGGAAGCGTCGCGGCGGGCCTGATGTGGCGGAACTCGATGTCCGGCGCTCCGGCGGCGGCGGCGATGGCGTCGCGGTTGACATCGACGCCGACCAGACGACCGATGGCCTTCGGCCGGAGAGATCGAAGAAACGCACCGTCGTAGCAGCCGAAGTCAAGGTGGGCTGTACTGCCGGGGGGGATGTGTTCCCAGGCGAAGCCGTAACGGCCGGGGCCGTAGGGGTTGTCGGGGCTGAGCCTGGTGTGCATGAGCGGTTCCCGGCGCCTTGGGGTGCCCGGTCGCGATTGGGAGCGGGCCTATCCGTCAGGATTCCCCTTGCGGATGCGCTCGATCAGGCCGGAGGTGCTGTAGCCGGCGACGAGATCAACCAGCACGACCTTGCCGCCGTTGGCCTCTACGAATTCCCGGCCGACGACGCCCCGCTCGGCCCAGTCCTTGCCCTTGACCAGGACGTCCGGGCGGACGGCCCGGATCAGGTGCTCGGGTGTCGGCTCGTCAAACAGGACGACATAATCGACGTGCTCGACGGCCGAGAGCATCTCGGCCCGCTCGCGCTGGTTGCAGATCGGACGGTCGCTGCCTTTGGCCAGGGCGCGGACGGAGGCGTCGCTGTTGAGGCCGACGACGACGACGGTGCCGAGCTCGCGGCACCGGGCGAGGAGGCGGACGTGTCCCGGGTGCAGGAGATCGAAGCAGCCGTTCGTGAACACGACCGACTCGCCCCGCTGGCGTCGGAGGGTCAGCTCGGCGAGCAGCTCGTCGGCGGTGCGGAGCTTGCCCGCGCCGTTGCCGTCGGAAAGACGCAGGTCGGCGATGACCTCTTCACGGGTGATCGGGACGCAGCCGAACTTCTCGACCTCCAGGCCGCCGGCGATGTTGGCCAGCCGGGCGGCCTCGACCCAGTTGGCCCCGGCGGCGACGGCGGCGGCGAGCATCGCCAGGACGGCGTCGCCGGCCCCGGTATTGTCGTAGACGGCGCGGGCCCGGGTGCTGAGATGGACCGGCTCCTGGCCGCGGACGCGAAGGAGCGATCCTTCGCGGTCAAGCGTTACGACAAGGGCCTCGAAACCGTGCTCGTCGGCCAGCCTGGCGGCGGCGGACCGGATGCTGGGCAGTCGGGCGTCGTCCAGGCCGGCGGCGAGGCAGAACTCGCTGCGATTGGGCGTCAGGACGGTCGCCCCACGGTACTTGGCGTAGTCCTTGAGCCGGGCGGGGTCGACCAGCACCGGCTTGTTCTGCCTGCGGGCGAGCTCGATGAGATGCTGGCAGACGGTTTCGCTGCACACCCCCTTGTCGTAATCCTCGATGCAGACAACGTCGACGGCGGGGACGAAGCGGGTGATGATTTCGAGCAGTCGCTTCTCCTCCTCGGGAGCAAGGCGGCGCGACGATTCGTCATCGAGCCGCAGGAGCTGCTGCCGGTGTCGGTGCTGCGCGAGGCCGATGAAGCGCGTCTTGGTCGTGGTGGGGCGGTCCATCACGGAGAGGATGCCGCGGGTGCCGACCTCGAGGTCTTCGAGCATGGCGCGGATGCGGTGGCCCTCGTCGTCGAGGCCGACGACGCCGCCACAGGTGACCTTCAGCCCGAGCGTGACGAGCGACGCTGCGACGCTGCCGGCGCCGCCGACCTTCTCCTCCTGGTGCCGCTTGGCGAGCACGGGGACGGGGGCCTCGGGGCTGATCCGCTCGGCGTCGCCGTAGACGTAGCGGTCCAGGATGAGGTCGCCGACGAGAAGCACGCGCTGCTTGCGGAACGATTGTACGATCTCGATCAGACGGCTTGCCAACGGCGTAACCCTCGCGTCGGAAGACTCCCGGCCGAAGCGGCGGCCATGCTACGAATCGCAGCCGGTCGTGTCAACGGCGATGAGCCGTCCGCGGCGGGCGAAGGTCTGCCGAAAAAACGCCCGGGCACGGAGCGGAAAAGTTGACCATAAGCGGTCCATGGCGAACGGAGAGGGCAGGCTGCGCCGCCGCGAGACGCGCGTCGTTGCCTTCTCGCGAGGGGCGCGAGATGTCCGGGCGCTCGGGACGGCTCGTTCCGGCAATCGAGTCGGCGAATGGGTCCTCCAAGCCACGCGGGGCTCGTCCGGCGGAACGATGCCGGCCGAGCTTGTCCCGTTTCGTGCCCGAACCCGTCCAATGGGGCGATGTGCTCAGCCCTCGATGCCGTAGAAGCACTCGACGGGTGCGGGACAGCGGGATCGCACCATCGCCGCGATGCCGTCAAGCTCCGAGCGGGACAGGGCGGTGACGTTCGCTTCGGCGGTTCGCCGGGCGACCGTGTAGAGCTGGATCAGCTTGATCTGCCCCCCGGCGGCGAGGAGTTCGTTGAGCCGATCCGCGAACGACGCGACTTCGGTCGAGGGCGCCGCCTGGCCGTCGATTCTCATCCAGAGCGACTGGATCACGACCGGCCGGGCGCGTGCCGCGTCGAGGATGTTGTCGAGCACGTGGCGAAGGGGATAGTTCGGCCGGTTGATCCGCCGATAGTAGTCCTCCGTACCGGCGTCGAGCTTGGCCCAGATTTCCCCGTTGTGGCGGTCCATCAGCGAGAGGGCCTCGCGCACCCGCGGCCGCGTGAGGTAGCAGGCGTCGGTGATGAGGACGATCTTGGCCTCGGCCAGCGCGCGGGCGGCCTTGATCTCGCATGCCGCCTCTATGCACTCATAGAATTGCGGGCAGGTCGTGGGCTCGCCGTCGCCGGAGAAGGCGATGTCGTTGACCCGGCGGTAGGCGGTCGGCGCGGAGCGGAACGGCGGGGCATCGAAGAGACGCCCGCTTGCCGCGAGGGCCGCGAGGGCGTCCAGCTCGCGACGGACGACCTCAACATCCACCTTGCGAACGACCGGCGGCGCAGTGCGATCCACCTGGCAGTACACGCAGTCGAAGTTGCACGCCTTGTCCGGGTTGAGGTTGACCCCAATCGACAATCCGCGGCTGCGTCGCGACAGCACGGGATAGACGTACAGGTTGTTCATCCACTCGCGCGGGTGCGACGCGAACGCCGCCGCCGGCTCCGATCGTGGGGGATCCGAATCCATGCGCAGGATTATAGCTCGTCGTGGATCGTTGCACGCCGACGGAGTCGCGGGATGGCGGGATCTTTTTGGGACTGTCTGTTCACCCGCAACGCCGGCACGACGGCAGGATTCGCCTTGCATGGTGGGTGCCGCGCGCCTTGGGCGGTGCCGCGTCAGCGAATCTCGACCGCCTTGCCGCCCTGCTTTGCCGATTCGTAGATGGCCAGGATGGTCTGGACCGCCTTGCGGGCCTCGCGACCGTCGACCGCGGGACGGCGGCGCTCGTCCAGCGCCTGCAGGAACTCGCGGAAGTTCTCCCGGTGCAGGTCCGCCGTCATGCCCGCCGAGGGATTGGCCGCGCCGATCGAGACCGCGGGAAACTGCATGTACTCCCGGCGGATTCGGTCGTCGTCGGGCGTTTCCTTGCGGAATTGCCAGAAGAAGAAGTTCTGGTCGGCCATGGCCACGGTGCCGTCGCTGCCGGCGACCTCGACAATGCGGAAGTGGCCGGGCCACATGCTCGTCGTGCAGGCGATCGTGCCGAGCGCGCCGTTGGCGAACTCGATGGTGGCGACGGCGGTGTCCTCCACCTCGATCCGCTGGTGGGCGAGCGTGGCGCACGATGCCATCACGCGCCGGACCGGGCCCATCAGGTATTGCAGGAGGTCGACGGTGTGGATGCCCTGGTTCATGAGGGCGCCGCCGCCGTCGAGAGCCCATGTTCCCCGCCAGCCGCCCTTGTCGTAATACTCCTGGTCGCGCCACCAGGGGCCGTAGGCCATCCCGAACGTCAAACGGCCGAAGCGGCCCTCGTCGACGGCCTGCTTGAAAAGGCGAGTCGTTTCGCGGAACCGGAAGTTGAAGATGCCGCCGAGCGTCGTGCCGGCCTTCTCGTGCGCTTCGATCATCCGGTCGATCCGGTCGAGCGTGATGTCCAGCGGTTTCTCGGCAATGCAGTGCTTGCCGTAGCGTGCGGCGGCGATGGCAATGTCGGCGTGCGTGCCGCTCGGCGTGGCGACGGTCACAACATCGATGTCGTCCCGGGCCAGAAACCGCTCGAGGTTGTCCATGCCTTCGCAGCCGTGCTTCGCGGCGAACTGCGCGGCGAGACCGGGTTGCGTGTCACAGGCCGCGACAAGCCGGGCGTTCGGAAGCTGCTTGATCGCTTCGGCGTGGAAATTGCCGATCATGCCGGTGCCGACAATGCCGAATCCATACGTCTTTGCCATGTGAATCGCTCCTTGGCCGGAATCGGCTCGGTCCTCGACCCGCAGCTCACAACACCTGCAGCCGCTTGAATTCCCGCTTGCCTCGCTGGAGCACGTCGCCTGTCTTCACCGCGATGTCCGCCGCAGGGTCCGTCAGGACCTCTCCGTTGAGACGAATGCCCTTCTGCTCGATCAGCCGTCGCGCCTCGCCGTTGCTTCTGGCGAATCCGCAGTCCACGATCAGCCGCAGGAGCGGTGCCTTGCCGTTCACGACGAGGTCGCCTGCCACCTGTACGGTCGGCGCGTCCGCGGGCACGACGAGCTGCTCGCCGGTCCTGGCCGCCTTTTGGTGGATCGCCTCCCACTCCTTGCGGGCATTCCGGACGGACTCGGCGGGATGAAAGCCGCACGAGATCGTCTCGGCCAGGCGCTTCTTGGCCTCCATCGGGTGCGTTTGCCGGGGATCGCACAGTCGGTGGATCTCCGCGGCGGGCACGTCGGTCAGCAGCGTGTAGTAGTTCCGCATGCAGTCGTCGGGCAGGCTCATGAGCTTGCCGAACATGTCGTGCGGCGACTCCGTCACGCCGACGTAGTTCCCGAGGGACTTGGACATCTTCTCCTTGCCGTCCAGCCCGATCAGGATCGGCAGGATCATGACGACCTGCGGCTCCTGGCCGGCGTCCGCCTGCAGGTCGCGACCGACGAGGTTGTTGAACGTCTGGTCGGTGCCGCCGAGTTCCACATCGGCCCGGACGACCACGCTGTCGTGCCCCTGCATCAGCGGATACAGGAACTCGTGCACGTAAATCTCGACGCCGGCCTTGTAGCGTTTCGCGAAACTGTCGCGCTCAAGCATGCGGGCGACGGTCATCTTGCCCGCGAGCTTGAGCACATCGGCGAACGTCATCGGCGCCAGCCATTCGCTGTTGCGCCGGATCTCCAGCCGATCGGGGCAGGTGTCCAGGACGCGGCCGGCCTGTTCGAGGTAGGTCTTCGCATTGGCTTGGATCTGCTCGGCACTCAGTACCGGCCGGGTCTTGCTGCGTCCGGTGGGGTCGCCGATCATGGCGGTGTAGTCGCCGATGATCAGCACGGCCTTGTGGCCCAAGTCTTGAAACTGACGAAGCTTGCGCAACACCACCGCATGCCCGAGGTGGATGTCCGGGGCGCTGGGATCGAGCCCGATTTTGACGCGGAGCGGGCGGTCTGCGGCGATGGCCCGCTGAAGCTTGCCGCGCAGTTCGTCCACGCGGTAGATCTGCTCGCACCCGCGAGCGAGCACGTCGACTTGTTCCTCGAGTGGCACCAAGGCACGGTTCCTTTTTTCAAACGAACAGGCCGTCATGCTAGCGGGGCAACCCGGGACGTTCAACCGGCGAAGGTCCGGTAGCTAGCGCGGACCGCGCGCCGCCGACGTCCGGCCACCGCCCTACTTTCGGGGCGGTTCCGGCAGAACGCTCCACTGGCCGGTCGGCGCCCGGACAAGCCGGACGCGCTTGCCGCGGTAGCGCTGGGCGAGGTCGATGGCCTGTTTGTCGATTTGGAGGATGATCCACCGGCCGGGCTGGATCGGAAGCATGGATAGATCCACGCTCAACTCGGCAACATTCGTCGTCTGCACCTGCATCTTGTTGGGCTCGGGGAAGCGACCTTGGATCCGCGCAGGCTGGTTCGGGTCGGTGAGCGCCTCAATGCGAAGCCAGCCCGCTTGCGGGTCGTTCGGGTCCGTGACCGTCGCATCCACGCGAAAAGGAGGCTCGTTGACGTACTCCGGCGCCGGCGGCGCGGGGCGCGATCCGACGGGTTCTGTCGTCGGCGGCGACACGGCCGGCTCGGACGGCCCGGTCGTCGGCGCGGGCTCAGCCGCGAGGGGGGTGGCCGTCGTCGCCGACCTTGGCACCGGGGAGGGCTCGGCCGACGGTTTGGGTGTTTCCCGACACCCCGCGATTCCGCAGGCCGGCACGGCAATGACGCAGCAGCATAGAAGCGATCGCGGAAGAGAGATGCTCATGTATATGTCCTCCGGCAGCGGCCATTGTCTCATTCACGCTCGGCGTCCGGGGTACTCTCGTTGACGGGCCGGACGCGGACGGCATCGCCCGAGGCGCTGCACCGGCCGCCGGCCGTACGCTCCTGCCGAACGTTGACGACGGCATTGGCGCCACGGCGCGCCGCCTCCGCCTTGAGACCCTCGACGGCCTCGGCTGGAGATCGGAAGCCCTCGACAAAGACCGCCTCGATCTGCTGCACGATTTCATATCCGACCAGCCGGTCGCCGCTTGAGGTTGCCAGGATTTGCGACGCCAGGGCCTGCCGCTGCCTCGCGGCCTCCTCAGCGCCTATACCGTACTTCTGGAGGTTCGGATGCAGCACGACGGGTTTGCGCGATCGCAGGTACCGGTGAAGCCGCCGCTGGACGGTCCGAAGCACGACCCAGGCGACCGCAGCGCCCAGCGCGATCTTCGCGTAGGGCTGATACACGTCCGGGACGAGGGGAATGGACCACAGCACGCTCATGCTCAGGCCTTCCGTTCGGCCGGGGCTACCCGGTTGCCCCGATAGGTCGTGCCGCGCCACGTCGTCGTGCCGCGCCCGCCCAGCTTCCGCATGGCGCTTCCGAGCATCCCCACGCACAGGACGGCCCCGATGATCCATGTCGGCGCCATCCAGGGGCTGGCGTGGCTGAGGCGATAGAATCGCACGATCACGCTCTGCTGGAGCACGATGGCCAGCGTCGCGAGCACCGCAATCCAGGCCCACGGTCCGGCGGCCTGCCATCCCCGCAACGCGACGGCAATCCAGGCCGCTGCGGCGCTGACGTAGGGAAGGATGCTGGCCACGAGCAGCAGGAGCATGGAGACAAGAAGGCGACGGAACGTCCCGAAGCAGCCGTAGAAGATCCGGCTCCAACCGCGCCAGGTCGTGCGGAAGTCGGTGTACATCCGTACCGAGTAGAGGCCGTCGTTCTGCACCACCTGCAGCCGGTGCCCGTGCTGTTTGCACAGGCGGGCCATGTGCATGTCCTCGTTGACTTCGGTACGAACGGCGTTGTGTCCGCCGATGGCCTCGTACGTGCCGCGTCTTATCAGCATGAAGGCGCCGTTGGCGTACGCGGCGGGGTTTGCGGGGTCGTTCACGCGTTTCGGATGAAACCAGAAGACCATCACGGCGCCGCAGACCGGTTGGATGATCCGCTCCCAGAAGCTTTCCGTTTCCAGGATCGGCAGCACCGACAGGAAGTCGACGCCCTGCTCCACGGCATGGCGGACGGCCATCGACAGCGTCCGCGTCGAGATGTGGCGGCAGTCGGCGTCGGAATAGCACAGCCACTCGCCACGGGCGTGCTCCGTGCCCTCGCGCATGGCATTGTTCTTGCCGAACCAGCCTTCGCGGAGCTGGTCAATGTGGATGACGCGGAGCCGGCCGCCCCGGTTTACGCCCTCGGTGTCCGCAGCGAGGCGATCGAGAATCGCCCGCGTCCGGTCCGTGCTGCGGTCGTTGATTACGATGAGCTCGAAGTTCGGGTAGTCCTGGGCCAGCACGGTCCTGACGGCGGTCTCGATATTGGCCTCCTCGTCCTTGGCGGCAATCAGGAACGAGACCATGGGCGGTGGATTCGGGGGCCCGTCGTATGAGTGCTCATGGAGCGGCCGGTGGTCGCGTCGCGCCCGGGAAATCTCCAGATGCCGGCTGGTCCAGACCGCGCAAATGATGAGGAGAAGACCCGCCCAGATAAGCCAGCCTATGCCCACGTATGGTAACCTCGCCGGCAGGTACGCCCGCGCCCGGTCCGGAGATTATGTCGGGACGCCGGTCGGTCCGCAAACCCGTGCAACCGGGCTGGGTGGGGGGGTTCGGCGCCCAGGGCCGAAGCGGGTGGGTGTGGACGACCTCGCAGTTGAATGCGGGGCGCGACCGGATCGGGCGGGAGCGGCGGGTTCACTGCGGGGGCCGGAACTGCCGTTGACATCGTTGGCGACGTGATTTATATTCACCCGTTGCGAAAGGCGGCGGCCGAGAGGTTCGCCGTCGGCGGTTGGAGTGTAACTTCATGGCCCAGGTGGTCTTAGAGAATGTTACCAAGATCTACCCGGGGGCGGTGAAGGCTGTTGATAACGTCAGTC
>CAZTVU010000011.1:5402-9160 GCA_964617025.1 uncultured Planctomycetales bacterium | reverse complement strand
TCGGGCTGCGGAAAGAGCACTACGTTGCGGATGGTTGCCGGTCTGGAGGAGATCAGTGAAGGGGCCATCCGCATCGGCGACCGCGTGGTGAACGATGTGGCGCCGAAGGATCGGGACATCGCCATGGTGTTTCAGAACTACGCCCTGTACCCGCACATGACGGTGTACAAGAACATGGCGTTCGGTCTGAAGCTTCGGCGGGTCCCGAAGGCGGAGATCGATCGGAAGGTGCACGAGGCGGCGAGACTGCTCGGGATCGAAAACCTGCTCGACCGCAAGCCCAAGGCGCTCTCGGGGGGGCAGCGTCAGCGGGTCGCGGTGGGCCGGGCGATCGTTCGGAACCCGAAGGCGTTCCTGTTCGACGAGCCCCTGAGCAACCTCGACGCCAAGCTCCGCGTGGAGATGCGCGCCGAGCTGAAGAAGCTGCATCGCCGCCTGGCAACGACGACGATCTATGTCACGCACGACCAGGAAGAGGCCATGACCCTCGGCGACCGGGTTGTCGTGATGAAGGACGGGCGGGTGCAGCAGGTGGACCGGCCGCTGGCGGTGTATGACTACCCGGTGAACCGTTTCGTGGCGGGGTTCGTCGGCACGCCGCCGATGAACTTCTTTGAGGGGCGGCTTTTCCGCGAGAACGGCCGCCTGTACTTTGACGAGGGGTCGTGCCGGATCCGACTGCCGGACCGGTTGGCGTCGCGCGTGTCCGCCTACGAGGGGCGGCCGATGACGCTGGGCGTGCGCCCGGAAGATATCTCGGAACGGAGCGACGGGAGCTTCTCCGACCCGGAGAACTCGCTGTCGGTCAAGGTGAGCGTCGTGGAGCCTTTGGGTGACAAGATGGATGTATACATGCAGACGCAGGCTCATGACCGAATCGTGTGTCGGGTGGATGCGCACAGCCGGATCGAGGAGGGAATGAACGTGACCATGCACCTGGATCTGCATCGGGTGCATCTGTTTGAGCCGGGCGAGATGGGTCGCAACGTCAGCCTCAATGGTGACGGGGACTGACGCGGTGCTGGCGCGGGAGCTCCAGCACGGGCGGGCGGCCCTGCCGGCCGGGCGACGGCGCAATCGAAGGGAGGCTTCGATGCGCTAAGGGCGAGAGTATGTCTTGCGGCGTGGGCCCGTGCGAAACGCGGGCGATGAAAGTGAGTCGCAGGACGGACTCACTTTTTCGTTTTATGAGGCAGAGGACATCGGTATGAACGCCGAACTGATGCGGATCGTCGACAGCATCTCGCGCGACAAGAACATCGACAAGGAAACGGTCATCGCCGATCTCGAACAGGCGATCGAGTCCGCGGCCAAGAAGCGCTTCGGCCAGGATGACGATGTGAAGGTCACCATCGACCGGATCACGGGCGAGATGTCCGCGGTGCGAAACGGGGAGCCGATCGACCTGAAGGAGCTGGGCCGCATTCCGGCGCAGACGGCCAAGCAGGTGATGATCCAGAAACTGCGCGAGGCGGAGCGCGGGAGCATCTTCGAGGAGTTCAACGAGCGAAAGGGGCAGATTATTACCGGGACGGTCGCTCGCTTTGAGGGCGGCGCGCTGGTCGTGAACATCGGTCGGACCGAGGGTTTCCTGCCCAAGAGCGAACAGATTCCCGGCGAAACTCACCATCCGGGCGAGCGGATCCGCGCCCTGATCCTCGACGTCCGCGAGATGCCGCACCAGATCAAGATCGTGCTCTCCCGCTCCCATCCCGATTTCATTCGCCGGCTCTTCGAGCTCGAGGTGCCGGAGGTGGCCGAGCGCATCATCGAGATCAAGGCGCTCGCGCGGGAGGCGGGCTACCGCACCAAGATCGCCGTCTCCTCGATCGACAGCAAGGTCGACGCCGTCGGCGCCTGCGTCGGCGTGCGCGGCAGCCGGATCAAGAACATCGTCGACGAACTCGGCGGCGAGAAGATCGACATCGTGCGATGGAACGAGTCGTCGCAGATCCTGATCACCAACGCCCTCAAGCCGGCCGAGATTCAGGAGATCGCCCTTTGTTTCGAGCTGGGCCGGGCCACCGTGGTCGTGGCCGAGGATCAGTTGTCGCTGGCGATCGGCAAGCGGGGCCAGAACGTTCGGCTGGCGGCGCGGCTCACCGGGTGGGATGTCGATATCCTCACTCCGTCGGAATACAACAAGGGTCTGGACGACCTCGTCAGCACGCTCAAGGGCATCGAGGGCCTGGAGAGCGCGATCATCGACAAGCTGATCGCCATGGGCATCATTTCGCTGCCCGACCTCGAGGAGGTCGGAACCGATCCCCTGACGGCGGAGCTGGGGCTGGATGCCGCTCTTGCGGAGCGCGTGTACACGGTTGCCTGTGAGGCGGCCAAGCGCATCGCCGTAGAAGCCGAGGCCGCGAAGGCGGCGGCCGCCGTGCCGGCCGAAGGAGAGACCCCAGCGGCGGCCGGGCCCGAGCCCGAGCCGCCGGCTCCCGGACCGGCCGAGGTGGGGGCGTCAATGTCGGATGGAGGGGACGTGCCGGATGGCAGCGCCGGTCCGGCGGCATGAAGCGTGACGGCGTCGAGTCGGGCGTAAGGGAGGTTTCGCGTGGCGGAGAAGTTGCGCGTACACCTGTTGGCGGATGAGCTGGGTGTGTCCAGCAAGGCCATCCTGGACAAGTGCCGGGCTGAGGGGCTGGACATTCGCAACCACATGTCCACGCTCTCAGCGGGGCAGGCGGCGACGATCCGCGAGTGGTTCAGTGAAGGCGCGCATGTGACCACGGAGGAAACGACCCAGCGCGTGGATCTGGAGAAGGTGCGCGCCCGGCGGCGACGCAAGGCGGGGGAGGCGCCTCCCGAGGCGCCTACGGAAACCCCGACACCCGAAGCGGAAGCGGAAAAGGACAAGGATGCGGCGAAAAGGCCCATGCCCCGGCGAAAGAGCCCTGCCGAAGTCGCGGGCGGTCGCGAGGTCCAGCCTGCCGAGGTGGCGGTAACCGCGCCGCCGCCGGTGATCGAGCCGCCATCGCCGCCCCCGCCCCCGCCGCCGGCGGTGCCGGAACCGCCCCCCGCCGTCGAGGTGCCATCCATCGCACTGACGCCCGCTGCCGTGGTACCGGCCGTGGTGGAGCCGCCTGCGGAAGCAAAGCCGGCACCTCCAGCCGGGGTGCCGCCCGCTGTCCCCGCGGCACCCGCGGCCCAAGCCAAGCCGCCGCCGCCTCCTCCGCCGGAACCCATACGCCCGGCCGGTCCGCAGAACATCCCCGCGCCGGCGGTGCTGAAAGGGCCGCAGGTCGTCCGGGTCGAACGTCCGGAGCCGATCTACCGGACGTTTCCTCGCCCCCCGGTTCCGCGGAGTCCGATGCCGATCGCTCCTCCGCCCCCGCCGGGCGTGCCGGGCCGCCGGGGCCGCGGCAAGGAACGTGGGGCGGACGAGGGCGATGAGAAGCGCGGCGTGAAGCACCGTGCCAATCCTCGTCGCCCGGCGCATGTCGCGACGGACGTGGGTGAGCGCCTGAAGGAGTGGCGCGACCGCGACCTGATCGAGCGGCAGGAGAAGATCCAGTCGGCGGCCGGCCGCGGGATTCACGCGCATCGCGCCGTCGAGGCGACCCGGAGCTCCGCGGCGCCGCACGTGGTGACTCGGAAGACCGAGGTCGAAATGGTCGAGCCGATCATTCTGCACGAGTTCTGCCGGGTCACCGGCGTGGGCATGCAGCAGTTGGCGCCGCGTCTGATGCGCGATCACAACATCATCCCGAACCGGAACACGAAGCTGGATCCCGACCTTGCGCAACTGCTGGCCC
>CAZTVU010000011.1:4874-5374 GCA_964617025.1 uncultured Planctomycetales bacterium | reverse complement strand
GGTCCGACCCGCCAAGACCCCCCTTGATGAGATTCGCGAGGCGTTCGAGAAACGGGAGCGTTTGCACTGCCAGCGCCGTCCGCCGGTCGTCACCTTCCTGGGGCACGTCGATCACGGCAAGACGAGCCTCCTCGACGCCATCCGCCAGACGCGCGTGGTCGACGGGGAGGCGGGCGGCATCACGCAGCACATCGGCGCGTACCGGCTCGATCGGGATGGTTTGTCGGTGACCTTCCTCGACACGCCGGGCCACGAGGCGTTCACCGCCATGCGGGCACGCGGGGCCAATCTGACGGATGTCGTCGTGCTGGTCGTCGCTGCGGACGACGGCGTCATGCCCCAGACGATCGAGGCGATCAATCACGCCAAAGCGGCCAAGGTGCCGATCGTCGTCGCGCTGAACAAGATCGACATGCCCAGCGCGGACCCGAATCGGGTGTTCGGCCAGTTGTCCGAGCATGGGCTGATCCCGCAGCAGTGGGGCGGCGATGTCGACGTGA
>CAZTVU010000011.1:620-4864 GCA_964617025.1 uncultured Planctomycetales bacterium | reverse complement strand
CGACCGTTTGGTGGAGCACCTGTCCGCCCTGTCCGAGCTGCTGGACCTGAAGGCGGATCCGACCGTTCCGGCGACGGGATCGGTCATCGAGTCCCGCATGCAGGAAGGCGTCGGGCCGGTGGCCCGCGTGCTGGTTCGCGAGGGAACGCTGCGCGAGGGCGACATCGTCCTGTGCGGGCCCGCCGCGGGGCGCGTGCGGGCGCTGCGGGATGACATGGGTCGCCGGCTGAAGGCGGCGGGCCCGGGCACGCCGGTCGAACTGGCCGGGCTGGATTCCGTTCCGGATGCCGGCGATACGTTCTATCAGCTGGCCGACCTGCAGACGGCCAAGTCCATTGCGGAGGCGGTGGCCCAGCAGCGGCGGGAGCAGTCGCTGGTCCGGTTGTCGCGCCCGCGGACGCTGGAGGATCTCTTCTCGCAGCGGCAATCGGGCGCGATTCCGACGTTGAACCTGATCCTCCGCGCGGACGTACAGGGTTCCGTGGACGTGCTCAAGAAGGCGCTCTCGGAAATTCCCAGCGACAAGGTCAAGCTGAACGTGCTGCACGCCGCCGTCGGGAGCATCACCGAGGGCGATGTCGTCCTCGCGGAGGCGTCGTCCGCCCTGATCGTCGGATTCCATGTGGTGCCGGAACAGGCGGCGGCGAAACTGGCCGAGCAGAAGGGGGTGGAAATCAAGCTTTATCGCGTGATCTACAATCTTACGGACGACATCGTCAAGGCGCTCGAAGGGCTTCTGGCGCCCGAGAAGAAGGAGGAGTACCAGGGCCGGGCGGAGGTGCGACAGGTTTTCAACGTGTCGCGAATCGGCAAGGTGGCCGGTTGCTATGTCACGGACGGCGTGATCAGGCGGACGAGCATGGTTCGCGTCCTGCGCGACGGGCGGATCATCCTGCCGACGGCCGAGGACGCGGAGCGAGGCCGGCATCGCGGCCTGACGTCGCTTCGGCGGTTCAAGGACGATGTCAGCGAGGTTCGCGCCGGCTTCGAGTGCGGCCTGAAGGTTGAGGATTACGACGACATCCAGTCCGGCGACGTGATCGAGGCCTATTCGGTGGTGGAAGTGGCCCGAAAGCTGTAGGCGAGGAAGGTGCGCATGGTGGTGGGCGTCCTGCGGGTCCGGCTGGCGATCGGGGAGGCCGGGTCGCTCAAGGAGAAGCGACGGGTCGTCAAGAGCGTCAAGGACCGGCTGGCGAACCGGTTCAACGTCTCCGTCGCCGAGGTGGATGCGTTAGACTCGTGGCAGCGCGCCGACCTGGGCATCGCCATGGTCGCGAACGAGTCGCGCTTCGTCGAGAGCTGCCTGCACTCCATCGTGGACGTGCTGCGGCGGGAGCGTTCGGCGAGCCTGGTGGATTACAGCGTGGAGCTGCTGTAGCGGTGCGTGATGAAGCCGTATCGGATCGAGAAGGTGGCCAGCGAGATCCGGAGCATCGTCGGGGACGCGATCGTCACCCACCTGGCGGACCCGCGGGTGTCGCGGTTCGCGAGCGTCACGCGAGTGACCGTGAGCGCGGATCTGGCGTTCGCGGACGTGTACATCAGCGTGCTCGGAGACGAGAAGGTGCAGGGGCGGACCCTGGCCGGCCTGCGGCATGCGCGCGGTCACCTGCAGGGCATGGTCGCCCGGGGGTTGCGCATGCGCCAGTGCCCGGAACTGCGGCTGCACCTTGACGAATCCATCAAGCGGGGCAACGAGATCATCCGGGTGATTGAGGAGACCATCGGCAAGGACCACCATGCAGAAGAGCCCTCCGGCCCGGACCGCGGAGAGATCGCATGAAGCACGGTGCCGAATACGCGAGGAAGATCAAGCATCTGTACCACCAGCTTCGGCGGCAATACGGCAAGCCCCAGCCGCCCGCTCGCGACGACCTCGTCGAACACCTGATTCTCGGGATCCTCTCGCGTTGCACGACCGAGGCGAAAGCGCAGGCCGCGTTCCGCCGTCTGCGTGAGAGCGTGGTCGATCACAACGAGCTGCGCGTCACCCCTCGCGTGGAGGTGGCCGAGATCCTGGGCGACGATTTGCCCGACGCCGAGGCGCGGGCGAGGAACCTGGTCGACGCGCTCAACGCAATTTACGACAAGCACAGCGTCGTGGATCTCGCGTTCCTTCGCGACAAACCGGTGCGCGACGCCCGCGAGTACCTGCGGTCGCTGCCGGGCGTTGACGAGTTCACGGCGTCGCGCGTCGTTCTCCACGGGCTCAAGGGGCACGCCATCCCGGTGGATGAGGCCGTCCTCGACCTGCTCCGGAAGGAGGGCATGGTCGACGCGGACGCGACGATCGCGGAAGTCCAGTCGTTCCTCGAACGCCATATTCCGGCGGCCGAGGCCGCCGAGTTCGCGGCCCTCATTCACCGCCATGCGGTGAGCCGATACGCGAAATCCGTGGCGGGCGACGGCGCCAAGCGACCCGAAAAGGCCGTTGCGGCGAGGGCCGCGCCCCGCGTCCCGTCCCGAAGTCCCACCGGGTCTTCGGCGGCCGCCCGGGGAAAGGGCCCGGCTTCGAGGGCCGCATCGGGGGTGAGCGGCAAGTCCGGGACGTCGTCGAGTCGAGGTCGGGCCGGGTCGGCCTCACACACCGTGGCGCGGCGCGCGGCGAGAACCGGACGCAACAGGCGACCTCGATGACCCAGGCTTGATCGCCGCCGGCCGTCGGGCGGGGACGCGAGCGAGGTCGTGCCGGCAAAGGAATCGGCGTTTTCAGGAGTTCCACGATTGCAGACCGGTAGCGAACACGTTCTCAAAGTCGGCATCCCGAAGGGGAGCCTCTCGGACTCGACGCGAGATCTGTTTCAACGGGCGGGGTTCGAGCTGATCCTGTCGACCCGCGGCTATTACCCGTCCATCGACGACCCGGAGATGAAATGCATCATGTTCCGGGCCCAGGAGATGAGTCGCTACGTCGAGGACGGCGTGGTCGACGTCGGCCTCACCGGATACGACTGGATCGTCGAGAACGGCAGCGACGTGGTGGAGGTCTGCGAACTGGTCTATTCCAAGGCCAGCTCGCGGCCGGCTCGCTGGGTGCTCGCCGTGCCGAACGAGTCCCGCGTCCAGCGGGTCGAGGACCTCGAGGGGGGGATCGTCGCCACCGAGCTGGTGAACGTGACGCGCCGGTTCTTCGAGGCGCGCGGCGTTCGGGTGCGCGTCGAGTTCAGTTGGGGGGCAACCGAGGTCAAGGCACGCCTGCTCGACGGCATCGTCGAACTGACCGAAACGGGCTCTTCGCTGCACGCGAACAACTTGCGGGTCGTCGCGGAGGTCCTCTCGAGCACGACGCGGTTGATTGCCAACCGCGCGGCCTACGCCGACGCCTGGAAGCGGGAGAAGATCGACTCGCTGGCCATTCTGCTCAAGGGCGCGATCGAGGCGAGAGCCAAGGTCGGCATGAAGCTGAACGTGGCGAAGAAGGACCTCCAGAAGATCCTCGACATCCTGCCTGCGGAGAAGTCGCCGACGGTGTCTCCGCTGGCCGACGGCGAGTACGTTGCCGTCGAGGTCATCATCGAGGAGCGTATCGAGCGGGCCCTGTTGCCGAAGCTGCAGCGGGCCGGCGCCTCCGGCCTGATCGTCTACCCGTTGAACAAGGTGATTCCGTAGAAACCGAGGCGGCATGATGAGACCGTGTGCGGCCGGAAAGTGGCTGGGCGCGTCGCTGCCGGCGATCCTGGTGATCCTGGCGGGCTGTCGGGGGGCCGGAACGGGCGGGCCCGGGGTCGGCGGCGCCGCCGCGGAGTTGCCGCCTCTGCCGGGCGTCGATCCGAAGAAGGTCCACCTGTCGCTTGCGGAGGTCCCGGGCGATCCGCCCGCGCCCGAGCCGGTCGACCTCAGCACGCAGCCCGCCATGCCGCCGCCGGCTCTCCGGCGATTCAACGACGCCCGGGCGATGTTCGACGATCAGCGATATGCCGAGGCGTGCCTGGAGCTTGAAAAGGCCCTGCGGTACGACGCACGCCAGCCGGAAATTGCTCGGTTGCTCTGCCTCGCTTCGTATCTGTCGGGCGGCGAGGGCAAGGCGAGGGTCCAGGCGCGTGAGGCCCTCAAGCTCAACCCGCGGGACGGCGCGTCGCTGTATGTGCTGGGGCGGTCGGCGCTCAAGAGCGGCCAGCAGGACGAGGCCCTTCGCTGGTTTCGCACCGCATTGAAATGCCCGGAGGAGCCGGCCTTCGCGGAGTACCGCGCGCTGACGCACCTTCACCTCGGCCTGGTGCTGGACGATCTGGGCTACGCCAGGG
>CAZTVU010000011.1:0-607 GCA_964617025.1 uncultured Planctomycetales bacterium | reverse complement strand
TTCGACGCCTTCGAGCGGTCCTTGGCGTCGCTCACGGAGCGGCAGCGGGCGCACCCCGAACTGGCCGCGGCGCTGAAGACCCGGGAACGAACTCTTTCGCTGCGCCGGGCGCGGGCCCTCGCGAAGGTCGGCGACTTCAAGGCCGCCGCCGCCGCCTTCGAGGCGCCGGTCGCCGCCGCCCCCGCGGACGCCGCATTGCAGCGCGAATACGCGCAGGTGCTGATTCGCGCCGGCCGGGGGCGCGAGGCGGTTGAGGTGGCGCGGGCCCACGTGCGGCGGCAGGCGGCATCCGGCGCCAGCGTGGAGCTGCTGGTGGCGGTGCGCCAGTGGCTGGGGCAGGAGACGGCACGTCGCGCGACATGATGCTGTGGACGATGCTGGCCGACGAGTACCCCGATCGTCCGGACCTGGCGTTGATGCTCGCGCGTCGCCTGATCGCGCAGAACCGCCTTTCGGCGGCGGCGGATGTCCTGCGGGCCACGCAGCAGCGCCATCCCTGCGAGACGGAGACGGCCCTGTTGCTGGCGGACATTCTCCGCCGCGAGAAGCGTTGGGCGGAGTGGCTGACGGCCCTGGCCGACCTCGTCGCCGCGCGGGAAGAGGAGTA
>CAZTVU010000010.1:30039-45758 GCA_964617025.1 uncultured Planctomycetales bacterium | reverse complement strand
CAGGCTATCTCCACGTGGGCGGCGCCCGGACGGCGCTGTTCAACTTTCTTCTGGCCCGGCAGTCCGGCGGCACGTTTATCCTGCGGATCGAGGACACCGACACCGACCGCAACGTCGCCGGGGCGGACGCCAAACTCATGGACGACCTCCGCTGGCTGGGCTTGCAGTGGGACGAAGGCCCCGAGGTCGGCGGGCCGCATGCGCCGTACTACCAGACGCAGCGGCTCGACCTCTACCGCGAGCACGTGAGGCGGCTCCTCGATGCGGGCATGGCCTACTACGCCTTTGAGACGGAGGAGGAACTCGCCGCCCTGCGGGCGCAGGCGGAGGCCCGGAAGCAGGCCTTCCATTACCCGCGGCCGGCGGCACCGCCGACGGAGCACGATGCCGCCCGCGCCCGCGCCGAGGGTCGGCCGGTCGTCGTGCGGTTCCGGATGCCCGCCGAGGACATCACCGTCCACGACCGGATCATGGGCGATGTGACCATCGCCGCCGAGGAGCTCGACGACTTCATCATCCTCAAGAAGGACGGCATCCCGACGTACCACATGGCCAACGTCGTCGACGACGGCCTGATGAAGGTCACGCACGTGCTTCGCGGGCAGGAGTTTCTCTCGCAGACGCCGCGGCACATCGCTTTGCAGCGCGCCCTGGGCTTTCCGACGCCGGAGTACGCCCACCTGCCGCTCATCATGGACATGCAGGGCCGCAAGCTCAGCAAGCGCGACGGCGACGTCGAGGTCCACTCCTTTCGCAAGGCCGGCTATCTGCCTGAGACGATGGTGAACTTCATTGCACTGCTCGGCTGGTCGCCCGGTGACGACCGCGAGAAGCTGTCTCTTGAAGAACTGATACGGCTGTTCTCGCTCGATCGCGTCGGCCGGACGAACGCCCGCTTCGACCGCGCGAAGCTGCTGGCGTTCAACACGGACGCCGTCGCCGCGGCCTCGCAGGACCGGCTCCTGGCGGCCTTCCGCGACTACATCGCGATCAACGAGACCCCGTTCGCCGGCCTCGATGACGCCGCGCTGCGCGAATTGCTCCGCGTCAATGCCGGGTTCCGCACGTTCCACGACATCGAGACCAAGAGCGGCTTCCTCTACCGGCCCGACGAGGCCATCGCGTACGACCCGGCCGCCGTCGACAAGGTCCTCCGCAAGGGCGGCGGCGCGGGCATCCAGATGCTCCGGCGGCTGTTGCCGCGATTCGAGGCGCTGGAGCCCTGGACGTTCGCCTCGGTGGACGCCCTGCTCAAGGCCGTCTGCGAGGAGACGCAGGCGGGCATGGGCAAGGTGGCCCAGCCGATCCGCGTAGCCGTCTCCGGCTCCACCATCAGCCCGAACATCGTCGAGACGCTCGTACTCCTGGGCAAGCCCCGAACGCTCGCGCGGATTCGCCGCTGCCTCGCCGCCGTGTAATGTGCCGACCGCCGGGACCGGCTCGTCTTGGCGGCCGCTCGCGCGAAACCGCGCCTCAAGCCGCGCGGCACACAGGCCGGCGAGGGCGCCGGCCCTACTGTAGCGCCCCGTCGGCAATCAACGGGGCAATGTGGTGCCGACGCCTCGTCGGCAATTGGCCGCCGAACCGAGCGGGGCCGGTGCGGTCGGCTGAAATCGGCCTGCTGCCCGAGTGGTCCCAGGACGGCCCGCCGTTGGCGCAGCGGACCCACGGCCTGGACATCCGGCATTCGAGCACATCCATTACGGGCGATCAGATCCGCACAACGGGCGACCGCCCCACATCGCGCTCGTCATCGCCCTCGATCAAGTCACCCGCAAGGCGCATAGACCGCGAAAGCGGGCGGGAGGGGCGGCGCCCGAACGACTGCTGCGGCGCTGTTTCCGCCGTCGGGCTGCCGCCGTGCGGAACGGTGGAGCGACGCCGGCGCCGCCTGCCCGGACCGGTTTTTTCGGAACCCACACCCGTCGGCGAGAGAGACGTCCGCTTCCCAGTGGCACGGACGGCCCGTGTGATCAAGTCGGCAGGCGGATGGTCCGATGCACGGTCGAGGCGGTTTTCGCTGCGCCCTGTCGCCGCTCCGGGAGGATGTTTCCATGATCGATGCGATGGCCGATTCGGCACGGGAAGCCTGGTGCCGGCTGCCGACGGCGACGCGTTAACGGAAGCGGGTCTGGACGTCCTGCAACGCGCCCTGGTGCCGCCGTCGCCGGCCGAGCCGCAAGCCGACGAGGGCCTGCACCTGGACCGGGAGGAAGCGGCCCGACTGCACTCGCGCCGGGAGTTCATTCAGGCGCTGCGCTCGCGGGGCATCTCCGTGCGGAAGATCAAGGAGGCGATTCAGTACGAGAAGGAGCTGGAGCTGCTCCAGATCGAGATGGTGAAGCTCCAGCGGTGGATCCAGAAAGGGGGCCGGCGGCTGGCGGTGCTGTTCGAGGGCCGCGATGCGGCGGGAAAGGGCGGCACGATCCGGCGGTTCGTCGAGCACCTGAACCCGCGTGCCATGCGCGTGGTCGCCCTGCCCAAGCCGACCGAGGAGGAGCGGGGGCAATGGTACTTCCAGCGGTACATGCGGCAGCTTCCGAACCGGGGCGAGATCGTCTTCTTCGACCGAAGCTGGTACAACCGCGGCATCGTCGAGCCCGTCAACGGCTTCTGCACCCGGCAGGAGTACGAACGCTTCATGCAGCAGGTGCCGGAGTTCGAGCACATGCTGGTGGAGGACGGAATCGTCCTGGTGAAGTTCTGGTTCTCGATCTCCCGCGAAGTGCAGCTGGCCCGGTTCAAGTCGCGGGCGGCCAATCCGCTGAAGCAGTGGAAGCTCAGCCCGCTCGACGGCCGGGCGCAGGAGCTGTGGGACGCCTACACGAAGTACAAGGAGCTGGTGTTCAGCCGGACGCACACGAGCTACAGCCCGTGGATCATCGTGAAGGCGAACAACAAGAAACGCGCCCGCCTGCACAGCATCCGCTACCTGCTTTCGGTGATGGACTACGAGGGAAAGGACAAGGCCGGCGTCTCGCTGATGCCCGACCCGAACATCGTGACGCGGTTCCATCGCACGGCGGCGAAGATCGACTGAGCCGCACTCCCGCGGCCGGATCGCGCGGAGCATCCGCCGCCTCGCGCGCTTGTCCTCCCGGCACGTCGTCACTCCGTTCGTCCGTCCGGGAGACCGCATATTCGGACTTTCCCCCCCCGAGCCGGAGACCTTTGCTCCCGCCCCGGGGCTTTTCTTTCCGATTTCGCGGGCTATCATCGGAAAAAGGCCGAGCACAATCGCGGGCGCCGCACGACGGAGGCCGACGTTCGGCGCGCGCTTTCCGTGGAGGGTTTCGCATGGCGGCCATGACGTTCGGGACTCGGGCGGAGGATCTCAAACGCTGCACGCGTTGTGTCCTGCCAAGCACCTATCCGGGGCTGACGTTTGACGAACAAGGGGTGTGCAGCGCGTGCCGGAAGCACAGCGCGGAGCGCGTCGAGCCGCTTGGGGAGGCGGCCCTGCGCGCGGCCGTCGAGAAGTATCGAAGCCGCGGCACGAAGTACGAGGCGCTTTCGGCGCTGAGCGGCGGACGGGACAGCACATACGCGCTCTACTACGCGGTTCGCAAGCTCGGCCTGAAGACGCTGGCGTTCACGATCGACAACGGCTTCACGCCCGATGAGACGTGGGCGAACATTCGGAACGCAACCGAGATCCTCGGCGTCGACCATGTGGTGATCAGACACGACTATCTCAAGAAGAGCATTCGGCCGATGCTCTCGGCGTGGATGCACAAGCCGTCGCCGGCAATGATCACGTTCCTGTGCCTCGGATGCCGCCTCGGGCTGCAGAAGGCCTTCCTCCAGGTCTCCAAGACGTACCGGATCCCCCTGTGCATGTCGGGCGGCGGCGAGCCGGAGGAGAACTTCGCGGCGGCGTTCTTCACGAACAGCCAGGGCGGCTTGAAGCGGACCCTGGGGCTGGTCTCGGGCGTCGGGAAGGAGCTTCTCCGCAATCCGCGTTACCTGATGTCCCCGTCCCTGCCCGTGCGGATGTTCATGGAGTTTCTCTACGAGTTTCCGCCGATCGGCCTGATCCGCCGCCGGGTGCGGCCCCGGTGGCACTACCTGCCCCTGTTTCTGTACCTGAAGTATGATGAAGACCACGTCTCGGACGTCATCACGAACCAGCTCAAGTGGACGAAGTATCACCGCAGCGCCGCATCGTGGCGGTCGGACTGCAAGATCAACCTGCTGAAAAACGCGTGCTACCTGGCGACGCTCGGGTTCAGCAAGAACGATGAGATGGTCAGCGGCCTGATCCGACGGGGCCACATCACGCGAGAACAAGCGCTCGAACGACTGGCGCACGACAACGTCATCCCGGAGGAGTTCCTCGTCGAGTTCTTCGAAGAGGTCGGACTTCGGTACGAAAGGCCGCAGAAACCGCCGAACGTGTAGCGGGCGCGGCGGCTCGGTTACTCGGTAACCTGGGGAAATCGCTATTCCGTTAGGCCGTTGTTCCGGGAAGAGGTTGCTCGGTTACTCGGTTGTGGGGGAATCGTTATTCCGTGAGTCTGTTGTTCCGTTATTCCGGGGCCCCAAACCCCAGACCCCAAACCCGGAACCCGGGCCGCGGACCCCGGAACCCGAAACCCTTCTCACCCCTTCCCCTCCGTCGCTCCGTCGCTTCTCCCGTTCCTCATTCATCATTCCGGATTCCGCATTCAGAGACATGCCGGCGGGCGATTCGGCCCGTTGAAACAGGCCTGAAACGCGGAGAAATCGGCCAAATCGACGTCGTTGTCGGCGTCCAGGTCGGCCAGGTCGCAGCCGGACAACGCGGCCGAGCGGTTGGGGCCGTTGAAACAGACCTGGAAGTAGCCGAAGTCGGTCAGATCGACGTCGCCGTCGCGGTCGAAGTCCGACGCCGCCGGCACCGGCGGCGCGACGGACGTCACCGTGAAGCCCATGTTGTCGATGTTGTTCAGCGTCCACCACCAGTAGTTGTCGTTGTAGAGGTGAACGCGGATCGCCACGCCGCGCAGGCCCCTGACGTTGCGGATCGTGCCGCTCGCCGTCAGCGGGTGGAAGCCCGTCGCGTCGTTGCCCGTGTAGTGGCCGTCAATGCTTGCGATCACCTGGAAATGGTCGCACGCCGCGATATCCGCCGGCTCCGAGCCGTCGTCGTTCCAGCCGATCTCCCACACCTGGTGGACGCCGCCGGGATTCGGGTTGCCCTCCTGCGTGCTGTTGAGCTGCACGTGGGCGCTCAACTGCCACGTCGCCTCGGTGCTGTCCTGGCGCCACTCGGAGGTGCCGACGACCTGGCCCAGGTAGAAGTCCATCCGGAGGCCGTTGGTGATCTTGCCGCCGAAGTGCGTGCCGAAGGGGGTCACCACGCCCCACGGATTGCTGTTGGACAGCGGCGGGATGTCCGGGCCCTCGCCGCTGACGTGATGAATCTCCCATCCGTCATACGAGCCGCCGGAGTCCTCGAAGCTGGGGTTGTCCACGCCGGGCACCGGCAGCGGCGGGGGCGGGGGCGGCGGCGGCTCGCCCGTGTAGTCGAACACGTCGAGGCCGTACGCCTCGGCAACCCACGAGACCGTCTGCCGTTCGCCCTGGTCGGCCGCGATGAGCTTCGCGCCGGTAACGACGTTCGTCAGCTCCTCGCCCGGCGGGATCGGCGTCGCGAAGCGCAGCGTGATCGTGCGCGCGGTGGACGTGTCGTTGATGACGGCCAGCCGGTTGCGGTGCCAGCGGGCGACGATCCCCGTCGCCGTCGGCGTGAGGGTGCCGTCGAACGCGACCGGCTCGACCGCGGGCAGCGCGCGATACGCCTGCGCGAACTTGCGGAGCTCGGCCTCATGGCCGAGCGTCGGGCGATTCCAGCCGAGCCAGACCATCGTGTCGGGATCCTGGCGGCGGAGGGACATCGTCGCGGCGGCGAAGAACGCGCGGCCGGGCGCCCCCGGCGTATTCGTGCGGAAGAAGCCGGCCGGGTCGCCCGAAGAGCCGAACTCGTAGTACGGGTGGAAGGCCTCCTCCCAGTAGTTCTGGTAGAACTCGCACGCCCGTCCGGCGGCGGTGCGATAGAGCTCGGGCAGACCGGCGGCGTAGTGGAAGAGGCGGTAGTTGTTGTAGTTCGCCCCGTAGGGTTCGTTCCAGCGCGTGCGGACGAAGAAGCGGTCGGCGGCCACCATCATGCCGCGCGAGATGACGATGCCCGTATCGTTCGCGAACATCTCGGGGTCATAGCCGTGGTGGCGGAGGAGGTCGTACGGCGTCGCACCCTCGGCCCACTCGATGTTCGTGCCGGGCACCTCGGACGGCAGATCCGCCTGGACGTAGAACTCCCAGTCGGCGCGGTAGGAGCGGATCAGGTCGCGGCAGGCGAGCCAGAACTCGCGGGTCTTCTGGCAGCGCCACTGGATCCAGCGCTCCCACTCCGCCGGCCGGGTGACGAGCCAGTTGTACGCCGTGCCCGGCGGTGACGTCGGCACCCCGCTGCCCGTGGCGGCGCGGAACTGCTGAAGATCCCACGAGGAGTATCCGGCGAGCCGCGCGCCCCGCCACCCGTCCTCGTCGGCCGTGTAGCACGTGCCGATCTTGCCGTTCGCGCGGATGCCGATGCCGCGGACGGCGGGGCTGCCCGCGACGCGCCCGGCGATCTCGGCGAGCAGGTTCATCGTGAGCTGCTGCACCTCCGGCCGCAGCGGGTCGAGCGTCGGGTTGCCGAACGCCCGAACGAAGTCGCCGTCCGTGCCCAACTGGTAGGAGGCATCTGAGAACACCAGGCCGCCGGAATGCGCCGGGACCTTCAATGATGTGATGATCGGCACGAGCTGCACGCCGGCGTCGGCCGCGATCGGCGGCAGTTCGCCGAGCAGGTCGCCGGCGGAGTTCCAGTCGAAGTGGGCGCTGCCGGGATACCAGGCCTTCTCGCTGCGGTCGGCACCGTTGATCGCGTTGAAGGCGATGTAGTTGAAGCCGCAATACTTCATGTGATCGACGAGGCGCCGCAGGCCCTCGCGCCGCTGCGACAGGAGCCGCACGGGCGTGCCGTAGTGGGCGTAGAAGTACCAGGGGTGCGTCATGTAGATGCCGATGCGGCGCTCCTCGGCCGGGTCGGCCGGGGTCGGGATGACGGGAAGCCGATCGGCCATCGCGTCCGCCAGCGTGAAGAGCCACATGCGCGAAACCGCGCCGCCGTCGCTCGCCGTCCGCACGGCGTTGCAGCCCAGGCTTGCCACGATGACGCGGATGGTCGTCGTCTTCGGGTGGATGAGCATGCCGATGTTGAACGGCTGATGATCGATCGGCAGTTCGCGGCCGGTGTAGCACGTGTAGCCCACGTCCGGGCCGAAGACGGGCACCTGCTCGGTCCGCTCCCAGTTCAGGCTCCACCAGGGGTCGCCCCAGGGATTGATCGTCGGCTCGCCCGAGTAGGGCGGGGCCCAGGGCAGGCCGGGGCTGATGATCACCCCGTCGGGGTGGTGGATCTCCAGGCTCGTGTAGCGCTCCTGGTCGTTCGACGATTCGGCGATCAGCAGGTGCGGCACGCCGGCCTGCCCGCCGGTCGCGAGGTCATACGAGAAGTAATACGTCGCGAAGCCGTCGTCCGGGGCCGCGGTCACGCGAAACATCCGGCCGCTGATGTTCATCAGCCGCGACGGCTTGTTGGGGTGGGGCGATGTGGCCACAAGGTTGGCGTCGGAAAAGTTGTGGCTCGTGCCCGTGCAGTCGACGTAGTCGGCCAGTTGCACCCGTACGGGCGCCGGCACCGCATCGGCGGCGTAGTTGGCGGCGACGGTCTTCTTCAGCTCCGGCAGCGGGACGCCGGGGTGGGCGGCCTGGAAGGCGGCCAGGTCCACGTAGTGAACGCATTCGTCGTCGACCGCGCGGTACGTCGTGCCGTCGCAGGAGATCGTATAGTCGCCGGTGATCTGGCAGGGCGCCGCCCGCGCCGCCGACACGAGTACGCTTGCCACGAACACGCCCCGGGCGACGGACCGGATTCGCATGCCTTCGCCTCCTGAACAGACCCGAAACCCCGGTTCGACGGCTCCCACGCCTCAGGGCGGATCACGCCCGCCCTCCTGCATCGTACCGATCGGGGGCCGGGGAATCCAGCGCGCTTGCGGCCGTCGGCGGGGGCGGGGCGGGCGGCGGTGATGGGAGCGCGTCGCCCGCCGCTTCGGCGACGGCCCGCTGCGACCGCCGGCAGATCAGCAGGAGGCCGGCAGCGACCAGCACGACCGCCGCTCCGATAACCGGCGGCGGCAAGTGCGTATTGCCGTCCATATGGGACGTGCCCAGCCGGCGCGTCACCTCGGCCCACCAGTCCGGCACGCCCTCGCGGGGGTTCAGGGCGATCAGCCAGCCGTTGTGCATGACGTGGATGAGCATCGCCGGGAACACGGAGCCCGCCCGCCGGCAAACCACACCCAGCATCAACCCCAAGGCGCAGGTCACCGGAAACCGGAACAACAGGAAGTGGAAACACGCGAACAGTATGGCGGTCACCAGGATCGCCCATCCGGCGCGCATGCCCGACCGCAGCCCGCTCAGCACCAGGCCGCGGAACGTCAGCTCCTCGCAGACGCCCGGCACCACGGCCAGCGCAAGCAGCAGCATCGACAGCCGCCGGCCCGCCAACTCCGCGGAGAGCGCATCCTCGGCCTTGGCGATGTCCGCCGGGACGGGCAGCACCCGCGCCTGGAGCACCAGGAGCTCGTACGCGACCGCCCAGCTTCCCAGGCCGATCGCCAGGGCGCCGATCCACCGGCCCGCCGTCGCGCCGCGGAACGAGAAGGCACCGCGGAGGTCGATCTTGAGATACGTCGCCAGCGCGATCGGCGCGATCCCGAAGAACACGACGATCAGCGCCGCGGAAAGGCCGATCTGCGTGTGGAGCTGGCCCTGGATGTGAAACCATACCGGGAACAGCACGGCGACGTACAGCAGGACATGAGCCGACGACGGCGTCGGCCGCGGGACGAAGAGCCGCCGGCGGAAGAGCGTCTTCCACGAGCCGGCGTCGGCGAAGAGCACCGCCTCCTGCCCGAAGAGCTTCGCCGCCGCCACGACGGCGACGACGGCGTAGAAGCACGTGCTCCCGAGCGCCAGCAGCATCGCCGGCCAGTTGGCGAAGTGGCTCAGCAAGAGTTCTCGCGTCAGCAGCACCATGTTCGCCACGGGGATGAGCGTCATCACGCCCTTCAGCTCGACGCCGGGCAGCGCGCCCGCCGTGCCGGGAATCAGCGCGGCCATGATCACCGGCATGACGTAGTTCTGGGCCTCCTTGAAGCTTCGCGCGAAGCTGGCGACGAGGACCAGAATGGCGCTGAAGAGGATCGTGAACGGGATCATCGCCACGAGGATCAGGGGCAGGACGGCGACGGGGATCGTGGCCTGCATCCCCTGGGCGAGCATCTCCTGCACGTCGCCGAAACGGAGCGTCAGCCCGATGCTGGCGAGGTTGA
This sequence comes from uncultured Planctomycetales bacterium, assembly GCA_964617025.1. GTDB lineage: Bacteria > Planctomycetota > Phycisphaerae > UBA1845 > PWPN01 > CAZMVY01. The sequence goes on along the minus strand of CAZTVU010000010.1, from coordinate 36,330 downwards.
GCAGGGCGGCGATGATCGAGACCGTCGCCACGACGAGGAACTTGCCGGCGATGACGTCGATGACGGGCACCGGGGCCACCATGAGCGTTTCCAGCGTCCCGCGCTCGCGCTCGCCGGCCGTCAGGTCGATGGCGGGATAGACGGCGGCGGTAATCGTCATCAGCGCAAGGATCAGCGGCAGGACGTTGCCCAGCAGCGAGCCGCCGACCTTCTCGGGCGTGGCCACGTTCTCCACGGGGATCATCCGGGGCGTGTAGAGCTCGCGATGCGCCGCCGGCAGGGCCTCCAGCCGCTGCGTGCGGATGGCGTTGCGACGCCGTTCCAGGACGCGTTCGAGCCGGGTGCGCGCCATCTCGCTGCGGATCTCGGCGCTGTCGTACAGGATGACGAACGGCGGATCGATCTCCCAGCGGTCCCACGAATCGCGGCCGGCCCTGGCGACGACCGCCACATGCACCGCCCCGGCGCGGAGGGCCTCCACCGGGTCGGCGTACACGAGGATCTCGCGGTTGTCGAGCGAATCGTCCGGGGCGGGGCCCGACGCGGGCGCCGAGGACACGTCTCCCTGGAGGGCGTCGTTGCGAATCTCCTGCTCGAGCCGCCGGCCGAGGGCCTCGTCGGCGACGCCGATGCGGACCAGGCCCTTCTGCATCTTGCCGGATTGAAACTGGGCGGCGTGGAGCGAACCGAGCATCAGCACCGGATAGAGCAGCACCGGAACGACCACCATGGCGATCAGCGTTCGCCGGTCGCGAAGGATGTCGGCAAGCTCCTTGCGGAAGATGACGCCGATACGACGGATCGTCACGGTGGGCCTCCGCCGTCGCGGGCAAGGTCGGGGGACGGCGCGCGGTCGCTCGCGGCCTCCGACGCGGCCGCGGCCGGCGCCGAGGTCGGCATCAGCCGCCCGTCGTTGTCGTCGTCTTCGGCCACCAGCGTCAGGAAGATATCCGTCAACCGCTCGCGTCCCGAGAGCGCCCGCAGCGAGGCCAGGTCGCCCTCGGCGATCAGCCGGCCGCGGTACAGCAGGCCGATCCGGTCGCAGAGCGTCTCGGCCTCGTCGAGATAGTGCGTCGAAAGGAGGATCGTCTTGCCGATCTCCCGCTGGCGTCGCACAAAGTCGAGGATGACGCGGTTGGTCATCACATCCAGCCCGAGCGTCGGCTCGTCAAGCACGAGCACGGGCGGGTCCGCGACCAGCGCACGGGCGATGTTGGTCCGCTGCCGCTGCCCGGTGGACAGGGCCCCGCATCGCAGGTCGGCGAACGACGACATGCCGAGCCAGTCGATCAAATCGTCGATCCGGCGGCGCATCGCCGGGCCGCGCTGGCCGTGAAGTTCGGCGAAGTACGTCAGCAGCTCGCGAGGCGAGAGCCGCTGATACAACCCGGTGCTGGCGGTCAGAAACCCGATCGACCGCTTGGCCTCCTGGGGCGAGGTGGACACATCGTAGCCGGCCAGCACGGCACGGCCGGACGTCGGCCGCATCAGGCCGCTGAGGATCCGCAGCGTGGTCGTCTTCCCGGCGCCGTTGGGCCCCAGCAGCCCGTAGATCTCGCCCGGCCGGACGACGAAGCTCAGCCCGTCCACGGCGTGCACGAAGCCCCCGTCGGGCCGTGGGAACGTCTTGACCAGTTGCTCCGCGAGGATCATGCGGCAACAGCGCTTGCGATCGCGCAGCGGGCATTGTGCGGGCGGATGCGCCGGCGTGCAACCCGGCCGGGCACACCGCGTGCGGCGCCCCGGCGCGCCCCGGAGGCTTGCCGGGTCGCCGATGGACGCCCGCGACGGCGTGTGCTACCGTCTTGTGGATCGCGCCGTGTGAACCCTTTGATGGAGCGGCCAACAATGGCTCGAAGCGTGCGATTGGCGATGTTCGTTCTTGTTTCCTCGGGCGCGGTTGCGGCTGCGCGGGCGGCGGAGGCGACGCCGCTCTGGAAGGACGGCGAGGCGAGGTGTCGCCTGATCCTGCCGGCGGGCGATGAGCACGCCGCTCGCCTCGTGCGAGCGACGGTTTCCTACCACCTGCAACGATCGTTCGGCTTCGAGCTGCCCGTCGCGCCGGACATCGGGACGCCGGGGAACTACCTCATCGTCGGCCGCCCCGCCGGGCACCCCGTCATCGAGAAGCTCGTCGCCGGCGGCCTGAAGCTCGCCGACGACGACCTCGGCGACGAGGGCTTCCGGATCCTCACGCACCGGGTCGGGCCGTCGCGCTGTATCCTCGTCTGCGGCCGGACCGCGAGGGCCCTCAAGCACGGCTGCCAGGAGCTGCTCTTCTATCGCCTGGCCGCGAGGGCCGGCGGAGTGGACGTTGACTGGCCGCTGGACGTCGTGATGAGGCCGGCGTTCGCGTACCGCGGCGTATACATGCTGCCGTGCTGGTCGGCGCACGACTCGTTCGCGTCCTGGGTGAGGGTGCTGCGCTTCCACTCGGAGCTGACGATCAACCGCAACTGGTTCTGGCTCGACGGCTTCCCGGTGGCCGGCCACACGGGCGAGTATGCCGGCACCGACCTCGCCGACGAGAAAAACGTGCAGGCCCTGATCGACCTGTGCAACGACGAGGGCATGAAGTTCCTCATCGGCGGCGGGTGGTTCAACTGGCACCACGAGAAGGCCGTCGGCAAGGACTACGCCCGCGGCCGCGATTATTACCTCGCCTACCTGAAGGCGTTCCGGGGTTTCCACGGGTTCTACATCGAGCCGACCGGCGAAGGTGCGGAGATCAAGAACTGGCGGCCCGAGTGCGACATGCTCCGCGAGCTGATCCACGCGGTCCTGAAGCAGCACCCGGATCACGAATTCGCCATCGCCATCGGCAAGTTCAACAACGCCGAGTACCTCAAGCTCATGGCGCAACTCGACCCGCGCCGCGTCTTCTGGTGGTGGTGCTGGGGCGACCCGATCCGCGACAAGGCGCTCGACCTCTACCCCAGCGTCCTGCGGTGGCACATCATCAGCCGCATGCAGGAGTACCACGGCTCGATGGCGGCCCCGGAGCCGCGCGAGCGTCCGCTGACCGGCGTGACGACCAGCTACGATCCCGGCCAGGGCTACGGCAACCCGTGGGACGGCTGGGGCAAGCTCGGGTACGACAAGCCGCGCGACTTCGACCCGTACAAGGTGCCGTTCTTCGGCCACCAATACTTCTACCGGGAGCGATGCTGGAACCTCGACCTGAGCGAGGAGGCGTTCGTCGCCCGTCTGCACCGGCGGCTCTTCGACGCCGACGCCCCGGCCGAGGCCGGCGAGCGCTACTGGCGCCTCACGCAGATGACGCTGCAGTGCAACCTGGGCACCAGGCCCACGCCCGCGTCGCTCAAACCCATCCGCGAGTTCCTCGACGGCCTGCGCGGCCGCACGTGCACGCCGCGGATGGCCGACGCCCTGGCGCGGATGGAGGCGGCGGCGGGGCAGCTTCAACGCATCGCCGAAGGCGCCGGCACCAAGTGAATCACAGCGCTGTTCACGTCGCGGCGAATCGCTGGTATTCGCGCTCCAGTCGTGACGCGTCGCCGCGGCCGGCGTGGATGAGCGTGCCGTAGCGGACGGACCAGGCGCGGCCGGCGGGCAGCGTGACCTTCGTCCCGTACGTCCGGTTCGCCGCGAGGAATCCGAATGCATCGTTCATGCAGAACCACCGCACGGGGTGCCCGGGGTTCGAGGGGTGGTCGAACATCGTGATGCCCGCCCAGTCGGGATCGTCCATGTCGGCACAGTCGTCGAGCTTGCCGCTATAGTCGACCCAGCGGGCCGGCCGGCCCATGATCGCCTTGGGGTCGGCGCGGCCCTCGCTGTCGAGCACCGCCCCGCGATCCATGCCCCGCGGGCTTCGGTAGCTCAGCCCCGAATAGTCGCCGTACTGGCATGCCGAGCGGATGACGCGGTCCTTGCCGACGGCCGTCAGGTGCAGCGACCAGTCTATGCGATAGCCGTCGCCGGCCGGAGGGTGGACGAGGATCTCGCGCCGCTCGGCGATCCAGACCTCGCCCGCGTGCGTCACCCATCGGACGTCGTGGGCGAAGGCCACGCCGCCGTCGTCGAGGCCCCGGACCGTCGCCTCGCCGTTCGGGAGGCATCGGCCGTGCGGCTCGCCCTTCTTCGCCAGCAGCTCGCTCTCCCAGAAGTTCACCTCGTCGACGTACTTCTGAGCGTAAAAGAGCCCGAAGTGCCACACGTGATCGTGCGGCCGCGCCAGTATCACGTTCTCGCCCGCCCGGCGTCTCGCCGTCGGCGGCAGGGCGACGAGGTCGAAGTACGGCTTGCTGTCGCGGCCGTCCATGCGATAGTGCAGCAGCGGCCGGCCTTCGCCGCAGATCAGAACGGTGCCGGGGGTCTTCTCGATGGTCAGCATGGATCACCCGTGGGCTCCAGCGTCGCATTCTGCAAAGCTGGAAAGCGAAAAAGCGGGAAAGCGAAAAAGCGAGAAAGTCATGTCGGGATGGCCGTCACCACGGCCCGTCGCCGGCGTGTTCCGGCGATGACCGGCGCGGACCCGCACCTGCGCCGGCGGACCAGCTTACCCCCGCGCAGCCTTCGGCCGCAACCCGAAGATTCGCGCGTCTTGCTCGCCGGTTGCACTGGAAGACTCTGCCTCTGCTTTGACTCGGGCAACGGCCGCGCCGCCCGTTTCGCACGGCGCGGTCCGCGCGTTTTGGACTGCGGCGGCCTTGCCGCCGCTTTTTCCCTGGGGCGAGCCGAACCGCCCCGGCGTGCGGCAGACCGCCCGAGGCAAAGCGGTGGCGTTGCCACCGCAGTCCACAGGCGCCGACGGACGATGGATGACGTGACGCGGATCGCCGGACACGCCCGAACGCGGCCGGATCGTCTTCGGAAAAGCCTGTCGGGGGGACGAGAAATCGGCGGACATCATCGAAAGTCCTGAAAAGGGCTACGACGCAATGGCGCCCTTCGCAAGCCCCGCCCGCGGACGGCCGCCACCGTTGAGCCGTCAGAAGCAGGAGCTGTACCGCTCCGCCGCCTTTTTCAGGACCGCCGCCTTGTCCGTCCGCTCCCAGGTGAAGCCCGGGCCCGTGCGGCCGAAGTGGCCGTGGCGCGCCGTCTCCTTGTAGATCGGGCGCTTGAGCTTCAGCTCCTTGATGATGCCCTTCGGCGTCAGCGGGAAGACGTCGCGGATGATCTTCGACAGGGATTCCTCGCCGATGCGACCGGTCCCCTGCGTGTCGACCAGGACACTGACGGGCTCGGCCACCCCGATCGCGTAGGCCAGTTGGACCTCGCAGGCGTCAGCCAGTTTCGCGGCGACCACGTTCTTGGCGATGTAGCGGGCCATGTACGAAGCGGAGCGGTCGACCTTCGACGGATCCTTGCCGCTGAAGGCGCCCCCGCCGTGGCGGCCCCGGCCGCCGTACGTGTCGACGATGATCTTGCGGCCGGTCAGACCGGAATCCCCGTGCGGCCCGCCCGTCACGAAGCGGCCGGTGGGGTTGATGTGGAACTTGATGCGGTTATTCCACAGCGTCGGGCATTCGGCCATGACGACCGGTTTGATGATCTTCTCGATGAGGATGCGGCGGGCCTTGTCGGACATGTTCCGCGTCCGGGGATCGACCACCTCCTCGGTGTGCTGCGTGGACAACACCACGGTGTCCAGCCGACAGGGCTTCCCCTCCTCGTACTCGACCGTGACCTGGCTCTTGCCGTCCGGCCGCAGCCACTTGATCCGGCCGCTCTCGCGGGCGACGGCCAACGCCTCGACCAATCGGTGGGCGAGCTGAATCGGCAGCGGCATCAGCGACCGCGTCTCGTTGCAGGCGAAGCCGAACATCAGGCCCTGGTCGCCCGCCCCCTGCTCGCGGTGCAGGCCCTTGCCCTCCGTCACGCCCTGGCTGATGTCCTCGGATTGCGAATGGAGCGCCCGCAGAACGGCGCAGCTCCGCGAGTCGAAGCCGATCTCGGGGTCCGTGTAACCGATCTCCCGGACCGTCTCGCGGGCGGTCTCATCGACCCGGGCCAGCGCCCGCTCCGCCGCGGCGTTGTGCACGGTCACCTCGCCCGCCAGCACGATGAGGCCGGTCGTGACCAGCGTCTCGGCGGCCACGCGGGCATCCGGATCGACGGCGATCAGGCTGTCCAGGATGGCGTCGGAGATCTGGTCGGCCACCTTGTCGGGGTGACCCATGCTGACCGATTCCGATGTAAACAGGTGCTTGGAAAACCCATTGCTCAGAGCCAACCTACGTCTCCTTTGTTGAGTCAAACGGCCACGGCGCGCCCGGGAAACGGGCCGGCGCAAACGCAACATGATAGAAACGGCCGGGCGGCGAG